>JASMLW010000395.1 GCA_030748485.1 Pirellulaceae bacterium
AGAACCCCATCCCGATGGCCGGTTTTCCCCATCATCAGCTCGACTCCTATCTCGGCAAAATTATCCGCAAGGGGTTTCGCGCGGCCGTCTGCGAACAGGTCGAGGACCCCAAGGAAGCGAAGGGGTTGGTCAAGCGCGAGGTGACGCGCGTCGTAACGCCGGGCACAGTCACCGACGATGGGCTGCTCGATCCCCGCGCGAGCAACTACCTGGCGGCCGTCATCGGCGACCGCGACAAGCGCGGCGTCGAGCGGGTCGGCCTGGCCTGGGCCGAGTTGTCAACTGGACGCTTCTTCGCTCTCAGCGCGCCCCGCCGCGAGCTGGCGGATCATTTGGCTCGCATCGCGCCGTCGGAGTGCCTGGTCAGCGAAGATGAATCGTGGAGCGATGACGAATTGGGGGTCGAGTTCACGACGGGGCGGCCGAGCTGGGCGTTCGGGAGCGACTCGTCCGACAAGACGCTGCTCAAGCACTTCGCCGTCAAATCGCTGGAGGGATTCGGGTTCCACGACGACGACCGGCCGGCGATTCGCGCGGCGGGAGCCGTACTCGACTACCTCCAGGAAACTCAGAAAGCCTCGCTCGCACACATCGAACGATTGACGCCCTACCGACTGGGGCAAACGCTGGAGATCGACCAGGCCACGCGACGAAGTTTGGAAATCTCGCGCACGCTGCGCGACGGCGGCCGCGAGGGATCGCTGTTGTCGATGATCGACCGCACGGCCACGTCGATGGGATCCCGCACGCTGGCGGACTGGCTCTCCAACCCGCTGACCGACATCGAAGCCATTGACGCGCGGCTTGACGCCGTCGCGGAGCTGCGCGCAGCTGCGCGCTTGCGCGAAAATTTGCGCGATCGGCTCAAGGGCGTCTACGATCTGGAACGATTAGTCGCGCGGGTGACGACGGGGCGAGCCAGTCCGCGCGATCTTCGCTACATCGGCCGTTCGCTCGCCGGCCTGCCTTCCTTCAAGGAGTCGCTGGCGGCGCGCGACAGCCGCCTCCTGACTGCGCTCGATGATCAAATCGACACGTGCCCGCAACTGGCCGATCTGCTCGACACGGCGCTCGGCGACGATTGCCCGCTGCACGCGCGAGACGGCGGATTCATCCGCGGCGGTTTTCACGAAGAACTGGATCGCTTGCGCGAACTGGCGGCCGGGGGCAAACAATGGATCGCCGACTACCAGGCCCTCGAAGCCGAGCGGATCGGCGTCCCCAAGCTCAAGGTCGGCTTCAACAAAGTCTTCGGATACTACATCGAGCTGACGAACGCGCAGCGCGACAACGTCCCCGCTGAATACATCCGCAAACAGACGTTGAAGAACGCCGAGCGGTTCATCACTCCGGAGCTGAAGGAGTACGAAGAGCAGGTCGTTTCGGCGGACGAGCGCGCCAACCAGCTCGAGTACGATGTGTTCCTCGAACTGCGGGCCGCCGTCCAAGCCTCCGCGCGGGCCCTGCAGCGATCGGCGCTCGCCCTGGCTCAGCTCGATGTCTTGCTGTCGCTGGCGGAGCTGGCCGCGGCCCGCAACTACTGCCGGCCTCAGCTGGTGAACGAGCCGACTTTGGAGATCGTTGACGGCCGCCACCCCGTGCTCGACATCCTTGAGCCCGAGGGCACGTTTGTGCCAAATGACTGTCACGCCCAAGCGGGCGACAGCATGGTGCTGCTGATCACCGGCCCGAACATGGCCGGCAAAAGCACCTACATCCGTCAAGTCGCCCTGATCACCATCATGGCTCAAATGGGCGGCTTCACCCCAGCCAAGAGCGCGGTGATCGGCGTCGCCGACCGGGTCTTCGCGCGCGTCGGAGCCAGCGACGAATTGGCGCGCGGGCAGAGCACGTTCATGGTCGAGATGACCGAGACCGCGCGGATTCTCAACACGGCCACCGAACGCAGCCTCGTGATCCTCGACGAAATCGGGCGGGGAACGAGCACCTACGACGGCGTCTCGCTGGCTTGGGCGATCGTCGAACACATCCACGACGAAGTTGGCTGCCGCACCCTGTTCGCAACGCATTACCACGAGTTGACCGATCTGGCGCACAGCCTGGCCGCCGTCACCAACCTCAACGTCTCCGTCAAAGAGTGGGAGGACAACGTCGTCTTCCTGCACAAGATCGTCGGCGGCGCGGCGGACAAGAGCTACGGTATTCACGTCGCTCGACTTGCCGGCGTGCCGCGATCGGTCAACGAACGGGCCAAGCAGATCCTCGCCCAATTGGAAGCGGAGCATCTGGACGAAGAGAACCGTCCCAAGATCGGCGCGACGGGCAAGCAGCGTCCCCGCAGCGATATTCAACTCACCCTGTTCGCGCCTTACGACCACCCGGTCGTCGAACGACTGAAGAGCATCGACCTCAATCAACTGACGCCGCTGGACGCCATCCAAGTGCTCAAAGAACTCCAGGATGAGGTGCGGGAAGACGTGGTCGCCAAGCCTCGGTAGGACTTACCGACCGCTGACAATATGAGACACCCGCACGGACGATCGGCGGATGGCCGAGGGACTGACAAACGCGCCCAACGTTTGACGTCGGCGGGGTAACCTGCGGCGGTCGAGCGTCGGGTTGCGGCCGCTGGCGAGCGTCAACGTTTCGAGAAGTCGGAGAACGTGAACGTGGACATCCACCGTCTGTGAAACGACCAGAATCGGCCGCCCCGTTCCGATGTAGCCCTCGACCGCGCCGGCTCCGCCCACATATTCCCACGTCTCCGGTGACACCGTAGTAGTCAGCAATTCGATCAGAGTGTCGTAATCGATCGTCGTCTCACCTCGCCACCGCTCGACCGACACGATGCTCGACACGTCGTACAGGCGAGTCGCAAGTTTCAGATCATTCTCCTCGGGCGTCGTGATTCTCAGAATCCCGTCCCGATTGACACACGCCAAGTCGTTGCCTCTGGCGATCAGGTCGAGGTGGGCGCGCAACGAGAGTTGGCCGCCGGGCATTCTGATCGCTCGCTTCACGCCAATCCCGATATCGTCGAGCGCTCGCTCGTCGACGATGGCTTTGACGCCAAATCTCTGAAGCCAGGCGGGCAAGCCCTCAATCGTGAGACGCTGGCCTCGGACGGGCTGTTTCAGCTTCTCGTCCAACGCCGCCTCCTTCTGGAAGGTCTCTCGTTCTTTCGGATGAAAGATCAGCAATGGTGACACGGTCTGGGCATAGCCGGCGGTGGCGTTCGCTGTCGCAATCGCAATGACTATCGAGGCCAGGGGCCAGCGGTGAGGAGATTTCATTGTCTACTCTCTTGTTTTGGAGGATGCTTCATGCTGCGGCGGAAAACGCCGCCACACCTTGACACGCGCAACACGGCCGCAAGCCGAGTTTCCAGGGTGGGAAGCGGGCGAAGAGATTCGCCGACATTCAATTGCGCTTCGAGATCGTCAGTCCTCTGTACTTCCCCTGCCCCGAGAGTACGCGAACGGCCGGCGATTGGCAATCTCACAGCGGCAACATTTACAAGCGAACTGCGTTGTGACTAGAATCCTCGTTGGGTTAGCACCAATGCAGGTCATCGCAGGGGCGCGATTTCACTGAGGATGGTCCCATGCGATTTGGTCGCCCCTGCTCTCTTTGCGCACTTCTCTGCCTCTGCCTCTTCCTCGTCACATTCGTCCCCAATCTGGTTCGCGGTCAAGACGAATCGCCTCCCGTCTCACTCCCCGTCCAGCGGATTGTCTTGTTCAACACGGGCGTGGGCTACTTTGAGCACCGAGGCGAGATTGAAGACAACGCGGACGTCGAGTTGCCGTTCGATGTGTCGGATATCGACGACTTGCTCAAGAGCATGGTCGTGCAAGACACGGGCGGGCGGTCGACTCGCATCAGTTACCGCAACAGCCAATCGCTGAATGATAAGCTGGCGACATTCAGCGTCGATCTCCGCGCGGCTCCCACCATGGGAGAGTTGCTGTTGCAGCTTCGCGGCGAAGAAGTCGAGCTTGAATTGACGCCGCGATTCGAGGCACGATTCTCGGTGTGGAGGCGAAGGACGTCGCCGGCGAAGACCGCGTGGTCGAGTATCTCAACGTGCTGACGGACCAGGGCCTCAAGTCGCTCTCGTTAGATCAGCTCGCCGGTTTGCGATTGTTGAACCCGGAGGTCGAGGCCGACTTGAATGACGCGCTGCGCGTTCTCTCCCAGAATCGCCGGTTGGAAAAACGCAAGTTCGCCGTTCGCTTCGAAGGCGAGGGGAAGCGAGCCGTTCGCGTCGGCTACATTCGCCAAACGCCCGTCTGGAAAGTCAGCTATCGGCTGGTCCTGAACGACAAAGACCAAGGCGGCCTGCAGGGTTGGGCGATCGTCGAGAACACGGGCGAAACCGATTGGGATCAAGTTTCTCTGTCGCTGGTGAGCGGCCGTCCGATCTCCTATCAGATGCCGCTTTCCGCACCGCGCTTCGTGACTCGCCCGCACGTGGCGCTGCAGGTCGCCGGTGTGCCGGAGCCCCAGTTTCACGACGCCGCCAGCCGATTGGCCGGGCTGCCCGCCCCCACGTTTCCGGGCGCGATGGGGGGTGGTTTCGGCGGCATGGGCGGCACCTTCGGCGGCATGGGACGGGGCATGGGTGGTATGGGAGGGAGCGGGCAACCGTTCGTCACGTCGATCATTCCCGTCACCGACTCCAAACCTGTGGCGACCGCGGAGGAGCTCGGCGCGTTCTTTCAATACGAGCTCGACAATCGAGTGAGTCTCCGCAAGCGACAGGCCGCCATGCTGCCGATCATCACGGCGGCGCTGACCGCCACGCAGCTCAGCGTCTACACACCCGACGTCGACGAAGCCCGACTGATGCACGGCGTGCGGATCGACAACACGACCAAAACGCATCTGGCGGCCGGACCAGTCTCCGTGTTTCAGCCATCCGGATTCGTGGGCGAAGCGCAGATCGGCGAACTCGCACCGCGCGATCAGCGGCTGATCACTTACGCCGTCGATTTGCAGATCGAGGCACAGCAAATCGTGTCCCCAGACGTGGACTCAATCGAGTCTGTCTCGCACAGTCCAGGACGAGTCACGATCGAGTACCGCCACCAGAGAATGTACACGTACCGGTTTGACAACCGCGCCAACGAGCAACGAGCGATCTTGATCCAACACCCGGATCCGGAAGACGAGTGGCGCGTGATCGAACCGGCCGAGCCCTTTGAGCGGACGGAAGACCAATTGCGTTATCGGACGGACGTCGCCGCCGGCAAGGTCGTCGGCTTCCGTGTGATGGAGCAGCGAAAGTCGGCGCGAACGGAGTTGATCTCGGGCATGACCGAGGGCGACATCAACGAGTTGATTCGCGAGCAAAAGACGGGCGACGAACTCCGCCAGCTCCTGCAGTCCGTGCTCGCATTGAGAAAGGCGAAGGAGGCCAGGCAAAACCAACTGGGGGTGGCCGAGCGACTGGCGTTGGAGATCGCCGCGGAGCAATCCAGAATCGCCGCCAACATGAAGACACTCGAGCGCCTGCATCCGCTCTACAAGTCGTACGTCGCGAAACTGCAAACTCTCGAGGACGAGTTGACCGTGCGGCGAAAAGAGAAAGCCGAGTTGATCGAGGCCGCCAACGAACTCAACCGACAGTTGTCCGAAGTCGCGCCGAGCAAGAAGCAACTCGAATCGACCCTCGACAAACCGCTCCCACAGAAGTCTGACGACCCCTTCGATCACTGATCAATCGTCGAGGGAAACTGATCATTCGTCGGGGGAAGACGCCGCCCGAGACTCAACAGAATCGGCCGCGCCGGCGGCCCGGTCTCGCGCCGCGCCGCCGGACGACCGGTGTTGGTCGCGGGCGGCGCGCAATTGATCGAGCGTGTCGGAGGGATCGCAGAGCGCGTCATTGCGGCGCCAGAACGCAGTGATCACGGTGGCCAGCACGGTGACCGAGGCGGCCACGATATGGGGTGGGACTTGGTTTGCGACCACCCGATTCTCATCGGAAATCGCCAACATTCCAGAAATCCAAGCGACCCCTGCCACGACCGCGGCGGCGCTGGCTCCTCGCCATCCGCCCAGCGCGCTGCCGATGGCCGCAGAGAACAGCACGCCGAAAACGCCCGCCATCAAGAGCATCGGCGACGCCAAAAAATCGTCGGGCCGATTGGTGATCCCGCGGAAATTGGCGAGGCGGAAGTTGGCTAGCAGGATCAGGGGCAACGCCGCGACCAGCCCCACCATGAACAGCGAGCGCAACGTGTATCGCGGACGGTGGCCGGTCTCGGTGCTGCGCCGTGGCATCGAATCGTCTCGGGTGAGCGAAGATTGCCGATAGCGAGTTGAATTGTAACCGGCCGCGGAGGAAGGGATCGATGAGCGACTCCCAATCGCGTCACTTCACGCTAATCCTCACCGCTAATTCAGCGTCAGGTAGAACACCAAGCCGCCGATCGCGGTGGCGGTGAGCAGTGCGACCAGCGCAACGATTGTCCAGGCTCCCGCCGCGCCGCGCTGACACTGACATTGTTCGAGCACGAAATCGATCTCGACCGGCTTACCACCCTTGTCCCGAATCGTCATGTCGTTGGTGATCAAGTGCTCGTGGATTCGTTTGAGCGCTCGCTTTTGGCCCGCGGACGAACCGATGGCGATCCCCGCACCGATGCCAGTCGCCATCCCAGCTCCAAACGACATTGCCGCTCCTCCGGTTTGCGTGATTTATTGCTATTCGCTCAATCGAACCGAATCTTGCACTCCATCGATCCCGAATCGACATCGGCCACGGCGTCACAGCCCGACTCGGCGATGACAGTCGCCAAGTCGCGAAACGTGACAAGATTGCTGGGGAGCGGGTTGGTGAAATACCGAAACAGCGACGTCGTGGCGATGACGACGGCGATCAATGAGACCGCCGCGGCCGCCAGGTGAATGGCGGACGCGGAGTCGGCGAAGTATTGACCGGCGAAGATCGAGCAGACGACCAGCGAGACGAGGCCGCCGCACAGGCGAGGCGCTTCCGACCAATACCATGGTGTGGCGGGTATCGTCTTTTGTGTCATCCAGTGCACCTGATTCCAAAACCGCTCGAGTTCTCCGCCGCGGACGACGTCCAAGATCGGTGTGCTCGGACCAAATGACTGATGGCAGCCCCGTTGTCGGCTCAGCAGGTCGCGCAATCCCATGAACGCTCCGGCGATCGCGCAGGGTCGTCCCGCAAACGCCGTCGGCTGAAAAATGACCGGACTGGCCCCCTCGGCTATGAAGTCGAGCAACGTTCCCAGCGTCCGGCTCGGTGAATCGTCGCGAGCCATGTACGTGATGTCCCGCCGCGTTACGAGTTCGAATCCGAACACCTTCCGCCACTCCGCGACGCTGCGGCTGACGCCGAACTTCTCCTCTACGTGCGTGATGAGGCACCCGACATCCTCGTCCCACAATTCGTCCTCCAGATCGCCCTCGAAGTCTAGCGTCGGCAACTCGATCGACTCGTCGACTTCATCGCTCCACCCAAAATCCGCTTTGAGTCCGCATAGTATTTGGTCGCGAGTGTATCGGTACGGATGTTTGAGCGTTGGGCGAGTGGGAGTAGTTGAAGTCATCAGTCGGCCCAGCATGAAAGGTCTTCGCGGGACAGCCCAGCAACCTGTCCGTTATCGCCAGATTGCCGAAGGCGAACAACCACAATCCCGGCAGTTTGTCCTAGCTTGTCCTAGCGCGCGGAATCGGCGCGCTCGTCCGTACTGTCTCGTCGGTTGTCGTGTCGCGGGTAGTGCTTGACCAAATCGTCCGGCTTCACGCCCAGCTTGTAGGCCATCAAGATTCGCCAGTTGCGGAGCGTTTGGCGAATGACGCCGTTCTGCTGCCAACGTCGAGCGCTAATGTGCAGCGGCCCGGGCAGCAGTTGCGGCCAACTGTGGCGGCGAAGTTCCTTCAGCAGCAACAGGTCCTCCAGCAGTCGCACTTCTGGGAACCCGCCGATCTGCTCAAACAACTCGCGGCGGACAAAGATCCCCTGATCGCCGTAGGCGACTCCCAGTCGCCGCACGCGCGACGCATTGCCGCGTTCGAGCAGCCGGTACCGCACGCCGTCGGCGTCGATACGCTGATAGAACGCTCCGCACTGGGCGGCGGGGTCGGTCGCTCGTTCCGTTAGTTGAGCGAGAGCGCCGGCGGCGAAGTAGGAGTCGGCGTGTTGGAAAACGAGCACATCACCAGTCGCCGCGGCCGCTCCCGCATTCTGTTGGCAAGCGCGACCCGGGGGAGAGCGCAGCAAGCGGCAATTGGACTGTTCGGCGAGTTGATCGCAACCGTCCTGGCTGCCTCCATCGACGACAATCACCTCGCTCGCGCCGGCTCGCCACGCGCTGTCGACCGCCCCTTCGATGTGAGACGCCTCGTTGATCGCCGGGATAATGATCGTCGCCCGCATGGATGGTGCTCTTTTCGACGCGGAGCCCTATTTCCGTTGCGCTTTTTCTTCGGCCGCGCTGAGACGATAGTAGGCGGGAGCAATCCGCCACAAGTCGTCGCGGCGTCCGGCCGCGTAGTGCTGACGCGCCAACTGCCCGACGGCCTGAGCATCCGGTTTCCAGGCCGTCTCGTCGAGCGCGATGACGTCGTCGGGCAACACGTCGATGTGCCGCATTCCCGTTCCCGTCACCACGTCGCCTGCGGAGAGCATCGGCAGCCACTCGGCGGGATCGACGATCCGGTTTTCATCGCGCCGCTCGATTCGACCATCGGCGACCACAAACGCGGCGGCGAACAACTGGCCTCGCTGAGCGTCGGCGATCGTGTGCACGCAGGCTCCGCGCGGCACAGCGGCGATCGATTGGTGAGCCAGCGCCGCCAAGGAGTCGACGCCAATCAACTCCGCCGCCAACGCGTACGCCATCGTCTTGGCAACGGTGACACCGATTCTCAATCCAGTGAACGAGCCTGGTCCCTGAGAAACGGCGATCAGGTCAAGTGACGAAATCTCCCAACCGGCGTCGGTGAGCATCTTGTCGACAGCGGGCAGAATTGACTGGGCCGTGCGACTCTCCGCCGACAGCACTTGATGAGCTGTGACCTGTCGGTCTTCGGATAGTGCGATACTGCCCGGTGTCGTCGATGTCTCAAGTGCTAAAAGTCGCATGTCGTTGGGAAAATGTCGCAGTGATCGGGATTGATTCAGGTCGATTCGCTAAGCTGAGAAGGCGGGTGGCGGGTGGCCAGCGGAACGGGCGCTCTATCCTACTTGTTTCCCCGTGCTCTTCGCACACCCAAAGCCAACTTCGCAGGAGGGCGGGCCCATGGACTCCACCGTGGACCCTGAGTAAACTAGGGCGTTTCACTCGATCTAGGGAAAGATCTGATACAGAGGCAGTGCTTTCGTGGGCGCCGACCGCGCTCGCCGCGGAAAGTCTGGGAGACGAGGTACGGGTGTGAAACGAGCCCTGATTAGCGATATTCACGGCAACTACGAAGCGCTGAAAGCCGTCCTCGACGATATTCGCGAGCAGTCGATTACCGAAATCTACTGTCTGGGTGACATTGTCGGATATGGACCCAACCCTTGTGAATGCCTCGACAAGATTATCGATGTCGCAGGCATCACGATCCTCGGCAATCACGACCAAGCCGCTCTGTTCGATCCGGACGGATTCAACCCGGTCGCGTTGCAAGCGGTCTATTGGACGCGCGACCAATTGGAAAGCCGCGGCACGGCGCCGGTGATCAACCGCCGCTGGGACTACCTCGGTGAGTTGCCGCGGACCTATTGCGAGGGCGAGCATCTATTTGTCCACGGGTCGGTGCGCGATCCGACGAACGAATACGTCTTCCCCGAGGACGTCTACAATCAGCGGAAAATGGACGCTCTGTTCACTCGCATTGAGATGTACTGTTTTCAGGGCCACACACATATCCCGGGTGTCTTCACGAGCGACCGTGAGTTCATCAGCCCGGTAGACATGGACTTCGTGTTCCAGCTCTCGGGCCGCCCGGCGATGATCAATGTCGGCAGCGTCGGCCAGCCCCGCGACGGCGACCCCCGCGCGTGCTACGCCGTTCTCGATACGGTCGAAGAAGTTGTCACCTTCCGACGAATCGACTACCCCTTCGGCGAGACGGCCGAGAAGATCTACAACACGCCCGATCTGGACGACATGTTGGGCGATCGCTTGCAGGGCGGTCGGTGACGATAGTCCTCTTGACCACTCCGGCAGGAGAGTCTTAGACTCAACCTCTGTTGCCGACGAAGTTTACGATCAGTGTCCGGCGACCCCCGCCCACCCGCTTTGAAGGCCAGCCGTGAAACGCGCGATCGTCAGCGACATTCACGGCAATCTCGACGCCCTGACCGTCGTCCTGGACGACATTCAGTCTCAGGGAATCACCGAAATCTACTGTCTGGGCGATATCATCGGCTATGGTCCCAACCCTCGTGAATGCATCGACGTCACGATGCAGTTCGATCTCACCATCCTCGGCAACCACGATCAGGGAGCTCTCTTCGACCCCGAAGGCTTCAGCAGCAGCGCCGAACGGGCCATCTTCTGGACTCGCAGCCAGTTAGAGGAGCCCAACGGCGCGGCCGAGCAAGTCCGTGAGCGGTGGGACTTTCTTTGCGAACTGCCCCGCACCCATCGCCAGGATAAGTCGCTTTTTGTTCACGGCTCCGCCCGCAATCCGCTCAACGAATACGTCTTCCCCGAAGATGTCTACAACAAGCGAAAGATCGAGAAGATCTTTAGCTTGATCGAGCACCATTGCTTTCAAGGCCACACACACGTGCCCGGGATTTTCACCGAAAATGGGCGATTTTACTCCCCGGCCGAAGTCCATGACGAGTATCAGATGGGACAAGATAAGGTCATGATCAATGTCGGCAGCGTCGGTCAACCGCGCGATGCGGATCCCAGAGCCAGCTACGTTGTCCAAACAGACGACCACTTGCAGTTCCGCCGCGTCGAATACCCGCTCGAAAACACCGTCGAGAAAATCTACGCCATCGCCGAACTGGACAATTTTCTCGGCGACCGCCTGCGGGAGGGTCGCTGACCAATCGTCAGGCAAGATCGGGCTCTCCCCGTGGAATACTCCTCATACGCACTAATCCTGGAGCGCGTAACAATTTAGAATCATCGTGCGGACGGACATCGACCGAGTGGCGATTCAACAACGGTAAAGGCTGAATTGTGGAAAAACGGCTCGTCGCGTTCCTCGTTGTTTCGACTGGCATTCTGCTGTCCTATTCGGCTATCCAGCAGGTCTTTTTCAAGCCACCCGAAAAGAAGCCGGCCGTCGCCGGCGGCGAGGGCCAGAATCCGTTAGACGCGGATCCTGAGAATCAGGACCCCGGCGACAAGGATCCCGGCGACAAGGATCCCGGCGACAAGGATCCCGGCGACAAGGACCCCGGTGACAAGGACCCCGGTGACAAGGACCCCGGTGACAAGGACCCCGGTGACAAGGACCCCGGTGACAAGGATCCCGTTGACAAGGATCCCGGTGACAAGGATCCCGGCGACGGTCAGCAGATTCCCGCCGCCTATTACTCGATGGGCCGTTTTGACGGCAGCGCCGGTCCACTGCAGGTCTACTTCTCCAATCGCGGGGCCACAGTGGTGCGAGTGGAACTTGTGGAGCGCGAGGAGGATGGCGAGCTTCGCTACCGTGATCTGACCGAAAAGAGCGGGTACTTGGGGTTCCTGGCTTTGCAGAATGAGCCGCGCGGTCTGCGAGTTCAGGTTGTCGGCGCGGGCACGCCGGCCGACCTCGCGGGGATTGAAGTCGGCGATCTGATTCTCCGAGTCGGCGATCGGCCGGCGGATCCGGAACTGGGGATCCGCGAGTTGCTGCGCGGCACGGAACCGGGCGGCACTTTGACTTTGCAGGTTGAACGGGCGAGCGGCGTCAAGACGTTGACGGCGACGCTGACGGACCGCGCGTTGCCGTTGATCCAGCCCGAACGTTTGGTGAGCGGCGTGCTGGCCGGACATCCCGGGTCATTTCGAGTCTCGCTGCAATCGCTTTCCGCCGGCGAGGAGCAGGTCTTCGCACCGACGAAGATCGATGAAGAAATCGAAGGGATGCCGTCGCTGTGGAACAACAACTGGCAGGCGGAAGTAACGGAGAATGAGATCGCGTTCTCGTTTCCGATTTCCGCGGCCGCCATGGATGAAGTCGGCGTGCCGGGTGAGCTGACTGTCGTCAAGCGATTTCGTCTCAGCGACGTTTCTGATGAAGACCACCGGCATCATTTCACGATGAGCGTCGATGTCGAGAACACGGGCGACAGCCAACTGAGCTACTCGCTGCGCATCGACGGCCCCAACGGCTTGCCGACTGAAGGATGGTGGTATCTCAACAAGATTCACCCCTCGTGGGGCGGAGCCGGAGCTCGCGACGTCGTCTGGAAATCCGATCGACTCGGGCACAACCTCCGCAGCGCCACGCAAATCTGGAAGCAAGCCCGCAAGGACAAGTCACCCACCCAGGCGCTCTTTACCGAGCAGGACGGTCAAGATCATCGCCTCACGCATTACATCGGACTGGACACACAGTACTTCACCGTCGGGATCGCCAACGACGAGCCGCTGATGTTCAATCGGGCGACGCCCTACCTGTTCAATCCGCACGAGACTCTCAAGAAGAAACTCGTCCGCACGGGCAACATCTCCTTTCGGCTGGAGCCGCCGTCGCACACATTGAAAGCCGGCGCCAAGGAAACGAGCGACTACCGCGTCTTCGCCGGCCCGAAGAGGTCCGACGTGCTCGACGCCTACAACATGGGCGAGTGCATTGAATACGGTTGGTTTCCCTGGGTGGCCAAGCCGCTCGGCGCGCTGCTGCACATGTTCGAATACGTCGTGCGGAACTACGGATTGGCGATCATCTGCTTAACGATCGTGGTCCGCGGCTGCATGTTCCCGATCAGTCGCAAGGCGGCCAAAAACGCGCAGATGATGCAAGAGTTGGCTCCTGAGATGAAGGCGATCACCGAGAAGCACAAGAACGCCCCCGATAAACGGATGGCGGCTCAACAGGAACTGTACAAAAAGCACAACTTCAATCCGTTCGGCGGCTGCCTGCTGATGTTCGTCCAGTTGCCGATTTTCATCGGACTGTACCGGTGTCTGTCCGTCGACGTCGAGTTGCGACAGGCCTCGCTGATTCCCGGAATCAACTGGTGTTCGAATCTGGCGGGGCCCGACATGTTTTGGGAATGGGGCATCGGCGCATGGCCCATGTTCACCGACTACGCCGGCTGGCTCGGTCCCTACTTCAACATCCTGCCGATCGTGACGGTCGTGCTGTTCCTCGTTCAGCAGAAGATGTTCACGCCGCCGGCGACGGACGAGCAAACGGCGATGCAACAGAAGATGATGAAGTACATGATGCTGTTTATCGGCGTGCTCTTCTACAAAGTCGCCAGCGGGCTTTGCATCTACTTCATCGCTTCGAGTCTGTGGGGTATCACCGAGCGCAAACTGTTCCTCCCCAAAACACAACTCAAGAAAGACGGCGGGGCCGAGCCGAAGGGAGCCAAGAAGCCTGAGAAATCGCCGCCTTCGAAACCGTCGGGCAAGCCGGGCCGCAATGGCTCCGGCGGGGCCAAACGACGACAGCGGCGCAAGGCCAAGTGAGGCGGCTCGCCGCTCAGGCCGATTCAGCCGATGCAGTTGGAAGACACGATCGTCGCCGTCGCCTCCGCGCCCGGCGGCGCCATGCGCGGCATCGTGCGAGCCACTGGCGAGCAAGTTCTCCCATGCCTCCAACGGCTCGGTGTCCGCGCCGAATCGACGCGCCCGCACGTCGTCGAACAACCGCTTCAATTGCCCCGGCCCTGGGGAAGCGTCCCCTGCTCGATCTACATCTGGCCGGCCGCGCGGAGTTACACACGACAGCCGGCCGTCGAAGTGCACACCGTGGGAAGTCCGCCGCTGCTGGAGGCGATTGTCAGCGGGTTTCGGAGCGCCGGGGCCCGCTTGGCGGATCCTGGCGAGTTTACGCTGCGGGCCTTCCTCGCCGGTCGACTCGACCTGACTCAAGCGGAAGCCGTGCTCAGTGTGATCGACGCCAACTCCGATCGCGAACTGCAAGTGGCCCTCGAACAACTCGGCGGCGGCTTGGGCGCCCCACTCAAAACACTCCGCGACGATCTTCTCGACGTTCTAGCTCATCTCGAAGCTGGACTCGATTTCGTTGAGGACGACATCGAGTTCATTGAGGAGACCGCACTGTCCGAGTCGATCGAGGAGGCGCTTTCGTCGCTGCGCGGCGTGGCCGCTCGTTTGCAGACGCGGTCGATCGCCGACCAGCGAGCTCGCGTGGTGCTGACCGGTCGACCGAACGTCGGCAAGAGCCAACTGTTCAACAGCCTGATCGGCGAGTCGCAGTCGATCGTCACCGCCGCCAAAGGAACCACACGTGACTACGTGAGTGCGTCTTGGGATTGTTGTGGACGCGTTGTCGAACTGATCGACACGGCGGGCGTCGAACAGGCCGCGACTTCGATCGTCGACGCCGACGCCCAGCAACGATCGCATCGCCAGGTCGCCACCGCCGCCGTGACTCTCTTGTGCTTGGACATCTCCCAGCCGCTCGACGATCTTGACCGCGGGCAACTGGCTTCGCGAACGGCGGAGACCATCATGGTCGACACCAAATCCGATCTGCCGACGGTCCGCCCCACGTTGGGCCTGGCCGTCAGCGGACGGACGGGAGCGGGGCTGGCTGCGTTGAGCCAAGCGGTGGCCGCCGCGTTGGGTGCAACCGAAACATCAGCTGTCGCCAACACGGCCGACCGCTGCCGAGATAGCGTCGACCAGGCCGTCCAAGCCCTCGAGCGATCCGCCCGCTGCGCCGCCGATCGGGCCGGCGAAGAGCTCGTGGCGGCCGAACTGAGAGTAGCGCTGGACCATCTCGGACGCGTCTTGGGAGCCGTCTACACGGACGACGTCCTCGACCGGATCTTCAGCAAGTTCTGTATCGGAAAGTAACCGAGCCGTCACGCACAGTGGGGCGAAACAAGGCGTGAAATGATGGGCTCTGGCGGAGGATCGCCGTCGCCAACCCGCCAGCCGGCCAGTCACAAGATCCAGCGGCGGCGAGAACTGGTTGCCTGGATCGTAGACGCCCGTGCCGCAGGAAACTAAACTGTAGGCCGCAATTCATGGGACCTGCCCACTGCGGCATTGTCCATTCATCCCAACGACATCCAAAAACATTTCCCTTTGCCAACTAGGAGTAGGTAGATGAGTCACCGGAACAATCGTCGTGACTTCCTTCAGACGACAGCGCTCGGCGGCGTTGGCTTTTTCGTCGCCTCGGGCGTCCAAGCTCAAGAGAGCAAGTCGTCGTTGGAGCAGATCAATTTCGCCAGCGTCGGCGTCGGCGGCAAAGGAACGAGCGACTCGAACGATGCGGGGCGCAGCGGCAACATGGTCGCCATTTGCGACATCGACGACAACAACCTCGGCAAGGCCGCGAAGAAATGGCCCAAGGCCGAGAAGTTTAACGACTACCGCGAGATGTTCGAGAAGGTCGGCAAGTCGATCGACGCCGTGACGGTCAGCACGCCGGACCACAACCACGCTCCGGCGACCTCCTTGGCTCTCAAAGCGGGCAAAGCGTGCTTTACTCAAAAGCCGATGACGCACTCGATCTACGAAGCGCGACGCCTTGGCGAACTGGCTCGGGAAAACAAGTGCGCCACATCGATGGGCAACCAGGGGACGGCGAACCCGGGGCTGCGCAAAGCGGCCGCGCTAGTGCAAGCCGGTTTTATCGGCACTGTCAAATCGGCTCATGTGTGGACCAACCGACCGGTCTGGCCGCAGGGATTGGATCGTCCGAAGGAAGAGCCGGCCGTGCCTGGCCACATCCATTGGAACGAGTTCATCGGCCCCGCCGAATTCCGTCCGTACCACGAAGCCTACCACCCCTTTAAGTGGCGCGGCTGGTGGGCGTTTGGAACCGGCGCGCTGGGCGATATGGCGTGCCACACGTTGAACATGCCGTTCGCGGCGCTCGATCTGCGCGATCCGACTTCGGTCGAAGCGAAGACGTCCGGCCACAACAAAGAAACGTATCCGCAGTGGTCCGTCATCGATTACGCATTCCCCGAGCGCAACGGTCGCGCCGCGCTGACGATGACCTGGTACGACGGCGGGAAACTTCCCGACGAAAAACTGTTCCAAGGCGAGAAGGTCTCCAGCAGCGGCACGCTGTTGGTCGGCGAGAAGGGCACCATCTACTCGCCCGGCGACTACGGCGGGAACTTCAAAGTTCTCGAGGGCGGCGAGGTCCCGAAGGACGTCGAATACAAACGCTCTCCCGGCCACTTCAAGGAGTGGGTGCAGTCGATCCGCGGCGGCGATCCGGCGATGGCGAACTTCCCCGAGTACGCCAGCCCGTTGACCGAAGTCGTCCTGCTGGGCAACTTGGCGGTCTTCGCCGACGGTAAGAAGATCGAGTGGGACGCCAAGAAGCTGGCGGCCAGCAACGCTCCCGATCTCGACTGGCTGATCAAACACGAATACCGCGATGGCTACCAGCTGTAAGCGATCGCCGGCTTGAAACCAATCGCGAACACGGGCCCGCCCGCGTTCGCGATTTTTTTTGCTCCCGCACCAGACAGGATCTCCGACGAATGAACTCAAGACTCGTCACTTGCAGCGCGGAGCGAGGACTCTCAGCCGATGCCGGCGGCCGACAGGAGCAGACGCACTCCGCCATCTGCCGCCGCCAGTGGTTGTTGGCGGCCTCGGCCATCACACTCGCCGGCCCCAGGCGGCTGCGGGCGGCGACTCCCGCGGGCATCGGGTTGGGATTCAGCCTCTACGGCGCGCGATCGATGACCACCGTGGACGCGATCGCCGCGTGTCACAAGATCGGCTACGACTGCGTCGAACTGCCGGTGATGCCGGACTGGCCGGGCGATAGCGGCAAATGGAACGGAGCCAAGTACGACGAAACCATCGCGGCGCTCAAGGATCACAACATGCGGCTGTCGGCGCTGATGGAAAACCTGCCGCTGCTCGGCGATCAGGCGCACCGCCGGCAAAGTCTCGTCCGTCTCGAGCGGGCGGCCGAAGTCGGCCAGCGGCTGGGAGTCGCGCGGCCGGTCATTGAAACGATCCTCGGCGGCCGTCCCCAGAATTGGAAACGCGACCAGGCGCCGATGGCGAAGGAACTGGAGGCTTGGGCGAAGTCCGCGGAGAAACACCGATACGCCGTCGCCATCAAGGCTCATGTGGGCGGCGCGATGCACTTGCCCGAACATCCGGTCGCGCTGGCTGAGAAGATCGGCAGCCCGTCGTTGCGGTGCGCCTATGACTTCAGCCATTTTCAACTGCGCAATGTGGATCTCATCGAGTCGCTCAGGACCTTGCTGCGATACTCAATCTTCATCCATGTGAAAGACGCCCGCGGCGACGCCAAACGAGTGCAGTTCCTGCTGCCCGGTCAGGGTACGATCGACTACCACAAGTACTTGACGTTCGTCAATCGGCGCAAATATCGGGGCGACATGGTCGTCGAAGTCAGCGGCCAGATTCACTCGAAGCCCGGTTACGATCCGATCGCCGCGGCCACCGACAGCTACCGATCGCTGGCGAAGTCGTTCGCCGACGCCGGCATCCGTCGCGGCTGAGACGACGATGAGATTGCGCTCTTCCTCTTTCCACCGGAGGGTCTTGCACGCGGGGAATTGATGAGCCAACCTATCGACCTTGGCTAGCCGCGCGACAAGACCAGAAAAGACCAGACACCGGGAAGGGGCCGTAGAGATGGCGAAGATCTTGATGCCGTTGGGCGACGCCACCGAAGCGCTCGACACCTTCTATCCGTTCTTCCGTCTCGCAGAGGACGGTTACGACGTCGTCGTCGCCGGCCCCGACGCGCGACTCTACCACACGGTCCTGCACGAAATCCCGCCCGACAGCAGCGTTCCCTGGGACATCACTCAGGAACGTCCCGGGTACTTCATCAAAGCGGATGTCGCCTTCCGCGATCTCAATCCCGACGACTACGCGGGCATGTTCATCTCCGGGGGACGAGCGCCGGAGTACATCCGTTACGACCAAGACCTGCTGCGGACGACCAAGGCGATCAACGACGCGGGCAAGCCGATCGCCTGCGTCTGCCACGGAATCGAGATTCTCACCGCCGCCAACATCATTCAGGGAAAGACCGTGACGACGGTCGCCAAATGCGCGCTGGACGCCCAGCAGGGCGGAGCCAGTTACGTGGACCAGGCAACCGTCCGCGAGGGGAATCTGATCACCGCCCGAACGTGGCACGACAACGCGCCGTTGATGCGGCAATTCATGGGCATGCTGGCCGAGGCGAGCTAGCGAATCGGCAGCCCGCGATCCAGCCGGCGGCGCGCGCTCTCGATCGCGCTCTCCTGCGGTTCGCTCTCTTCCGGTTCGCTCTCTTGCGGTTCGCTCTCTTGCGGTTCGCTCTCTTCCGCCGCATCGCCCGCCTCGGAGTCATCCGCCGCCGTCGCGTCCGACTCTTCCTCTTCCTCGTCGACGATGGCGTCCGCCGGGGTGGGGTCGATGTTCAACCACTTCTTGCGGATGTCCTCGGAAACCGACTCGCGCCAGATCGCCAGGATGTTGTCGACGTCGACGTGCGGGTTGCCGCGCTCGTTGCCCTCTTCACCGGCGTTGCGAGGTTTGAGCGGCGACCAAAGCATGTCGATGTTGGCGCTGTCGCGGTAATAACGGCCACCCTTGATCACGCCGTCGGCGGTCGTCTCGACGATGTAGTGAAAGACCATCGTTCGCGAGTAGTCGGGCCCGGAGTCGAACTCCCGACCGGTGTTCATTCGATAAGTCACGGTCGTGCGCACTTCGGTCTCGGTGTCGGAGATCTTTTCCAGCTTGGATTCGTATTTGTAGATCGGGTAGTTGATCACGACCTCGCCGACCGCCGACTCCATCCCCAGAGGATAGTTGCCGCGGCCCAACCAGTTGGACAGGACAACGTGCATCAGGCCGGGATTGATCACGGCGTCTTCGCCACCCAAGAACTCGGAGTCGCAATACATGTAGATCTCGGCCAGCAACCCCTTGATGTCGGCGGGAGTAAACCGGACACCGTTGCGAACGACGCTCTTGGTCGGTTCGGCGTGGCGGATTGCGGCGGCTGTCCAACCATTGCAGTGCCCGTACCAAGACGGTTGCCGCTCGCTGCGCAGTCGCGCGAAGAGCCCGCCGCGAAACAGCCCGCGCCGTCGAGGCCGGTCGGCGACCGCTTCCAGACTGCGCAATCGGCGTCTGTCGCCGACGTCCTCTTTCTCCCAGGCGGCGGCGGCGAGCCCATCGTTGAAGGCGCGGTCGTACTTGATCATGGCGCGAATCGTGCCGCCGCCTTTGTCCGGGTAATCGTGACCCGAATAAGGCACCCGGTAGTCCTCAACCGCGCCTTTGGTGGGCAGTTCGGAGAGGTTCCACTCGAGCTTGCCGCCCCACCAATGTTCGAAGTTCTGGTCCTGGTACTCGACCTCGTCCTTTTTGATTGTCCCTGCGTTCGCCAGGTTGGCAATTGAGAAGATGAAGAGTGTGGCAACGACCAATCGCATCGTAGGGTCTCCGAGGATATGGCAGACTTTGTAGGGGTGGGGCGAGGTAGGTGTTATACGTCGCTCAGGTCATTTGTCGAAGCGTTGGGACGAAAATATTAAACAAAAAAAAAGAGACGGTTTCACGCAGAAACCGTCCCTTTTAACTCTTGTAGCGGTATTTCCGTTCGCTTAGCGACGGAGACGACCACTGATACGAGCGCTCTTTTGAGCAGCACCCTTCTGGGCGTGCTTTTGGGAGTGCTTTTGAGCGTGCTTCTGAGCAGCGCCCTTTTGAGCGGCGCCCTTTTGAGCAGCGCCCTTCTGAGCAGCGCCACCCTTTTGGGCCGCACCCTTTTGGACGGGCTTCACGCCGCCCTTTTGCGCCGCGCCACCCTTTTGGGCCGCGCCGCCTTTTTGAGCCGCGCCACCCTTTTGGGCTGCGCCGTCTTTTTGGGCCGCGCCACCCTTTTGGGCCGCGCCGTCCTTTTGAGCAGCGCCGCCCTTTTGGGCCGCGCCGTCTTTTTGGGCCGCGCCGTCCTTTTGGGCTGCGCCGTCCTTCTGAGCTGCGCCTTTCTGCGCGGCATCCTTCTGCTCTTGAGCCGAAGCGATCGCCGGGCCGATCAAAAGCGCACCCACCGCAACTAAGATACTCAGTCGCTGCATCTTTGCTCCTCCTAGTAGATTCTCAGTCTTAACTCGACATCCTAAACAACACGGTTGCTCTGACCGTAAAACTTCGCCATTTTAGGCCACTGCACAACCAATTGCTAGCGGGGGGAGTTGGCCAATTACCAACATTACAAATCGAGGCCTCAGGGATCGGTAATGTTTGGCAATCGTTAAGGTTTTACAGCACGAAGCCCCAAACCGCCATTCTCTCCTCAAACATAGTCCAAGTTGTTGAGCCGCGCGTTGTTGTTCAGAAAAATTCGCCTATTCCCCTCAGTTTACCAAAACTGACATACCGCAGATTGGAACACAACTGGCGAACTTTCCCACATTTAAGTCGGCGCCTCTGCACGACGGAATCACCTCCGAGGTGCGAATTGCGATGAATCCGCATCTTGAACGCGCCGCAAGTGGCGATTAGCACGCCTGAATCGGTCGCCCTAAGGGCGTCCGGCACCAGTGATTCAAGGCGAAAGTGGAAGCAGTCGACAAAACCGGCGCGACCGGACCATGCTTGTCTTTCACACTTGTGGCGTTGAGGATGTGGGGCTTCCCTGGTTGGATTCCAGCGACCAACGGGAGCGGGCGAACGAGACCGAGCGGCAGCTCGCTTTGTGTGTGGCACTGCCACTTGTGGCGTTGAGGATGTGGGGTTTCCCTGGTTGGATTCCAGCGACCAAGGGGAGCGGGCGAACACTCTCGAGCGGCGGCTCACTTCGTGTGTGGCACTGCCACTTGTGGCGTTGAGGATGTGGGGCTTCCCTGGTTGGATTCCAGCGACCAACGGGAGCGGACGAAGGAAGACCGAGCGGCAGCTCGCTTTGTGTGTGGCACTGCCACTTTTGGCCACGGGGGGGATATAAGAGAGGCTGGAACGCTTGGATTTCGGGCGTCAGCTGGGGTCGGGCCCGTAACTTGTTGGACCCCATTGCTTTGTAATAATGGGCCGTACTGGACTCGAACCAGTGACTTCCGCCTTGTAAGGGCGGCGCTCTAGCCAACTGAGCTAACGGCCCCGAATTGGGCGGTCATCCTAATGCTGACTTGGCCGGAATGTCAACGCAACTCAAACCACGCCAAGGGATAACAACCACAGATGAATGTTCTTGCTGATCTTGCCGGAGGCCTCGCCTTGGCCGTCCATCTCCTCTGCGTCAATGTAGCGACCGCCGGGCCGTTGGTCTGCATCTGGCTGGAGTGGCGCGAGCGGCACGATCCGGTCGCCGGCCGTTTGGGACGGTTCTTGGCGTGGAAATCTTTCGCCCTGCTGTTGGTTGGCGGAGGTCTCGGGGTATTGGTCGGCGTCGCCGTTTGGGGCGATGGCTTTCGCGTCGCCCTGCGGCTGCTCAGCTACAAGCTCCAGTTCGGCGTCTGGGAATACCTGTTTTCCGTCGTGTTGATGTTGGCGCACGCCATCTGGTGGTCGCGGGCGCCCCAAGCGGGCGACGCCGTCCGTGGAGTTCGCATGTTGCTCGCCGTGCTGGCGGGGTCCAACCTGCTTTATCACTTTCCATTCTTGTTCGTCGTCTTGTCGAACATCGCCAACGGCGGCATCACCGCCACGGAGCATGTCAACCACTCGACGTTTCGTTCATTGATGGCCAGCGGCGATGTCTTACCGCGCTCGGTGCACTTTGGTCTCGCCTGCTTCGCCGTCACCGGAGTCACGTTGCTTTTGTACTTGGCGCGAATGCGGCGAAAAGGGCAGATCGAGGCGTCGGAAGGTCAGGCCCTCGGCGCGGCCTGTGCGCGCATGGCGTTGACGCCCACACTCGCGCAGATCCTGGTGGGGATGTGGTTGGCGATGAAGCTCCCCGCGGCGGGCATGAAGGCAATCATGGGACAAGACATGGTGGCGACGGCCACATTTCTTCTCTCTGTGCTGCTCGCTTTCTGGCTCATGCACCTACTTGCCTCATTGGCGCTGCGCGAGCAGACACAGAGCAAGGTCAATAAGGCGGCGCTCGTGATGGCGCTGGTCGTAGCGCTGATGTCGGTGGCGCTCGTTCGCATCAAGCGGGCGACGGCAGTGGGATTTGAGCCACCCGTCGTCCAGTCGGCGGGCGAAACGAACGATTAGATCACTGCTAGATCACTGCGGGAGTTGACGGCAACAGAGGAAGCGCGATGGCGGTCGAGTGCGTAGAAATTCGCGACGCCCAAACCGGCTCCCGCGCGCGGGTGTTGGTCGGATTCGGCATGAACTGTTTTGAGTTCATCGTCCGCGATGAGGCGGGCGAGATCGATCTCTTGTGGGCCGAAGAGTGCTTTGCGGACGGCGACAAACGAGCCTCCAGCAGCGGCGCGCCCCTCCTCTTTCCATTTCCTGGTCGCATTCCCGGAACTCAACTGACTTGGGAGGGAAAGAGCTACGAATTGGAGGCGGGCGACGGCCGCGGGAACGCGATTCACGGCTTTGTCCACAACCGCCCCTGGCGGAACATCGAGCGAGCGGACAACCGAGTCGTCGGCGAGTTCCAAGCGTCAGTCGACGCCCCCGATGTTCTCGACCGCTGGCCGGCGGATTTCCATTTGCGCGTCGCTTATCAACTGTGCGGCAACCGACTCTCTTGCCATGTCGAAGCTACGAATCCAGACGATCATCCACTCCCCTGCGGCTTCGGATCGCATCCTTATTTCCGCCTGCCGCTCGGTGGCGAATCCGCGGATGACTGTCGCATTCAACTGCCGGTTCGCCGACAGTGGGAGTTAATCGAGATGTTGCCAACCGGCCGCATCACCGACGTTCCGCGAGCCGAAGAACTCCAAGCGGGATTAGCCTTTGGCCAGATGCAGTTCGACGACGTCTTTACGGACTTGCTGGCCGGCGACGAGCGAGTTGTCGCCACGATCCACGACCCGTCCTCCAAACGCGGTGTGAGCGTCTCATTCTCCAACTCATTTCGTGAATGCGTCGTCTACAATCCGCCGCACCGGCAGGCGGTCTGCATTGAACCGTACACTTGCGTTCCCGGCGCCATCGCGCTGGACGACCCGACGAGCAAAGGGCTGATGATTCTCCAGCCCGGCGAGACATGGCGCGCGTCGATCGACATCGCACTTCTCTAGCGTCGACCAGTGACGCCTCTCTATTTGCGATCTACTGCGATTGCACCCCAACACAATCGTGCGGACCAATTACGCCAAACAAAAGTCATGGCTGTTGTGGAGTTTGGATCTGTCTCCGGCCGTTGGATTGCGTCGCGCGCCCCCCTCCAACCTCACTTCGTTTCGCACCGCCGCGGAGGCAATACTTTTTGCTCGACAGATGCCCGCCAATCGGGTGAAATGCAAACAGAAGTGCAAACAAGGGATCCACGGAGTGACTGGAACATCACAGACGCCGCTGTGACCGAATCACTCAACCACAAGTCGTTCACAAGTCGTTGCACCCGCACCCATTCACCAGGAACAGAAAAGATGATGCGAGGAACGATCTTGCAGTCATTGACCTTTGGATTGGCGTTGGTCGCCCTCCAAGTGGTCGCTCACGCCCAACAGTGCCCGAGCCAGCAGGGCAGCCGCGGTGGAGGCGGCGGAAACAACCTCCGCTTCTCGCGAAGTAGCGCCGGCAGCATGGCGAACATTCCTCGCCAGTCGTCGTTCTATTTCGCTCAGTTGATTCGTGGCGGCGGCATGGGCGGCGGTTTCGTCGGTGGTGGAATGCCGGGAAACGCCGCACCGCGACGCAACGACACGCATCAGGAGCCGCGACTGCCCCGCACCAAGCGAAACAAACCCGAGCGCCACTCCGCGCCCACTGGCAAACTGGACGACGGCGAGACTCGTGCGGCCCGCTACAACGCTTCGGCCGAAGCTGCGTTAGAACGCGGTGACACGAGAGTGGCGATGGCCCTGTTTCGTTTGGCGGTAAAAGCGGGCGATGGCGTCGAGGCAATCCACGCTCGCAACACGCTCGAACGACTTGCCGCCAAATAGCGGAACGGGGAATGAGGATGGGCTGGGGATCTTTCTAGCGGTCTTTGGATGCGCGATACTGGAGGGCTTACCTCCCATCTCCTCGGACAGTGTCGCGATGAAACGACGTATCGGATATTGCACCAACGTCCACGCCGGCGCGGATCTTGAAGCCACGCAGGCGAATCTCAGCCGCCACGCACTGGCCGTCAAGGCCAGCGTTCGCCCCGACTCGCCGATGGGTGTGGGGCTCTGGCTTAGCGCCGACGCGGCCAATTCGCTCGTCGGGCAAAACCGTGTTGGCGAATTCTCCACATGGCTCAACCAGCAAGGCCTGCTTCCCTTTACACTCAACGGTTTTCCCTACGGCGACTTCCATCAACCGGTCGTGAAGCACGCGGTCTATCTGCCAACCTGGTGGGATAGCGAGCGGTTGGTCTACACGCAGCAACTGATCTCCATTTTGCACGGCATCCTGCCGCCAGATGAGGAAGGCAGCATCTCGACGCTGCCGATCGCCTGGGGATCTCCGACGCCGAGCGAGTCGCAGTTGCAACAAGCGGCGGCAAACCTGGTCGACGCGGTCGAATCGATGGCTCGCCTCGAGGCCGAGTCCGGACGGTTGATCTATTTGTGCGTTGAGCCGGAGCCCGGTTGCGTCATTCAATTCAGTCAAGACATCATCAACTTCTTCGATCGGTACTTGCTGGCGGCGGGCAATGAACATTTGATTCGCCGTCACCTCCGCGTCTGCCACGACGTCTGTCACGCGGCCGTCATGTTCGAAGACCAAGCCGCCGTGATCGACGCCTTCGACGGCGCCGGGATCGGAATCGGCAAGGTGCAAGTCTCGGCCGCCGTACACGCTCCATTCGACGAGTTGAGCTCGAGCGGATGCGAGACGGCGCTCCAGCAACTCCAATCATTCGCGGAGGACCGTTACCTGCACCAGACCAGTGTGGATGATCCAAACGGCCAAGCGACTTTCTTCGACGACCTACCGGCCGCGATCGACGCCGCCCGCGCGGGCGCAATTGGCAACCGCGCCTGGCGAGTTCATTTTCACGTGCCTATCTTCCTGGCGAAATTCGGGCTGCTTCGCACATCGCAACCGCAGATCATCGACTGCCTATCGGCCCTGCGAGCCAAGGCCGATGTCAAGCACTACGAAGTCGAGACATACGCTTGGGACGTGTTACCCGATACGTTGCGAAAGTCCGAACTGGCCGATGGCGTCGCATCCGAAATCCGGTGGCTCGACGAACAGTTCGCCGCGTTGGATGGATGACGCCACCGCGATCTCCGCGACGATACTTCCCCCCAGGCCAATTCTGATGGTTGAATCCCGTCCACACATCTCAGGCAACGCGTCGCAGCCACACAACGCGTCGCAGCCGCAAAGCCCTGGCGACAGCGGGCGACTGAGCGCAGCGGCCAGCGGGGCGACCCTCATTCCACTCACGAGCATTCGTTTTTTTGCGGCCATGCAGCTGTTCGCGTTTCACGTCCACGCGATAAGTCGGATGCGGGCCGGGGGCGGCGTGTTCGAGCCGTTTCCAAAGTGGTTTGTCACAGCGATTCAACAAGGCTGGTTCGCCACTCCGTTGTTCTTTCTGATTTCGGGATTCATCCTCGCCTACCTGTACGTATCGCCGGTGGGCGAATTGACAACTTCGAGAAAACAATTCTGGATCGCCAGACTCACCAGAATCTATCCTCTGCACGTGTTCCTGTTGTTAGTAGGTTGCTTGGTCGCGATCGGGTTCGTGATAGCTCAACCCTCCCAGGCAGCCGCCAACGGAGTGTTGATCTTCGGCGGGATGGCAGCCAACTTCTTGTTAGTTCAAGCGTGGATTCCACCATTGGCGTTGAGCGGGAACTTCCCCACCTGGGCGTTGTCGACCGTCGTCTTCTTCTACGCGGTTTTCCCGTGGGTGGTGCGCGTGTCGACGACCTGGAAACCACATCACTGGACGATCGCCCTGGTGGCGCTGCCTTTCATTTCCGTCGCGCCGACGCTGGTCTTCTATTCGCTCGGCGGCCATGCGAGGTTCCCAGATATGAGTTGGCAGAGTGAGTTGATCATGCGGTTTCCCCCGTTTTGGTTGCCTCACTTTCTTTTGGGTGTTGCGCTCGCCCGTCGATTTGAGATCAGTCGGTACACGGATCATTGGCGAGCGACATCCAGTTCAGCGCTGCCGAGTTGGGGAGATCTTGCCGCGACTGCGGCGTTGGCGCTGTTGTGCAATGACTTGGCCCCGATCCGCTTCCTACTGCGCCACGGCGCGCTGGCGCCGCTCTACCTCATCGTGGTTTACGATTTGGCGTTGGGACGAGGCTGGTTGTCCCGGATGCTCAGCCCGCGCTGGCTCAAGACATTGGGCGAAACGAGTTTCTCGATCTTCATGCTGCAACTCCCCGTCATCGCCGCCGGGATGGGCCTGCTGTGGGCGATCGACTTGCCGAGTCGAGGATTGGCTTTGCTACAGTTGCCGCTGCTGCTCAGCTTGGGCCTGTTGGCGTCGCTGGCCAGCACTTACTTGTTCGAGAAGCCCGTCTCACGACGGCTCCGCGCACGATTCGCCGCTGACAAGCAACCTGACGTCGACGCGAGCGGTGAATCAACCGCTCAAAGTGACAGAGACATTCAGACACAGCATTGACGAGTGGCAGTGCCACTCACAAGACGAGCTGCCGCTCGGTAGTTGTTCGCCCGCTCCCGTTGGTCCCTGGAGTCGATTGAGGGAAGCCCCAAATCCTCAACGCCACAAGTGGCAGTGGAGGATCGCGGATGATCTTGAGACCGTCGGACGTCGCTGGTGATCTGGCGATCAAACGAGCCGCCTCCACGTTCTGGCGAACGTAGCTACAAAGCTGCCGCTCCCGTTGGTCGCTGGAATCTACTCCAGTGCCGCCGCGGCGCTGGCGATCGTGGCGTCGACATCGGCTTCGGTGTGCGCCGCGGATAGGAAGAGCGCTTCGTACTGGCTGCAGGGCAAATAGACGCCCCGCTCCAGCTGACCGCGAAAGTAGCGCGCGAAGTGTTCCTTGTCGCACCGCGACGCTTGATCCCAGCAGGTCACCGGGTCCGGGTTGAAGAAGAGCGTCATCATGCTGCCGACTCGAGTGATCGAATGATCAACTCCGGCGTCGGTCGCCGCGGCGGAGAGCCCCCGTTCAAGCCGCGACGACAACTCCTCCAGGCGCGGATAGGGATCCTCGTCGCGCAAGATTTCCAGCGTGGCGGCTCCGGCGGCGGTCGCGATGGGGTTACCGCTCAGCGTGCCGGCTTGAAACACGCTGCCCACGGGCAGCATGTGATCCATGATATCGGCGCGGCCCCCGTAGGCGGCGAAGGGTAGCCCACCGCCGACGACTTTGCCGAGCGTCGTGAGGTCGCCGCGAATTCCCAGCCGTTCTTGCGCGCCGCCGTAAGCGACGCGGAAGCCGGTCATCACTTCATCGACGATCAACAGGGCTCCCTGAGCCTCGGTCTGCTGTCGAAGGGCCGCGAGAAACTCGTCGCTGGGAATCACGCAGCCCATGTTGCCGACGACCGGTTCAAAGATGACGGCCGCAATGCGTTCGCCCTGCTCGGAGAATGCGTCGACCAGCCCCTGAGAATCGTTATAGGCGAGGACCATGGTGTCTTGGGAGCAGCCCGACGTAACGCCGGGCGAGTCGGGAACGCCCAGCGTGGCGGCGGAGCTTCCCGCGGCGACCAGCAGACTGTCGACGTGGCCGTGATAGTTGCCGGCGAACTTGACCACGACGTCGCGTCCCGTATACCCCCGAGCCAAACGGATGGCGCTCATCGTCGCCTCCGTACCCGAATTGACCAGGCGGACCTTCTCCACAGACTCCATTGCGCTGACGATCAATTCGGCCAAACGGTTCTCGGCTTCGGTGGGTGCGCCGTAGCTGGTCCCGCGATCGACGGCCGCGTGCACGGCGGCGGACACCTTCTCGTGACAGTGCCCGAGGATCATCGGTCCCCAGGACAACACGTAGTCGATGTAGCGATTGCCGTCGACGTCGATCAAATAGGCTCCCTCGCCACGGTCGATCACGACGGGATTGCCGCCCACGGCCCCGAACGCGCGAGCCGGGCTGTTGACGCCGCCGGGCATCAGAGTCTGCGCGGCGGCAAAAACCTCGTCACTCCTCGATCGCGACATCCCTCTTGCTCCCTGAAGTATTTGCTACACCTGAAATCTCGCTGTTAGTCCGCCAGCCAACGAGCGGCTTCTTTCGCCCAGTAAGTCAGGATGGCCGCGGCGCCGGCGCGTTTGATCGCCGTCAATGTCTCCAGCGCTACTGCGCGTTCGTCGACCCAACCGTTGGCCGCCGCCGCCTTGACCATCGCGAACTCGCCCGAAACGTTGTACGCCGCCATCGGCACGCCGGGAAATCGATCGCAGACTAAGCGGAGAATATCCAGATAGGCCAGCGCGGGCTTGACCATCATCATGTCGGCGCCCTCGGCCAAGTCGAGCTCGGCTTCGCGAATCGCCTGTTCGGCCGCCGCGGCCGGATCCATTTGATAGGCCCGGCGATCGCCGAACTGCGGCGCGCTCTCCGCAGCCTCTCGAAAGGGCCCATAGTAGGCGCTGGCGTACTTGACTGCGTAGCTGAGAATCGGAATGTGCTGAGCATCGGCTTCGTCAAGCGCTCCACGAATCGCCGCCACCATCCCGTCCATCATGCCGCTGGGAGCCACCACGTCCGCGCCGGCTCGCACGTGGCTCAGCACTTGCTTCTTCAGCAGCTCCAGCGTCGCGTCGTTGTCGACATCCATCCGACCCGTGCGATCATTGACCACGCCGCAGTGGCCGTGATCTGTGTATTCGCAAAAGCAGACGTCCGTCATCACCAGCAATTCCGGAGCCGCGTCTTTGACCGCCCGAATTCCCTGCTGAATGACGCCGTCGTCATCGTATGAGTCACTCCCGCAGGCGTCTTTCTCGTCCGGAATCCCGAATAAAATGACGCCGCCAAGCCCGAGCTCCCATACCTCTCGCGCCTCGTCAGCCAACAAATCGGGCGACAATTGGGCGTGACCGGGCATCGAAGAAATCTCTTGACGCTGCTGTTCGCCTGTGCGCACAAACAACGGCAAGATGAAATCGCTCGCCGACAACGAGGTGTCGCGAATCAGTCGCCGCATGGCTGGGTGATAGCGCAATCGCCGCATGCGGACTTGTGGGAAGCCTGATTTATCGCTCATAGGGCTACTTTATAATTGAACCGTTGCACCTGGAAAACCGGACGCCCTGGCGAGACGAACGTTGAGCGACTTGAGATCACTGCCGCGCGACACCAACCAAGCGCGAGGGATCGCGCAGTACGCGCTCGATTTCCTGGCAGCTCCCTTTGAGAGTGTCGCTGACGAAGTATTTGACCAGTTAATGCTGCTGCACGCCGACAGCGTCGCCTGCGCCGTGGCCGCGCTGGCGAGTGGAATGAACGCTCCACTGGTGCTGCGTCGCGAGGCGCTCGCCTATCCGGTCGCCGAGCGCGGCGGTTACTGTTTCGGTTCGTCGCAGCTTGTCGCCCCCGAAAAGGCGGCGGTCGCCAATTGTGCGGCCGTCAGAGAGCTCGACGCCAACGGCACGAATTTTGGCTACGCGCCCGAACGCAACGCGACGAGCGGCGAGTTTGGACACAACGATTTCTACCCGGTGGCCATGGCCGCCGCTTGCCAAGTCGGGTGGGACGGCCGCCAGACGTTGCTGGCGATGCTGGCGATCGACGAGATTCGCGGTCGGTTGGCGGAAGTTTTTGCGCTGAAGAATCACAAGATCGATCATGTGTTGCACGGCGGCGTTGCCTGCGCCGCCGTCTACGGAGCCGCTCTGGGAGCCACGCTCGAGCAGATCGAGTCGGCGATCGGCATGGTGATCGCGCATCACGTGCCGTTCCGAGCAATTCGCGCCGGCCACCAACTCTCCGACTCGAAAGGAGCTTCGGCGGCGATTACGGCCGAAGCGGCGATGCAATCTGTCCATCGCTCGCTCCGCGGCTTCATCGGACCGGCCGATATCTTTCGCAATCGCCAAGCCCTCTTCTGCCTCTTCGAACCGCCGCAGCAGCAAGACGTGAGCCCGTTTGACTTGTCGCTCGGTGAACGCGGCGACGACTTCGCGATTCAGCGCATGCACTTCAAACTGGGACTCTATGAACACCAGTCGGCAGGCGCCATCCACGCGTTGCTCGAACTGCTCGATCGAAACCCGCAACTGCTCAGTGATCCCGACCTCGTCGAGCGGGTGCGGATCTCCATTTACGAGCCGGCGTTTGGGATCATCTGCGATCCGGCCAAACGCGATCCGCGGACGCGACAATCGGCCGACCACTCGATGCTCTACATCATCGCGACACTGTTGCGAAAAGCATTCGAACGACAGGAGTGTGGATGGTGTGAGCTGATGTTGAACATCGACGACTATTGCGACGACGCCCTGTTTCACCCCGACACGCGGCGGTGGATGGAGAAGATCGACGTGCTGCATGGAGGGGATGAATTCGATCGCCGCTATCCGGCTGGAATCCCGACCGCTGTGGAGATTCATCACTCGCTGCGGGGAGTCCTGGCGAGCGGTCTTGTCGAGTTTCCGCTCGGTCACTCTGGCAACCAGGTTGGACAATTCCATAAGGTGCTGCAATTCAAGATGAACCAACTGCTGTCGCGGGGCGTCGACCATGGAGCGGACGTGCTGAACCGGATGCTGACAATCGAGCGAGCGTGTCCGGCCGATATCGCCGCGCTGTACCAGTTCCCAATCGCCAACGTCACGGACGAATAGAGCAGCGGTCATGTTTGGCATATTGAACGTTTACAAGCCGCGCGGATTGTCGTCTCGAGCAGTCGTCAATCGGATCCAACGGATCGTGAGACCGGCAAAGGTGGGCCACGCGGGCACTCTCGATCCGCTCGCCGAAGGAGTGTTGGTCGTCTGCGTGGGGGCCGCCACGCGGCTGGTCTCTTATATGCAGGAGACGCGAAAAGAGTATCGCGGCCAGTTCCAACTAGGTGTCCGCAGCAATACGGAGGACATCGAGGGAACGGTGGAGCCCGTCGCCAACGCTCGCGAGCCGTCGAGCGGGGAGTTGTCCGCCGCGGCGAGAGCGTTCGTCGGCGAAATTCAACAGCGGCCCCCCGCTTTCTCGGCGTTGAAAGTGCGCGGCCGACGGGCGTATGACTTGGCGCGGCGTGGCGAGATTGTCGACTTGGAGCCCCGCCAGGTCAGCGTCCACCGCTGCGAACTAGTCAACTACTCACCGCCCCACTTCACGCTGGAAGTCGAGTGCGGCTCGGGCACCTACATCCGCTCGCTGGGCCGCGACATCGGGGAGGCGGTTGGCAGTGGAGCCGTCATGACCGGATTGATCCGCACGGCCGTCGGCTCTTGCCGGGTCGAGCGGGCGATTCCGCTGGACGACATCGAACACTCATCGGTCGACCACTACTTACTACCGGCCGCCCTGGCGGTGGCGAACTTGCCGAAGATCACGTTGAGCGCCGCTGAAATCGTCGAATTGCGGCACGGGCGTTTTATCGCGGATCGCTTCACGTTTGACGAACCCGAGGCGGCCGCGTGCACAGAGACGGGCGAGTTCGTGGCGATCGTCAAGCGCCGCGCCAGCCAGATCGCGGCTGTGAAAAACTTCGCCAACCCGGCGACGACCTGAGACAACCGCCAAAACCGTCACGACCAAACGTCCAATCCGCTCGATCGGCGCCAATTGCGACGTTTGCAACTGTTCCACCGGAAGGCGAAAGCTAAACTTCCGTGCGGAGAGGTCCAAAGCGACTTGTCGAAACGGTGGCGCCCTCTAGACCCGCTAGGTAATCGGCGCCGCCGCCGGCAGCAAAATTGTGGTCGCCGCGCGCAACGGACCGAAAACACCAATCGAAACACAACGGTGTAATGGAGTGTACGTTGGGCACGGACGCGCCCAAGGGAAACACCCGGTGCTATCGATGCGCCGATACTTCCTTCAATTGCGCGTCCCATGTTTGAAGATCGCAGCGTAAAACTCGACCTCTTCGCCCTCGCTCTGCTCGTGGCGACCGTCTTCCTAGGGCTCTCACTATTCACCTTCAATCCGGCCGATCCGGTTGGCGAAGTGGGACCGCCGCTGAGTAGCGTCTATCAGCCCGACACGACCGTCTATCCTCAACTTGAGCAGGCCAGTAACGCGTGCGGTCGGTGGGGAGCCCTGGCGGCGGACATGCTGCTACAGGGGTTCGGCTTGGGCGCGTACTACCTGGTCTTCTCGCTGGGAGTACTCGACTTTCTCCTCCTCCGGCGGTTTGAGATCGACTCACCCGTGCTGCGAACAGTCGGCTGGGTGGCGTCTCTGCTGGGCGTCGTCGCCCTGGCGTCGATGATCTTCCCGAACGCTTCTCCCGGACCGGTCGTCGGATCGGGCGGCTACACCGGTGCGCTGGCGGCGACGATGGTCCGAGCGCATTTCGCAGCGGTCGGTGGTTTCGTCCTCTGCTTCAGCTTGGTCGTCGGCGGACTGATGCTCTGCACCGACTACGCGATCCTCCGCGTCGGCGCGTCCGCAGCCGCCCTCGCCTGGACGACTGGAGCCGCCGGCAAGTCCTGGTGGCGCGAACGTCGCGGCGAAGCCTACGACGAAGAGTACGACGAATACGGAGACGAAGAAGACGAAGAAGAAGAACAACAAGAAGAACAAGCCGCCCCGCTGTCGGTCCGCATTCGCGGCCGCAAACTCGACGACGTCGAGATGGATGAGGACGAGTTCGAGTTCGAGAACGAACTGGACGAGGATGAGTGCGAGGAGGAGACCGACTCGGCGTGGGAAGGCGACGAGGAGAATGAAGACGACGCGGCCGACGAGTATGAAGAGGAAGGCGAGCCGCCGCGTCCCACCCTGCCCATCCGCATCCGCAAGACGATTGCCAAGTCGGAGCCGAAGAAGAAGGCCGTGTCCGCCAAAGCGACTGAGCAGAACGAACGCGAAGAGATGATCGACCAACTGGAACAAGCCAGCGTGGAGTCGCCCGGCGATTACGAACTCCCCGAACTCGACCTGCTCGAAGGCAGTGATGAGATCAACTACGACGACCAAGCCAAAGAGGTCCGCCGCAAGGCCAAGATCCTGGAAAAAACGTTCGCCAACTTTGGCTTCAGCGTCAAGGTCGTTGAGATTGAAACGGGACCGGTGATCGCTCAATACGAAGTGGAGCTCGAGGCCGGCTTGCGTCTCTCGCGAATCACCGGGTTGGCCGACGACCTGGCGATCGCCCTCCGCGTGCCAAGCGTTCGCATCGTCGCCCCGATTCCGGGCAAGAACACGGTCGGCATCGAAGTCCCCAACACGACTCGCCAGGTCGTGCGATTGCGCGAAGTGATCGAGGAAGCGAACGGCGCGGTTCGCAAGATGAGCATCCCGATCTACCTGGGCAAGGACGTCTCGGGCAACCCGCTGGCGGTCGACTTAGCGACCATGCCTCACTTGCTGATCGCCGGCCGCACGGGGACGGGAAAGAGTGTCTGCTTGAACGCGATCATCTCGTCCGTCTTGATGACTCGGCGGCCCGACGAAGTGCGGATGCTGATGATCGATCCCAAAATGGTGGAACTCAGCGGCTACGGACGACTGCCCCACCTGATGCACCCGGTCGTGACGGACATGAGGAAAGCCGAAGCGATCCTGTCCTGGGCGGTCGACAAGATGGAGGAGCGGTACCAACTGCTGGCGAAAGCCGGTGTCCGCCACATCAACGGCTACAACCAGTTGAGCGAGGAGGAATTGTTCAACCGCTTACAGCCGGACAGCGACGACGAGCAGAACGAGATCCCGCAACACCTGCCCTTCATCGTGATTGTGGCCGACGAGATGGCCGACCTGATGATGACGGC
>JASMLW010000396.1 GCA_030748485.1 Pirellulaceae bacterium
CGTCGCCCCGCGCCATCGCGTCCCACCTCACGAGCCGCGCCGCCTCGTCTTCGCTTCCGTCGGGGGCTCCAACCCGATTCGACAGCCACCCCGGGAGCTTCCGGAACTATCTCCAAAGGAAACTCAATCGCCGGGTCTGGAATCTCGCTCCAAGTCACAGAGCAATACGTGACTTATACCCGCGGTGTGCGTACGAACGGGAGACTGGGCACAGTGTCGATTGCTACGTTGTCGATTGCTACGTTGTCGACGGTAGCTATGCCGAACGACGTCGGCGAGACGATCAACTACTTAGGGAGTTGGCTGAAGTCGGGGCCCTCAGCATCCACATCCAGCTCGGCGAGGTCGACCTCACCGTCTCGTCGCCGGTCGACAACGTCGCGATGGAAATCGTCGGCCGATTTCCCGCTCCGCCAAATCCCCAACCAGGCGAGCCCGAGCGCGAACAGAAAGATCGCCGCCGTCGCCAAACCCAGCCAGGGATCGCGGGTGAATGAGGGACCGGGCAGTAGTTCGGGTTCAGCGGCGATGAACATCGGACTCATCTGCCGGCTGTCGTCGGAAAGTCGATCGGCGTACTCCGAACTATGCGGCCACAGCTTGAAGAAGAATCCCCTGATCCGCACTCGCTCGTGCAATAGCTCCGTGCCCAACTCGCCCTCTTTCAATTGGTCGTTGATTGCTTTGAGTTCGGGTGGCAGGCTGGGCACACAGACAGTCGTCGGATACTCGTTGACGAACGTGAGTCCATCGTCGTCTCCGGCCTTGCGAGTGAACTTAACGGTCTGGTTTCCCAACGAGACGAAGAAGTCAATCTGGTAGTACTCGGTGATTCCAAAGCGCTCGCGAATGTCCTTGTCGGTCACGACGATTCGCGTGATGCGCTGTGCGACTCCCTGCATGTTGGTGAGCAGACCGTGTTGGGTCTCGGGCTTTTCGAGCCACGCCGCGATCTCGTTTGATTCAGGCTCCACCAGGTCGAGCTGTTGTGCGTCGGCGCGGGCCGCGGCGGCCAACATCTGGTAGAAGCACTCCCGGTCCGGGCCGCCGATCCGCATTCGATTTCGCTCCCGCACGTCGTCCAACAAGCCGACGTCCATGCCCAGTTCGCCGAGAGCCCGATGGCCCCGCGGCGTGTCGCCTGGGCTGTTTTGATTGGGGCGCCAAGCCACCCGCCGGGCGGCGCAGACGAACTCCTGAGCCGCCGCCTCGAGGTCCCCCAGTTTGAGAAACAGCCCCGACGCTCCACCAGGTTCGCTCATCGCTTCGCCGATGGGCCAGGACGCGGGAATCGACCGCGTGCAAATGACCGCCGTGTTGCCGTCGTCGATGCGAATGTCCACCCGAAAATAGTCGGCGAAATCGTAGAGCCGACTCAGTTCGGGAATCAGCTGCCGCTTCGCCACGTGAACCACCGTGCCCTCAATGGCGAAGAACTGAGCGCGGTGACTGTCAGGATCCGTCGCCACCGCCGACCAGTCGGGTTGTTCCACTTGCCAACGAGCGATGTCCGGCAAGCCGATCTGGGGAAGCCGAAACAGGATTTGAGCAAGCGACTCTTCATCGTCTTGCCCCAATGGCGTGCGGTCGAAAAACGCAGCCAATTGGCTTTCCCCAATGCCGAAGATGTCGAGTTGCTGGCGGGGGTCGGTCAATTCGATCGGCGGCAACATCTTGGCTCCGCCCTGCACCCAGGGCAGTCCGCCAAGGTCGAGTTGTCGAGCTCCCGAGTCCGTCTTCGCGGACTTGCCGTCGCCCGCCGCGGCCGTCGCTTTCTTCGCCGACGCGTCATCGTCATCTTGCGCCCGCCCCGCCGCGATCCAGCAGGTCGACGCGACGACGAACGCCGCGGCCGCCAACAGCGGCATGCGCGCGCGGACGGACGAACGCGTGAGAGCTCCCCTGGTGAGTGACTCGGGCGCTGGCGACCGTCTCATTCGGTTGAGCTGAGGGCGTGCGACTGGCATTACGGATCGAGCTCCAACTTTTCCAGGGAATCGGCGACGCCGGCGCGGACCTCATCGGGCGGCAGCTTCAGATTCGCTCCATGGCGCGTAATGAACTGCGCCGAGCGGGCCGGCGAGCGGTGGATCCGCCAGACCATGAGCGTGAATACAATCGCCACCAGACCGGCGCAACCGGCGACGATGATCGCCGCTCGCCGAGACGGCGACATGTCTTGCAACGAAGGCTCATCTTCAACGTGCGGCATCTTCGCCAGGATCAACGGCGCGACGTTGATTCCCTCTTTAGATCGATAGGCCCAGTTCTTAAAGAAATAGCCCGTGACGGCCACTTCGTGACGCAACTCCGTTTCACCGCCCGCCTGCCGGTCCGACATGGGCGGCAGGCCGATGGGGACGTCCAGCGTGTAGACCACGATCGGTGAATTGGGTCCGCCCCGCGGCTTGACCCACAGCATGTAGTAGTCTTCGATCCCAAACGGATTGGCGGGAGCATCCACGCGGTAACCCAAACGGGCGGAACCGCGGACGGTCACGAGGCGGCCGCGATAATCGCGCGGCTGTTTGAACAGCGGCAGAAAGTCGACCGTGCCCGACGAACGGCTCTCGATCTCCTCCAGCGGCGCGTCCCGCAGTTGCTCCAACAACCGAAACCACGCCTCCCGCTCGACCGTTCGAAAGATCGTGCTGTCTTTCACATTGGCCAGCGCCATCCGGTCGAGATGACCTTGCATCTCGGCCAAGTCCTCCAGTTCCGCCGCGCCGACGAGCCGGTTGTCGAAACTGGCGTTGAGCACCGGCAGCCAATGGTTGCGCCAGGTCTGCTCGCTCGATTTCAATACTCTCTTCCAACCACTGACTTGCGCATCTGTGTAGCGATTGCTATCGTCGTCAATCGCCTCCCGCGCTTGCTCAAAGTAGCGATCCCAACCGTCGGCGACCTCGTCGAGGATCGGCGCCCAAGCGATTTTTTCCTCCTGCGTCAACGGCTCAGTGTGTCGCGTCTTGTAGAGGACAGCTTGAAACGTCATGCGCTCGGCGCGGGTCAGCCCGGCGGTCGAGCGGATCCAACCATCGAGAATCGTGCGCTGGAGAGGATCGTCAACCGCGGCCGCCGCTTCCAACGCCTCCGCGTCGGGAGCCGGTGACGCGCTGCCCTGGACACTCCCGGCTGGAGATCCGTCGGTTGCCGGCTGGCGGGGCAATCGCGTCTCCACATCCGGCTCGGCCGCCGCCTGATCAGGAACCTCTCCGGCCCACATCCAGGCGTAGTACTTCAACTTCCCCGCCTCCTCCATCATGACGACGACCAACATGAAGGCGGCCACGAGCAACAACAGCCGGACCTGGACCCGTCGAGATGAGTAGTTGGGGGGTGCCTGCACGCCTCGCTTGCCTGACTGGTCCGCCATCATCCTCATCCCATTCAAACGCGGATCACCTGCAGATCCGCTGGCCGCAGAGCTACCTGGGCGCTCACATGGACCCCTTGAACTCCGGCCCGGATCGACCAGCGAATCTAGCCGTAACTGGTTTCTATTTCACATCTTACTCATCGAAGCGAGATTCGCCAGTCGGCCACGTACGGCTTCGGGTCGCATCGAAGCAGCTATTCCCGCCAACGCCCGTTCGATGGACAGTTGGAGGTTGAGGAAACGGACGATTCACTCGACTGGAGACCGGCTCCGGGCCGCCGTGGGAGTGGCCTGCCGCACGTGTCCCCCCTTCGCGGGAATTGTCGTTTCGACGCCCCGGGTAGAATGACTTGTCGACGGCGGCGATTTCACCCAAGTTGGGGAATAATCGCTACCTACAGTAAACGAACCTTTTCGATAGCCTGTTGAATGTCGATTACGGCCGACGTTCAATGGGAATTGGCCGTTACCACCGGTAGGGTGGTGCATTTTTTGTCGCGTGGGAGCGTCACTTTGTCGTTGTCCCAACAGCAATTTAGCGCGTTTGTCGAGGACCACGGTCCGGCCTTGTATCGTATGGCCTACCGAATGGTGGGGGATCCTCACGAAGCAGAAGACTTGGTACAGGAGGCGTTTAGGTCAGCTTGGAAGGGACGAGAGAACTATCAGTCAGGCCGCGGCGACCGCGCCTGGTTGGCGTCCATACTCCGCCGCCGAGCGGTTGATCGATGGCGTAAGAAACCCGCACCCACCCCGTCATCCGATGACACCCTCCTCGATTCGGGGGTCCCCGGCGATGATCCGCTGGCAAATGAATACACAGACGAAGTTCAACGCGCGCTCGACCTGCTCCCCGACCCGCTCCGCGACACTCTGTTACTGGTCGTCGTCGGAGACTTGACTCACCAAGAGGTGGCCAACCTGTTGGACATCCCCTTGGGAACTGTCCTTTCTCGAGTCAGCCGAGCGCGAAAGAGAATGCGTGAGTTCTTATTAGCTGAAGTGAGATAACCCTGTCCGGTTCAGACCGGTGAGAGAACTTTGAACAACCAATCAATTGACGAGCGACTGTGCGACGTGCCCATCCCGAAGGGCGTGTTGGATGGTCTGCGCGCGATTGCCGGTTGTCCAAGCGTTGAGTCGGAACTGGATCGTGAGATTCACCGTTTGTTGAATGAGATCACGTATCCGGCGAACCTGACGGAGAGTCTCCACAATGTTGTGGCGATGGAGTGCATCCACGAGCAGTTGGTCGACGTCCCCGTTCCGGCGGATTTGATCGCTCGGCTGCACGCGGTGACGTTTGATCCCGCAACCGCGGTAGTTCGCCCGTCGAAGAACGTCCTTCGACGACTCGCCAGGTGGTCCGTGGCGGTGGCCCTGATGGGGATGTTGGTGACACTGCAGGGACTCGCATACCTGGGCATCGCTGTTTCTCTGCAAACCGAGCCCGACGACAGTGAGCAGTTGTTGATCATTGATCACGGGCCGTTGAATCTGGATGTGGTGAGTTTGCCGCCGGTTCAGTTGGAGGGTCCGCGGACGCCGTTGCCCAAAGCGGCGGAGCCGCCGTCGTACCCGGGAGAACGCGTGGCGTTTGTCGACATCGAAGGCGGGGCTCCTCAGTCGGGCCCGGCGGGAGAGTTTCTCCGCCGCACGCGCGACGGTCTGTGCGTCGACGACGATGTGCTGTTGTTGAGGTGGTCGCTATTGGGAGATCGGCCCGCCAGCGTCGACGATTCACTTCCCGATCTCGAGATTGTCGACCTGGTCTCCCCGCGCGGTCATGAGCCGCCGGTCGTGCCGGGTTACGATCGCCGGTTCTTGCTGCGTGAGAAAGAGACGCCCTTTATTTCACCTGGCGGTCATCCGGCGCTGCGATCCCTCGCGCCGCCGCTGATAACTTCGGCCGCGGCGATCGCCCAGTTGCGGCAGGCCGTCTCGGCGAACCGCTTCCCCTTGGCGGCCGAGGTGCGCGAAGAGGAGTTTATCGCCGCCCTGGACTATCGCTACCCCGAACCGGCCAACAATCGATTGGGGATTCGCACGGCGGCCGGGCCAAGCATTTTCGCACCGGACAGCTCGTTTGGAATGCTGCAGATCGGCGTCCAGGCGGCGCCCATGCGCAGACGGGCTCGACCAACTCACCTGACCATCGCGATCGATCTCTCGGCGAGCATGCGGTGGGAGCGCCGCATCGACCACGTCGTGGAAGCGCTGCAAAAAATCCAACAGGAGCTCACGCCGCAGGATCGCGTTTCCGTCGTCGTCTTTCACGAAGACGCCGTCGTCCTCGCCGAACGGGCGCCGGTTTCGATGATGCCGGAGATCGTGGAGATTGTCGGCCAACACTCACCGCGGGGCGGTTCGAATCTGACACTGGCGCTCCGCGAGGCCGTGTCGACGGCGGTGGTCAGCGAGGAGAATCGACTCCGTAAGCTGGTCGTGCTCAGCGACGGTCGCGACCCGCTGACAGCGAGCGTCGAGGAGCGTGCTCAGCAGATGCTGCGGGAAGCGACGGCGTCCGGCTTGGAGATGTTGCACGTCGATCTCGGCCGCAGCGAGGAAGAACCTCCCCTGTCGCGTTTGACCCGAAATGCGGGCGGTCGGATTGTCCGCCAGAACTCCGCTGATGGTGTCCGTTGGGCGGTTGTCGACTGGTTCAACGGAGCCTCATCCGTGGTCGCATCCAACGTCAAACTGCGGATCGAATTCAACCCGCGGGCGGTCGCCTATTATCGATTGGTCGGCCATCGCGCCAGTGCGTTGGCGGCGCTCGATCGACCGGTGTACGAAGTCGAATTGCGGTCGCGCGAGGCGGCCGCCGTGCTGCTGGAATTGGTCGTCAAGCCAACCGGACCGCAACGGATCGGCATGGCGACCGTCGAATGGGACGTTCCCGGAACGGGCGGAAAAAGACGAGTGCGACAGCCGATCAGCCGATCACAGTTCGCCGGCTCGATGGAGGAATCGCCCCTGTCGCTGCAGGCCGCGATGATCGCCGCCGAAGCGGCCGAAGTGATGCGGGAATCTTCGTTCGCAGTCAGCCCCAATCGGGGGTTGCGAAGAGTTTTGGATGCGGCCGAGCAAGTCCATCCACGATTGGGCGAGCGCGATGATTTTCAAGAGTTTGTCGAGTTGCTGCGGAAATTGGAGTGGATACGCAGACGCGGGGGATAGGCGAGCCGACGTCGCCCACAGTTGCTACCCAGTCGGCGAATCTATACCTTGGAAGAATGGGACTTAGGGGAAACGCGAATCGGAGCACGGGAAACTCCTATTTTCTTTAGCGAGCCGCTCGGCCCGCCAGCTGAAATCCCCTGCCCGATCAGGCAACCAATTCGAACCCGCTGTGACGGGGAGACAACAGATGAAACGCGTTAGTATTCCAGGGTGCTGGACCATCTTGGTGTTGATTTTCGCCGCCAACGCTGGCGCGGTTGAGCCGGCGCGGGAGTTCCTGCAAGGACTCCGCGACCGCAAGTACCACGACGTCGCGCTGGAATACCTG
>JASMLW010000397.1 GCA_030748485.1 Pirellulaceae bacterium
GGTTGTCTACGAAGTCGACGACGAGCTGACGTTGCAGCCGCCCGAAGAAATCACGGCTGTCTCCGACGAGTTGCAAGGCGGTGAGTCCGATGGCGTCAAACCACTGCTCGACGAAGATCTCGTCGATTGCCCAAACTGTGGTGAGGAGTTGTCAACCGACGGATTGCTGTGCGACGCGTGCGGCTACCACACCAAACTGCAGCGAGTGATGTCGAGCGACCTGGAAGATCTCGAAGTCAGTACGGCGACAGGTTTCAACCGCTGGTACCAGGAACAACTGGCCGACGACGCCACGCCGAGTAGCGTGAGGTGGTGGGCGTTGGCCGTCGGCGTCGTGGTGGGCGCGATTTTCACGATCGTCTGTTTTCCTTTCTCCTTGTTCATCGTCATCCCGGCGGCGATCGGTCTGGGTGGGTTGTCCTACGTGAGATACAGGGCGACGAAGAGTGGCGGAGTTGACGCGGATCCAGTCGTCAAGATCGCGCAGAAGGCGTTGATCGCCCTCCTGCGTCTCACGTCGTGGCGAGCGCCGGAATGGCCGTTTCCCAAACTGGCCAACTTCTCGGCCGCCAATAGTTCGTTCACCGACGAAGATCTGTACGCGATCGCCCACACGGGTGAGTTGGGAGCGATCGACCTGGCGGGAACGCAGGTGACGGATGAGGGCGTCATGCATCTGTCGGATTTCGCGGAACTCCGCTATTTGATCCTCGTCGACACTCCCGTTACGAAAGAGGGCGCCGAGAACCTGCAGAAACTGCTCCACAAGACAATCATCTTCTGTTAGGCGTCTTCTGTTGAGCGCGTTCTGTTGAGCGTGTTCAGTTGAGCGTGCAAGGCGTCCGGCTATGTGGCGTCCGGCTAGGTGGTTTCCGGCGTCGACTCCGCTGCATCGCCCGTCTCATCCAAATCGCGAAACAACCCGCCCGCCGCCGGTTCGTCAACTTGTTGAGTCGACGGCGGCCGTGGCGCGGCGGGCTCTGTGACGACCAGTTGATCCGCGGCGAATGGATTGGCTCCCGACTGCTCCAGTTCCAATCCACTGACGGCGAGATTGAGTGCGAAACCGCAGGTGCGAGCCAGCAGCCAGCACAGCGTGATCGGCATCGCGCCGGAAACGACGAGTGTCACGATCATGATGTAGACTTCGACCGGCGCTCCGAACAGATAAAACGACCCGAACAGAAGCAACACGCCGAGCAGCCCGACAGCTAAAAAGACCGTCGCCGTGAACAGATTGTGGCGCGGCAGCAAAGCGATCATGATTGTCGGCGCGGCCAGCACGAGTGTTGCCGCAACCGCCCCACAACTGTATCCGGCGAGGATCCCCCAACGCTCTAGTTGAACTTCAGAGACTTCTGAGAAACCGAACTGGCCGAGCATCATCAGCACTGCCATGACCGTCATGGCGATCATCGCGCCGAGAATCGTAAACTGCCGGCGCTCGGGGTGGGGAGGGCCGTCCTCCGGGCAGTAAATGCGCCAACCCAAAACGACCTTGCCGATCCAAAGCGGCGCCATGGCGACCGTCATCAGCGCCGGAATCGAAAGCGTGCAGAACAACATTTGGCTCAAGTCTTGGCTGCGCAGGTTGCCCACCGCGGCGCTGCTGATGAGCACGGCCACGTAGCTGGCGGCGATCCAAAACAAGCTGACTGTGTAACGCACCAAAAAACGTTCGGGACCGAGAATGCCCCAGCTGACGAAGAAAGCCAATTGGCTGACCAGCGCGCCGAAACCGCCGACGATGACCGCGATGTTGAATGCTGTGGGTGGAAGACCACCTCTGATTATGTAGCTGGAGACGCCCACGTAGACGACGTCGGCGAAAACGAACAGTGCTCCGAGCAAACTGACGAGGAGTGGACCGCGGATCTTCGCGAGTAGGAGGGGATCCATGGGATGCGCCCAGAAAGGTCAATTCAAAAATCCGTTCGGCGCTAGCGGCCAGGCGCGTCGCACACCAGTCTCGCCGCCGCCGTCGATCAATGCAAGTGAGTTTAGGTCGGCCAGAACAGTTTGGCGGCGACTCCGCCGAGAATCTTCGCCTGATCGGCGCTGCTCAGATGACTCAACAGCGACCGCGCGTAGGCGAACGCCTTTGCGTACGACTCACCCGTCGCGGCGGCGTTGAATCCGCCGCCGTAGATCATCCGCTCGGCGCCGTAGGCGGTGGTCAGTTGTTTGATGATCGGCTGCACATCTCGGTGCGGGTAGTTGCGTTTGGCGGGCAGCGACGAGACTTTCATGATCGTGTTGGGGAAGCGGCTCCAACGAACGACAACGGCGTGCTCTTTCGGCGTCCCCTGAAAGGGTCGTCCCAGATGATCGATGATCACTCGCGTGTCGCGGAACTCGCGAATCAACGGCTCCAGGCCGGGAGCGTAACGCGGCTCGAAGTGCAGTTGCACAGCCAAGCCGAGCTCGGTGGCCAGCTTCCACAACCGCCGCAACTCGGGTTTGCCGAACGGCGGCAGCCGGTCGGGCGCGTAAGCGTGAACTCGAGCGGCGACCAAATTCATCTTCTCGACCAAGCCCGGCATCTTGTCGAGCGAGCCCGGGCGGTCGGCGAACAGCAGGATCGTGCCCTTGAGCCGCTTGCCGCCAACCTGCAGACAATGTTCCAGATAGCGGTGATCGTCCTGGTAGGGCTCGGGGTGAACGACGATCGCATATTTCACACCGGCGCCGTCCATGCACTTGATCAGGTGCTCGGGAGTCGCCGCGTCGGCGGGCGTGTACGGGGCGCGCTTGTGATATGGGAACCGCGGATCGCGCGACCCGGCGAAGCAATGCAGATGGGTGTCGACAAGCGGCGGAGCGTCGTCGCGAGCCATCACGGCTCCCGCCGCCGCGGACGACGCCAACGCGCCGCCCAGTGCGACTGCGGCCTGCTTGCCGAATTGACGCCGTTCCAAAGTTCGACTCATAATCTGTCTCCCTCGCGCAATTTTGGATTCCCGGTCAACTTGGATTCCCGGTCAACTCCGCCGCTCGAATTCTCTCGCTTAGGCAGGCACCATGATAATCGACCGAATCGATCTGTATCACGTCGCTATGCCCCTGATTTATCCGTGGCGGACCGCTTACGGAGAAGACGCCGCGGTCCACGCCGTACTCTGCCGCCTGACGAGCGGATCGGTCGACGCGTGGGGAGAAGCCGCTCCGTTCGCCGCTCCCTGTTACAGCGCGGAATGGGCGGGTGGCGTTTTCGCGCTGGCTCGCGACTGGCTCGCCCCTGCCGTTGTCGGGAAGGAGATCGCCAGCGGCGAGCAGTTGCAGCGCGAGTTGTCGTTGTTCAAGGGGAATCACTTCGCCAAGGCGGCGATCGACACAGCTTGGTGGTCTCTGCAAAGCCGTCTGCGGAACCGACCGCTGCACGAGTTGCTGGGCGGGTCGCGAACGACCGTCCCGGTCGGAGCCGACTTCGGCGTGATGGACGAGATCGACGAGCTGCTCGATGGGGTCGACGCCGCGGTCGCTGGCGGTTTCCCCCGGATTAAGCTGAAATTCCGACCTGGTTGGGACATCCCCATGTTGTCCGCCGTCCGCGCACGGCACCCCGATTTCGTCTTTCACATCGACTGCAACAGCGGCTATCGCATCAAAGACATCGAGCTGTTCCGCCAAGTCGACGAGCTGCGCCTGGCGATGATCGAACAACCGCTCGCGCACGACGATCTGCTCGACCACGCCAAACTGCAAGCTGCAATCGAAACTCCCGTTTGTCTCGACGAGACGATTGTCTCGCTCCATCGAACGCAGCAGGCGATCGAGCAGAAGAGTTGCCGCTACGTCAACGTGAAACCGGGGCGAGTCGGAGGGCTCACCAACGCAGTGGCCATCCACGATCTCTGCCAGGCGGAGGGGATCCCCTGCTGGGTGGGCGGCATGCTGGAAAGCGCGACGGGCGCATCGATTTGCGCGGCGCTCGCCATGTTGGACAACTTTACGTACCCGGCCGACATCTTTCCCAGCAGCCGCTTCTACCACGAAGACCTCGGTGAAACTCCTCTGGAACTTGTCGACGTCGGCGGAACGCCATCGATCGCAGCTCCGCTGACGATTCCGGCTCCCGCGCCCGACCGGCTCGCCGCGTTGACCGTCGACTCAGCCGTTGTCAAATGAAGCCGAGTCGCGGGCGCTGCGGAATGGAATCGGCCGGGCCCATCGTCTTGAGCTGTCCGGTGTGTTCTAATCGCGAATGCTCCGTCGCCACGCGGCGACGAATCCGGTAAGAGATTTCGTTCACGCACGCCTTCTGGACTTCACTGCAACCAAACCACCATGCAATACACAACACTCGGCCATTGCGGCGTCAAGGTCTCGCCCGTCTCCCTCGGCACGATGATGTTCGGCGGTCAAACAAACGAAGCCGACTCGATTCGCATCATTCACAAGGCTCTCGACCTGGGAGTCAACTTTGTCGACACGGCGAATATGTACAACAAGGGCGAATCCGAAGTGGTCGTTGGCAGAGCGATCGGAGACCGCCGCGACCAGGTCGTCCTGGCGACCAAAGGTCGGCAGGTGATGGGCGACGGCCCGAACGACCAAGGGGCGAGCCGAGTCCATTTGATGCGCGAATTGGATTACAGTTTGCAGCGTCTCAACGTCGACTACGTTGACGTCTACTACCAGCATGCTCCCGATTACGACACTCCGGTCGACGAGACGATGCGGGCGCTGGACGACATGGTTCGCAGCGGCAAGGTCCGCTACATCGCCTGCTCCAACTTTCGCGCCTGGCGTTTGTGCGAGGCGCTGTGGACGAGCGATCGCTTGAATCTGCATCGCTTTGTCTGCGTGCAGCCGCTGTACAACATCGTCAACCGCGACATCGAAGTCGAATTGCTGCCGGCGTGTCGGGAGCACGGGATCGGAGTCGTCTCGTACAGTCCGTTGGCGCGTGGAATCCTGACCGGCAAGTATCGCGCCGGTCAGTCGTTTCCCGAAGGCAGTCGGGCGGCCCGTAACGACCCTCGCATGCTGCAAGCCGAACTGCGCGAGGCCAGCCTACTGGTCTCGGAGCAGTTAGCCGAGCATTGCGAGAAAAAGGGGTGCTCGCCTTCTCAGTTCGCCTTGGCTTGGGTGATCGCCAATCCGATCCTCACATCGGTCATCATCGGCCCGCGGACGGAAACTCAATTCGACGACAACATCAGCGCGCTGGATATTGAGATCACCGCCGACGACGAGGCCTTTGTCGACAGCCTCGTGCCCCCCGGTGAACACAGCGGAAAGGGATTCCAGGATTCGGCATACCCGATTTTCGGGCGTCCCACGTGATGCACCGCGGGATTGCGGAGTAGAGACCCAACCGTGAACTGAGTGACAGGAGCATGCCATGACGAAAGCCGACTTTCGCGATCGACTCCTAGCGGGCCTCGGAGGCGATTGGCCCGAATCCTGTCCGCTCGAACCGCAAACAAGCAAAGTCGAGCAGCAGGATGGGTATCGAATTGAGCACTTGAAGTACCAAGTCGAGCCGGACGACAGAGTGCCGGCCATGCTCTTGGTGCCCGATGGCGTCTCCGCCAATCGACCCGCGCCCGGCATTTGCATCTGGCATCAACACGCCGGTCAGTGGCACTTAGGCAAGAGCGAGCCGGCCGGACTGGCGGGAGCCGAGATGCACCACACGGGAGCCGCATTGGCGCGAGAAGGCTACGTCGTGCTGTGCCCCGACGCGCTCGGCTTTGAAGACCGGGAGAAACCCTACAAGCTGAAAGGCGGACGGCTGGAACGGTTCTTGTTCCTGCAATATGTCGTCAACGGAAAGTGCATGGCGTGGAAGAATATCCTCGACATGCGCCGCGCGGTCGACTACATCGCCAGTCGCCCTGAAGTCCGCGGCGATCGGCTCGGCTGCTACGGACATTCCATGGGCTCGACGCACGCTTGGCTCGTCGGTCCGTGGGAGCCCCGACTCAAGGCGATCGTGGGCAACTGCTGTCTACCCACCTACGCCGCGATTCACGAGCACCAATTGCTCCATTGCTTTCCCAACTTCGTACCCGGCATCTACCCGGACGGCGATACGCCCGACATCGCCGGATTGATCGCGCCTCGCGCCTTGCACCTCAACCTCGGCGAAAATGACGGCGGCAGTCCCATCGAATTCGCCCGTAAAGGCGTCGACACGATTCGCTCCGCCTACGAGGCGCAACACGCGGAAGCCAATTTCACGTTCTTCATTGAGAAAGACACGGGGCACGTCTTGAGCGACGAGATGTGGCGCCGCACGAAGCTGACTTTTGAAAAACACCTCAGGAGCTGAGACCTCAATCCCAGCTTAGGCGGTTTGAGGTGAGCTAGATGGCTGGAAGGCGTCGCCGCCGGGGAATTCCAGACCGAAGCCGTCAGCCACTCGATTGAAGAACGCAAAGAGCGCGGCGATGTAGACGCACTCGGCAATCTGGTCGTCGTTCCAACCCGCGTCACGAAGTTTCCGCACTTCCTCAGGAGAGTTCTTGTAGGCGTTCTCGGTCAGCAATGCGGTGAACGCCAAGAGCGCCCGTTCGGCGTCCGTCACGGGAGCATTCCGCCAATCGCCCCGTCGCAAAAAGTCGGCCACTTCATCGCTATCGCCCTGCAACTGCAGGAACAGCCCGTGGGCTCCAGTTCAGTAGGGGCACTGATTGAGAGCTGAAACGAGCGTGGCGATCATCTCTTTCGTTCGCCGTGTCAGAGATCCATCCTGAAAGTGCAACGGGTAACTCAATTCGATGACTTTGCCGAGCACATCCGCGCGTGAGCTGAAGCACTTAAGAATGTCCGGCATCTTCTCGCGTTGCGGATTCGCCTGCTTCCAGGCGTCGTAGATATCCGCGACCGGTCCAGTCGCCTGGTCGTCCTCAACCCAGTTTATGAATGGCATCGCTGCTCACACCCTTTTGTCTTCGTCAAGTTCAGGCCGCCGCAAGACGGGATTCTATTCTTTCGACTGAATGATTTCATTCATCGAATCGATAAGTACTTCGACTTCTTGGCGCGAGCCGTCCGGCCAATGAATGGTGACTTGGTCGACATCCTCGCGCTTTCCCAGGCCGATCGTCACGACTCGCTCGGTTTGAGACAGATAACTGCGCGTCGGCATCAACCGGCGTCGAAACGTCTCGTCGCCCGCGCGAACTTCCACGACGGCTCCGATCGCGTCGCGATTGCAACGCGTGCCAGTCAATCGGAAGCGCAGCCAATGGTGCGACAGTTGTTGGTCGTTGCGGAGAATCCGCGGCCGTTGGCCGCACGACGTGATGATCACGTCCAAGTCGCCATCGTTGTCCAAATCTCCAAACACGGCGGCGCGACCGACGAGCGGTTTGAAAAACGCCTCCCCGGAATTCGCGGAACTGACTTTGACATACTCGTACGCCGCCTCACCGCCGGTGTTCCAAAACAACTGTGGAGACTGCTCGTAGTGTTGACTCTCCTGCACTTTTCCAATGTCTTCTTCGAGATGTCCGTTGGCGGCGAAGATATCCAATCGCCCATCGAGATCGTAGTCGAAGAAAAAGACGCCAAAGGTGAGTTCAAGACGAGTCGGTGGTCCCAACCCGGTGGGAACCGCTTCATCAGAGAACAACATTTGTCCATCGCGGTCGACGAACAACCCGGTCATCTCGTTGTAAAAGTTACCGATCACGACGCCCAGGGCGCTGTTGTTGCGGAAGAAGGCCGCATCAATGCCCATCGCGCCACGTTCGCGTCCCTGCTCACCGTAAGCGATGCCGACGAACGTGCCGGCTTCCTTGAACGTACCGTCTCGCTGGTTTTGGAAGAAGAAGTTCCGCACGGTGTCATTGGCGACCACGATGTCCATCCAGCCATCGCGATTCACGTCGACCGGGACGACTCCGAGCGACTTGCCGACGGGAACTTGGGTGTCCCGGTTGCGCACCTGCAATCCGGCCTCCTCGGTCACATCGACAAACCGCCCTCCCTCGTTGTGGTAGAGAAAAGAGAACGTCCCGCCAAACGCCGTCGGCGGTCCGTAGGCCCGCTCGCCACCGTCGAGCCGAAAGTCGTGAGCCCGATTCGACTCGACCGTCCAATCCAAGTAGTTGCAGACGACCAAATCCAATTGGCCGTCGTTGTCGTAATCGAGAAACCCGCAACTCGTGCTCCAATCGCCCTCTCCGCCGGCGACATTCATCTGTTCGGTGACGTCGACAAATCGACCATCATCGTTGCGGAGCAAACGGTTTGGACCGAGCGCCGACAAGAAGAGATCGGGGTCGCCGTCGTTGTCATAATCGCCGACCGCGCACCCCATGCCGAAAAGGCCGAAATCCAAACCGGTCTCGACGGTCACATCGGTGAACTGCATGCCGCCGTCGTTGCGGTAGAGGGCCATCTGAGCCGCCGGTCGGTCGGCGCGATTGTCGAACGTCCAGTACGATGAATTGACGAACAGGATGTCCTGATCGCCGTCGCCGTCGTAGTCGAGCAACCCGCAACCGCCGCCCATCGTCTCGGGCAACAGCTTGTCGCCAAATGACCCGTTGATGTGACGGAACGTTACACCTGCCTCATCCGTGATGTCGGCGAATGGGACGCTCGGGATGTTGGCTCCGGAGATGTCGCGGACATCCGGTAGTTTTAGTTCTGTGGCCGGCGTCACGACTTCAGGCTGCTCGCGAGTGCAAAAATAGGCGAGCAGTCCGCCGGCCACGCCGAGTACGACGATCGCGGCGAGGGACCAGCGGAAAGCCCACCCGATCACAGCGTCGTCGCGTTCCTCGTACTCGAAGTCGGCGGGATCTTCTTTGGACTTATTGTTCATCGCTGTTGGTCTCCGCCGCTGCGGCCGCCGCTTTCTTCTCGAAAGCCTCCACTGGCAAACCTGGCGCGTTAGGTCGGTTGAGTGAATAGATGACGAGAGCTTCGGCGGCGTGATTGGCCGCGGGGTACTTCTGCCGAGCCAAGACGACAGCGCGATCGCGAGCGTTCGCATCGGGTTTGTACCGTTCGTGCAGCAGTCGGTGGTGTTCGGCTTCCCGCGGATGATTGAGCCGCGCGTGGATGAGATGCAGGTTGTAGTGAGCGTTGACGTTTTCCGAGTCGAGTTTCAGAGTTTCCTCGAACTGCCGCAGCGCGGCCGCTAGAAACGCCTCTCGATCCGCGGACCGCGCGTCGCCGATCTGCTGCTTGGCTAGATCGAATAGCGTGAGGCCGAGTAGATTCCGAACTTCGAAGTCGAGGCTGAAGTCGAATCCTCGCTCGTGCATCTCAGCCGTATGATCGGTCAACACGCCGCGGAGATTCTGCTCCGCCTCGCGGAGGTTTCCTTGTTCGCGATTCACGCGCCCACTCAACCAGGCAATCGTCCACGGCGGGGCGGATGGGTCGGTATGCTTGCTGGCGCGACTGATCGTTTGGACAGCTTCATCCAAGCGTCCCTCGCGGTAGAGCACTCGAGCCAGATTGAGCGGGCCATCGTATCGCCCGAGTTCCTCGACCTCGCGAAAAGCCTCGGCCGCCTGCCGCAACTCGGCCTTGCCCTTGAGAAACATGCCGATTCCATAGTCGTTCCACCGTTCCCATTGGGGAACATTGCGAGCCGGATTCTCAGGTTGCGAGTCGACGCCTTCGACTGAAAAAATAAGCTCATCGGACGCCAAGACGGAAATGGGAAGTTCGTTGCGATACGGTTCGCCCTCCTGGAAACCTCGCAACGGCAAGTCGTTCGGCTTGCGCGTCCGAGCCATGAAGTCGGTGTACTGTTTGTCGAACTTGCGGAACTTCAACTGCAATTCAACTTTCACCGGTTGGTCGATGTCGTCGGGAACGCGGAACGCGTAGTGAACCGTTTGTCCCGCGCCGGGCGGAATCTGATGATTGTAGAGCGACACCACGATATCTTGGGCGTTCCGCCGCGAGATCCGATTGCCGTTCTTGTCGATGACAAAGTTGTTGACGAAATGCGACCACGGATCGACTTCTCGCTCGTCGTCGAGCGCGCCGCTGCGGCCGATCACGCGATCGCCGCTGGAGATCTTTACATCCAGCCAGACTTCGTTTGAGTCGACCGTGCCTTGCGTGAAGAAGTGCCCGAGCGTGAGCGTGCGGATAACCGTCTCCAGCAGATAGGTCTTGCCGGGCCGCAGCGTCGGCACAGCGGGCCGCAGCGGGGCGTGCAACTTGCCGGCGATGTCGGCGCCTTCTTTGATCCCAAAGATGTCGACTCGCATGCAGTCGCGCATGAACGCCTGGTGCGCCTCGACGGCGGCCTGCTTATTCTTCCACCAAGTCACTCCCGTGTTGGCGCCCAAGAACAAGTGATCGTGGATGCTCGGCTTTCCACCGGGCTCGAGCACACGGGCTCCGAAGTCGTTCGATGCGATCGCCGGCATGTGGCAGCCATTGCAGTTGTGCTCGGCCTTCGGCGGATAGTAGAAGCTGCGAGCCCCGTGTCCGGAGACGCCGCTGAGCAGGTAGTTGTCGTAATGGTTTTGGCCTCGCAGGAAGTCGCGATAATGAGTCACCGCTTTCGGCAGATGCACTTTGTGGCAGGCCGAACAAAACTCGGCCGTCTTATGGAGCGGCTTGAGGAACGTCTTCTTGTGAAACGAGGGCTTCGCCTTCAGCATCGTGTTGCTCACCCAGTGCAAGAACCGATTCTCGGAATAGGCGAATGGATAATGCATCGGCTCTTCAATCGTGTAGTCGCCGTTCCCTTTTGTGCTATTCACATGCGTGATCGCGTGGCAAACGGTGCACGTGATGCCGGCGTGGCCCGTTGGATCATTGATGTCGTCGTAGTCGGGTTCGTCAAAAGCTCCCGAGAAAAAAGGAACTGGATCGTGACAGCCGGCGCAAAACCGCGACACCTTCACATTGCCGTCGCGTTTCAAAACCACTTGACGCGTCTCGCGGACACTCGCGAGGTACGCCGGATTGTTGAAAGAACTGAGGTGGTGCACGCTGTTCAGCCAACCGTCGTGCACGTCTTCGTGGCACTCCTTGCAATAGGCGTCGTTGTGCAGCACGTGAGCGTCGATGAACTTGCCGGTCGTCGTCTTGACCCGCGACGGTTCGAAGTAGTCCGGGTTCTTCGGGCCGACCGCGCCCCAGTCGCGCGGGTCTTGAGCCTGGACGATGACCATCGTCAAAACAATCGCCGCGACCACAGCCGCAAAGGTGACTCCGACTCGCCATTTGATCTGGGGTCCGACCAATCGATGCAGCCAATACAGCCAACCGGCGATCAGCGGGCAGGCGACGTGCATCCAATAAACGACTGAGCGGACGGACGGCTGTTTGAGCTCCAGGAAACCGGCCCGCGTCAGCGCCACACCGGTGAGCAGCACGACACAACCGACAGAGAACAAAGCGTAGCCGATTTTCACTGCGCGACGATTGCGGCGGTCTTTCGACGCCTTCATGTGCAGCAGACCAAAAATCAAAAACGGCGTGATCAAGATCAGTCCCAGCACCAAATGGCCCAGGAACATGTACTGGTAAAAAAAATCTTGATATGTATTGCTCGAAAACCACTCAAGCGCGGTGATGGCCGCCAGATAGACGGAGTTGGCGCCAAGTAATGCGACGAGCCCAAAGACGACGTACAAGAGACGCCGCAATCGAGGGCTCACCGCACGCTTCACTTTGCGCGGCTGTTCTGGCGGATTCACCGCTGCGGATGACGCAGCGGACATAGAATCATTTCCTCAGCGAATCGAGTTGGTTCGCGCGCTGGCTTGCGCGAACGGTCCAGACCTCAACGCCGCCTAGGCGGATTGGGGTGGACGATCGATGCGACTGGGAATGAAGTTCGCGTGGACCGGCTCGAGAAAACATCCAGTCGACGAACGGTCGATTGAGATTCCGTCGCTGCTGGAAAACAAGACGGCTTCTACATCGGTCCTTTCGAAAGACGGCGGCGGTGTAGCCGGCGAAGGAAGCTGACGCTCCGATTGCCCGCACTCAGCCCCCTGACACGGCGGCGTCTCCGGCGGGGAATGGTCAGCCGCTCGGGCGCCGTACACGACATAATCGCCGCAGCTGCCCTCCGCCGTCGTCGCGGCGAACCAATTCGCGGCAACACAGCCAATGGTCGCCAGTAGCCAGATCCGGCGACTCGCGAGCGGCTTGCGGGGAGAGGCGATCATGGGGTTGCTACGGAGTTGATGGAGAATGGTTCGGCCAATCTCGACCGATTGGCCCATCGAAATGACTCATCGTTCCAATATAGGTGCCGCTCAAAAAACCGTCAAACTCGCGCGACAAGCGACTGTTTCCACGGAAATGGCAAGACCGTTCCCCAGGCGCTCGAGACTCGCGAATGGTTGGCAGTGGCTTGCCACGGAAGCTCGGGGGCGGTCAAATCTGTCATCCAAACTCAGTCGAAGTGGATTGGGCGAGGCTTACGCAGCGGAGGACGAATAAGATGGACCTCGGTTTGGTGGACAAGGTGGTCGTTGTCACCGGCGGCTCGAAGGGTATCGGCGAAGGCATTGTCCGCTCGTTTCTGGCCGAGGGCGCACTGGTCGCAAACGTCAACCGCAGCGAAGGTGAGGGGCGAGCGCTCGAGGCCGAGTACGCTGACCGCGGTCAAGAGTGCCATTTCATTCAAGCCGACCTCTGCGACGCCGGAGCGTGCGCAACGGCCGTCCAAGCCGCGCTGGACAGATTCGGACGGATCGACGCCGTCGTCAACAACGCCGGAGTCAATGACGGAGTCGACCTCGAAGCCGGACCCGAGGAATTCGTCAAGTCGCTGGAACGGAATCTCGTCCATGTCTACGCGGTCACCCACTACGCGCTCGACGCGCTGCGGGCCAGTCGCGGATCGGTCGTCAACATCGGCTCCAAGGTCGCCGAGACAGGGCAGGGCGGCACGTCGGGGTACGCCGCCTCGAAAGGAGGCCTCAACGGACTGACCCGCGAATGGGCCCTCGATCTGGCCGCCGACGGAATTCGCGTCAACACGGTGATCCCCGCGGAAGTCTGGACACCGCTCTACGAAAACTGGCTCAACACCATGCCGAACCCGTCCGAAATGCGAGCCGGCATTGAACAACTCATTCCGCTCGAACACCGCTTCACAACCAAGGAAGAGATCGCCGACACAGTCGTCTTCCTCACCTCACCGCGTTCCAGCCACACGACCGGACAGATCATCTACGTCGATGGCGGCTACACGCACTTCGATCGCAAGTACAGGTAAACGCGACTTGCCTGTCGGCGACGATGGAGCGGGTGCGGCGAGCGAGCCGGCGGCGTTTGCCAGGATCAGAAATCCTTGATCCATCGCCAGAATCGCGCGGAGTTCTGACGTCTCGTCTGGTACGTGTCGAGGAACTCGGCGTAGCCCGGTTTGTCAACCACGGCTCGACGCGGATCGTGATCGGGATACGTCCGCATGGCGTGAAAGGGCAACGGCTCGGATGATTGACCTTGGATCGTATTGATGTCGGCGTCCTTGTCCCAGCCGACACAGTGCAGAATGAAATCGCGCCGCCAACCCGGTGGCGGAGGCGATTGCGGCGCAGCGAAACGAACGGTCATTTCATCGCCCGCGCCCAGGACAGCCAAATGATCGTCCTGTCTCTTCAGCAGATCGATCACATCGCCGTAGCGAGTGAAAGCGCCCCGCATCGGCGGCCACTTCGGCGTATCGTGCGAGTTGGCGTATTCAAAACTCTCCGGCCCGTTGCGCTCTCCCCGACGTCGAGCAGAGAAGCCGCGATAGTGCAGTTCGGCAGCCACTGGCTCCATCGGTTTCAGTTCCATTGGCGACTCGGGTTCATCCACCGTGAAACCGATGTGATCCCAATAGATCTCCGCCGACGTTTGGATCCGGACTCGATAATCGGCAGCGTGAAATCTGTCTTCTAGATCGACAACAATCGTCTTTGTCTTGCCACCGGGGAAGCCGATGTAGCCGTCCGCCAACTTCCACACACCGTTCTCGTCCGGCGTCCAGATCGAGGGCAACTCGGGCGCGTCGATGTCCGGATTGTGTGAGAAGGAGACGTTGAGCGACGTATCGCTGGGGTAAATCCAGCCGGTCAGATATAGCTTTACTTGTTGTGGATCCTGTAGATCGCCCAAGTCGAGCTCAACATAGTGCTTCTCCGTCACACCTTGCCGCAGGCGGCGTTCAAATCCGCGGAGATAAACATCGTCCCGCTCGCGCACTGTGGGCAGCACGTCGCGGCCGCGCGAATCGCTGGCGGCGATTGGCGTCTTCAACTCGCGGGCGGCGTGGACCTTGAACTCCGCGATCGCCGGCGGACCGACTTTCTCATTCGAGAAGACTTGCACGTCCGCGGGATGGTCGACGGCGATCAGCCGCACGTAGTCGAAGTAGGCCGCCTCCCAGAGTTCTTCCGTCAGTTGCAACACATACTCGCCCTCGCGCTGCGCCATTCGCTCTCCCGGAATCAACAGATACTCCCAAGGGCGGCTGGGAGCTTGCACACCTTCGGCGACCTGGAGACCGATTGGCGCCGCCCACAAGCAGTCGGTGAAGAAGGAGAACTGCTCTCCGTCCCAGGTGTAGATGAACGGACACGATCCCTTGAGTTCCATGAGTTCGCAGATCGACGTGTTGGCGGCGGGTTTGACGACAACTTGGGGGACGCCGTTGGTCCAGATGATTCGCATCGCGGTCGCCGCGCCGGCCGCGCCAAGACCGAAGTGAGTTTCCTGTCCGCTGACCACGCGCGCCTGATATCGATTGCCCGCCTTGAGTTCGATCAGGCTGCCGATGCCGGTGAAGTTGGTGCGTCCCGCGTTGTCTTGCTGCCCGACGGCGCGGACCAGCAGCCAGCCAGCGTCTTCGGCTCCATCGTTTTGCAGCAAGCGGAGACCCTTGTCGTCGATGATCGCCAAGTCGACATCGCCGTCACCGTCCACATCCGCCGCTTTCACATCGCGGATGTTCTCTCCACTGACGGCGATTCGCTCATCGTCGGCGAAGCGACCGGCGGACAGGCCTCGGTATCCGCGCACGCCGCTTTCATCCCAGGCGAGCAAGTCGATCCAACTGTCGTTGTCGTAGTCGCACGCCAAGACCCCCGTCGCCGGCTTCCTCAGCGACTCGGTGCGACTGGCTCGGATCGCGCCGGGGCGAGACGTGTTGGTCAGAATCACTCGCACGCCGCTCGAACCGGCGGTGACCACATCCCAGGAGACGTTTTCATCCGCCTCGAGAATGTCGAGTCCCGCGCCGCGCAGCGCGGCCCAATCGTCGCTTAACTCCGACCAGCTGAAGCGGCCGTGCCGCAGATTGCTAAGCACGCCCTGCGTTTCGCCCGAGTCGGAGACGAGGACAATGTCGGTATCGACATCGCGATCCCAATCAACGGCTCGCATCGCGGAAAAAACCATTTCCCGCGGTGGCACAATCGACCAGGCCGTCATGTCGATGAACGTCATCGAATCGCCTCGGCTGCTCCAAATGCTGACGCCATCTTCCTTCGTGGAAACGACCAGATCGACATCCGAATCGTGATCCGCGTCGAGCAACACGGCGGAAACCACGTTCTTCACGCCCTGCAGTAGCTCATCCTGCGCGACTGCCTCGAGAATCCTCTTCTTGGACTCGATGTCGACCGCATTGCGGATGACTTCGATCCCGCTGTCACCGAAGAGAACGAAGTCCATATCCGCCACGTGACATCTCGATCGTCCGCCGTCGCCATCAACTGCGAGTGCTACCGCAGCGCTCTGCGCGTTCGCCTTGTTGTCCCGATCCAGATCGGCGGTCAGGATGCCGCGGACGCCGGACTCGACCTCGATCTCGGTGAGTACTTGCCAGGCGTCCGTCTCGGTGCGACCGAATACGGTCAGCTTGTCGTCACTCACGACTGCGACGTCGAGCCGCGAATCGAGGTCGAAGTCCATTAACGCGATCGCTCGAGCCGCGGCGACGGGCGGCTGGTGATCGGGCCAATCCGCGAATCTCACTCCGGCGACTTCATTCGTGTCGGCGACCAACGCCGGCGCTCGCGCATAGAAATCGTCGCTGTAGTCGAGGATGGCGTAATCCAATGGATGAAGATCAATATGCGACTGATCGTGCTTGATCACGTCCAGTCCCTTTGCCACGTTGCAGTACCGCTGGACGAGCGTGGACGTCTTATCCAAGTCGTCGTCGGCGAACGCCGCCAGCGCTTCCTCGAGCAAACTAGTCGCCGCGCCATCGTTGGTGCGACCGAGCAATGGATCGAGCGGCCGGAGAACTTCGAGCGCGTGGCTTATCGTCAGCTCAATCTGGCTGTCTTTGCGAAGAGCCTGCTGGACGAGCAAGTCGAACAGAATGTACGCATTCTCGCCATCCAATCGAAATGCCTCCTGAAGCGCTTCGTATCCGCGATCGGCCGCACCGTCGGCCCGGCTGGACTTGCCGAAGTACCACAATTCGTAATGGAGCCCCACATCGTCTGGGGCCTTGGCGATCGCCTTCTCCAGCAGTTTGATCAATTCGACATCGCGGGCGGGCGATGGCGGGGCGCCAATCGTCCCGTCGGACAAAAACCGGTACGTCAACCACAGTGACTCGGGCGATTCGTTCTCGAGCTTCATCAACTCGGCCAGCGCCTGATGGGTTTCATCCCGTCGCTGGCCGAGCAGGTAGGCGATCGCCTTGTTGCGATGAGGCAATAGTTCGTCGGGCAACTTGGCGGCGATTTGATCGAAGCCGGCGACGGCCTCTCGCCACGACGTGATGTTCTCCAGTTGGCCGACAGCCTCGGTTTTGGCGTCGAGCAGCTCGAGAAACTCAGCTTGAGTGAAGGGCGGAATCGGCGTCGGCGGTTCTTCTCGATACCACCACACGGCCGTCCACACGCCGGCAAAAACGGCGATCGCGAATGTCGGCCATTTCCAAGTCGATTTCTTCGCCATGATGCATCCCTACGCACTACCGCTCGAAACGGTTTCCTAACCGCCCGAGATTCTAGCAACGAGTGGCGAACCGAGGCAGAGTAGAACTCGAAACGGCTCGGCGGCGGCGGGCGGCGACCAACTCAGTGATTAAAGAGAAACTCGCGCGTATTGCAGAGAGCCCACAGGATGTCCTCGAGGCCTTCGCGGCGAGATTCGGCCGCTTGAATAATCTCGCGGCATTTTTCGATCTCGTCTTCCGTCGGCGGGCGCGACAGCGAAACCAGGTAGATTTCCCGCACCGCGCGGCCGTCGTCCATTTCCCGCTTCGCCAGATCGGCGATGCGGCCGTTCTTGTCGCTCACCTTGCGGCTGATCAAATCGCCGTTGGCCATGTGGAGGATCTGAGCCAGGTTCGGAGCCGACGTCCGCTCGCATTCGCACGTGATCACTCGCTTCGGCCGCCCCATCGTGTCGAGAAAATACGAGGCGAAGTTCGGATCCGGCAACTCGATAGCTCGAGTCCCGGCGGGGATTCCAGTGAACTTCTCGCGCGTGCCGCAGACTTGATCCACGGCGTCGAGCAGCACTTCGGCTGGCAGCCGCCGCACGTTGTAGTGTGTGTAGAATCGCTCGTTCGCCACATTCTCCGGTCGCGGACGACTACTTAATTGATAGGCTCGTGAGGAGAGGATCACTTTCATGAATCGGCGCAAGTCGAAATCGCATTCGACCAGGTAGTCCGCCAAAGCATCCAGCAATTCGGGATTGGTCGCCGGATTCGTCGCCCGCATGTCGTCAATCGGCTCGACCAAACCGTTCCCCATCAAATACGCCCAGAAACGGTTCGCCACATTGCGAGCGAACAGTCGGTTCTCGCCGGCCGTCAGCCATGTCGCCAGCGGTCGCCGCAAATCTCGATGCTCGTCGGGATCGATCGGCTCGCCGTCCAGAACCGTTGGCGGCGCCGTTTTGCCCGTGCGGGGATGACGAATGGACCCCGAGCGTTTAACCATCACCACGGTGTCGCCGCCAAGTGAACCGAAGTCGGTGCTCGTCTTCGACGCGACACGAGTGAAGAAAGCAGCCAAGCCGTAATAGTCCGCCTGGCTGTAGACTTCAAACGGATGGTGATGACATTTGGCGCACTGCATCCGTATGCCGAGAAAGTTCTGCGCCGTCGCCTCCGCCAGATCCTCCGGCTTGCTGGCGATCTTGAAATAGTTGGCTGGACCCGATCGAAATACCGAACCCTGCGCCGTGATCAACTCCTGCACGAACTGGTCCACCGGCTTGTTCTCGCGCAGTGAAGATCGCATCCAATTGTACAGCGACCACATGCCGCCATCGCCCAGCTTGTTGCGATTGTTGCGAATCAAGTCGCCCCACTTCAGCGCCCAATAAGCGCTCCACTCGTTCACGAAAACGTCGCGCTGCGGATCACCAGTCAACCCGAGCAGCGAGTCGATCAACTGGTCGCGTTTGTCGGCGGCCGGGGAAGCGGCGAATTCCTCGATCGCTTCCCGCGACGGCAGAGTGCCGATCGTGTCGAGATAGACGCGGCGGACGAATTCCTCGTCCGTGCAATCGGTCGACGGCGTCAGGCCGAGTCGAGTCCAGTGTCGGGCGACCAATTCGTCGACAAGATTGCGCGGCTCGAATCCTGACAAGTCGCTCGCGTCACTGAACGGCACCAGCACGAGCGACACTTTCGCCTGGCCCATGAACCGCACCATCATCGGAGCTTGCCCGCGGCCACGAGCCGTGAGGTAACCGGTCGAGTCGATCGATGCGACCGCGTCGCTCAGGCTGTCGTACATCACCAGATGCGTTACGTCGCGCGACTGGCCGTCCGAATACTCGGCGACCGCCCGCAACTGCTGCGACTGCCCGATTTGATAGACTCCCGCGCTGGGAACGAGCCGCAGGTCAGTGACCGTCGACGCATCCTTCACCGGGCCCGGAGCCGTGCTCTTGATCCAGTCGAGCAAAATCTGGTGCTCAACGCTCTTCTCGAAAAACCTGCGGCCGCCGCCGTGGGCGACTTGTAAAAGCGGCTTCTGCAAAAGCAGGCTGTCCGACGGTCGCACAAACGAGATGCGTCGCTGCGCGTCGTCGCGCAGCAACGGCCGATGATCCTGCTCCGGAGCGTATCCCAACAACGATAACTTGAACCCGCCCTTGCCGTACTGCGACGCGTGACAAGAACCGGAACTGCATCCGGCTCGATTGAATACCGGAACTACATCGCGCACAAATCGAGGACCGCCGGCCACACCGAATCCCGTGACGGTGACAGCGACCTCGCGGGCTTCTCCCTCCACGACCGCGCGGACGGTCGCCTGCCCATCCGCGTGCGGCCGAATGCTTCCTGTCGAACTGACCGTGGCGATCTTCGGATCAGAGCTTTCAAACACCGCCTCGCGCGTCGCATCCGCCGCGCCGCTTCGGGTCACAATCAATTGCCCGCGATCGTAAGGCCCCGACAGGGCGACTTCTCGAGGAGTCACTTCGAAGTCACCCGCGGCGAACACCAGATTGGTCAAACAACTGACAACGACGACGACGATGCTCAGCAATGGGGCCGCGCGGCCGATGGTCCTCATCTGCTTCCTTTCCTTCGTGGCGAAACGCCTTCACGCTCTCGATCAAACCAGTATCTCCATACAGGGTAACGATTTCAACCGATCAGCCAATATTGATACGTTGGCGATCAGGGAAGTTCCAGGTACACTGACGCTTCAGCGATTTGTGACGTTGAGGAAGCGGGGCTTCTCTCGGCCGATTCCAGCGACCAACGGGAGCGGGCGAACGCCTACCCAGCGGCAGCTCGCTTTGTGTGTGGCACTGCCACTTGACCATTCGATCCAGACAGATCGGTGAAATCCGCCTCGCAGCAGGTGCTCCCATGCTCTCATTTCTTCCGCGTCGCCAAGACGATTGCGAACAGATTGGCCGCCGCCAGTTTCTACTCAACGTCGGTTCGCTGGCTCCGTTGGGACTCACCCTACCGGCCTTGCTGCGCGGTGAGGCGAGCGCCGCCGAGAACGGGAGCGACAAGCTCAACTGCATTCTGATTTGGACGCGTGGGGGGACGAGCCACCACGATACATTCGATCCGAAGCCGGATGCGGCGGCCGAAGTGCGGGGCGAGTTTGGCGTGATCGACACGGCCGTTCCAGGAGTCAAATTCACCGACCAATGCCCCACTTTCGCCAAGGAGCTTCCCAACTACGCGTTGCTCCGCAGTTTAAATCCGCGGAACGGATCGCATGGCACGGCGGACGCCATCATGATGTCGGGCCGCAAGTTCAATCCGGCGATCACCTACCCCTGCTACGGTTCGGTGATCGCCAAAGAGCGTGGTCCGCGGAACATGATGCCGCCCTTCATTCAGTTGGGAACGAATGTCGACCGGCGATTCGGAGGCGGTTTGGCCGGCTATCTGGGCTTGGCGTACAACGCGTTTGAACTGCCTGGCGATCCGAACAAGAGCAACTTCACGGTGCGCGACGTCACGCCGCCGGCGGGCGTGAGTCTTTCGCGGCTGGACCGCCGGCGAAACGCGCTCGCAAAGCTCAACCAATTCCAGCGCGACGTCGAGAAAAAGTCCGACTCACTGCGGGCGGTCGACGACTATTACGCCAACGCCTTCAGCATGATCACGTCACCGGAAACCCAAAAGGCGTTTGACCTCAAGCAGGAGAAGGATGAATTGCGCGACCGCTATGGGCGCAACACCTTTGGTCAGAGTTGCTTGATGGCTCGCCGATTGGTGGAGTCGGGCGTCCGATTCGTGACGGTGACCAGCGGCGGTTGGGACACTCACCGCGACAACTTCAACGGCTTGAAGAAACTCATGCCTCCCGTCGATCAGGGCTTCCCCGCTCTGCTCCACGATCTCGCCGACCGAGGAATGCTCGACACGACGATGGTCGTTTGGCTAACCGACTTCGGTCGCACGCCCAAGATCAACTCGGCGGCTGGCCGAGATCATTGGTCGTCCGCCGGATTCGCCATGTTCGCCGGAGCGAACATCCCCACAGGGCAGGTCATCGGCAAAACGGACGACGAGGGTGGGCGGCCCACCGAAGCCGAATACTATCCGCAAGACATCGCCGCGACGATTTACACCAAGCTGGGCATCCCGCTCAACACGATGCACTCGGCGCGCGACGGCCGCCCGATGAAGCTGTGTGATGGTAAGCCGATCGCTGAGTTGTTCTGAGCGAGCAAGGTTTCTCATGTTGCACCGACTGCCGAAGGCCACCGCTCGACGGGGCCGAATTGTCTGCTCTCTACTTCAAACGCCTGTCGGTCGAGTTGCCCTCGCGTTGGTTCTGGCGTTGGTGGGCGGTGGTCAAGCGTTCGGCAAGATCGGGTTTCGACAATTGACGTCAACCCATCCGGTGGCCATCCAACGCGGCAAGACGGCTGAGCTTAAGGTCCGCACGAACTTCACTCTCGACGGCGCCTATCAAGTGATGCTCGACCGCCCCGGCGTCACGATGAAATGTCTGGAGACCGAACCGATCAAGGCTCCGCGGCAGGGACGCGGTTCGAAGGGGACGCCGTTCCGATTTGAAACAACGGCGGACGCCGATGTCACTCCCGGCGTGTTTGAATTCCGGATCGCCACCGAGCAAGCCGTCAGCAGTGTGGGGCAGCTATTGGTCACCGATTTCCCGGTTGTGGTGGAGACGAGTGACGAAAACGGACGCCCTGAAAGCGCTCAAGTCGTCGAGTTGCCGGCGGCCGTCTGTGGGATCTGCGAGAAGTTCGAGGATGTCGACTGCTACAAGTTTCGAGGATCGGCCGGACAACCGATCACCATCGACATCTACGCACAGCGCGTCACCGATCGAATCCACAGTATGGTGGTCAAGGGCCCGCGCATTTACTTGATGGATCCAATTCTGACGCTCATCGGACCGAACGGACAGGTCGTCGCGCAGAACGATAACTTCCGGGGTGGCGATGCGTTGGTCGCTTGCGAGTTGCCGGCGGACGGCGAGTACGCGCTGGAAGTGCGGGATGCGCGTTTCGCCGGAGACCTGCGGTATTCGTACTGCGTCGAGATCTCCGAGCAGCCTCGCGTCTTCGGATTCCACCCCATGGCTGTCCAGCAAGGAGCCACTTCGTCACTCGAAGTGATTGGTCACGGACTCGGCGGGCTCACCAAGTCTGACATCACGGCCGGCGACGCGGCCGGCTGGCGGCAGAGGCAAGTCGAAACACCGCGGGGACGATCCAACTTCGCCCCGCTCAAGATTTCTCCCCACAAGCAACTCGTCGAGTCGGCGAACAATGATGTCCGCGAGCAGGCTCAGAAAATCGATCTTCCCGTCGGACTCAACGGACGAATGGAAAAGCCGCAGGACATCGATTTCTTTCGCTTCACCGCGAAGAAGGGCGTCCACTATCGATTCCAGGTGGAAGCTCGTCGTTTCGGCTCGCCGATCGATGCGGTCGTCGAACTTTACGATGTCAACGGGCGAGTGATTGCGGAGGCGGACGACTTTCCCAAGCACCACACCAAGGACAGCCGTCTCGATTGGACAGCTCCCGGCGACGGCCCCTTCACTTTCTCGATTCGCGATTTGCACGACGAAGGCGGCCGGCGTTACACGTATCACATCTCCGTCGAAGAGGCGTTACCCGACTTTGATCTGTTTGGCGAATACTACTACGCCATGCTGTCGCCCGGTGTCCGCATGATCTGGTTCGCGCGGATCGACCGGCTGAACGGATTCGAAGGACCGGTTGAAATCGAAGTCGAGGGACTGCCCGCGGGAGTCGATCAAACGCCTGTCACAATTCCCACTGGCATGAACCACTGCGCGGTGATTCTCAATGCAAAACCGGACGCACCGATCGGCGCGGCTTTGGTTCGCATCCGGGGGCGAGCGACCACGCCCAACCGCCATGGCGAGATGATCGACATAGTTCGCGACGGCTATGTCACATGCGAACAGCAGTCGAGTGGAGGAGGGCAAAGTCGCTGGCCGATACAAACGCAAGTTGTCGGTGTCACCAAGCCGCTCGACCTCATCGACGTGACAGCGTCGCCCGCGAAGATCACCCTCAAGCGCGGCGAAACAGCCGAAATCGAGGTGACGATTGAGAGAGCCGCCGAGTTCAAGGACGCGGTGACCTTGGACATGGAGTTCAAGTACTTCGCCAACGTTCTCGGTGCGCAGCTGCCCCCTGGCGTGAAGATGTCGAGCAAGAGCAAAGCGCGGCTCACGGGAGACAACTTGACGGGCAAAATCGTATTGGAAGCGACCGACAAGGCGACACTTGTGGAAGACCTCCCCATCGCTGTCTTGGCGCGGGTCTCGATCACTTTTTCGATCACCACCAACTACGCCTCCACGCCGATTCTGCTGACTGTCTCGCAATAGCCCCCCTCCATCGGTATTCGCACGCCCCTCTTCTCGTTCCTTCCGAGCCCTCTGCATGGATGAAGAGCAGCGATTCTCGCAAGCCGTCAGTTTCGCGCGACGCGGAGACTTGCGGCGAGCCGAGGAAGTGCTGGAATCCATCACCCAACTCAACTCGTCACACTCGCTCGGCTGGGCGTGGCTGGGAGCGATCGCCCTACAGCGACAACGAGAGGACGAAGCGACAAACTTCTTTCGGCGGGCGATCGACGCGGCGGACGGCAGGGCGAAAGCCGGTGACGCTCTGGTGCTCACAACACTCGGCGCCTTTCTTCTCGAGCTCGAACACTTCGCCGGGGCAGTCGACTGTTTCACCGCGTTCACTGTGCAAAAGCCAGCCGATCCGGTCGGCCATTTTCACTTGGCGATCGCTCATCACGATGCGGGCGACCTGGGCAAAGCGGAGCGGTCCTACCTCAACGCGATCGACCTGACGCCGGGCGAGCCTTCGCTTTGGAACAATCTCGGCGTCGTGCAGAAAGCTCTCGGCCGTTTCGCCGACGCGCGAGCATCACTGCTGCAAAGCGTGCAATTGAGACCTGGATACGTCGCCGCCCTCAATAATCTGGGTCTATTGCATTACGACCTGGGCGAGTTGCGGGAAGCGATCGAATGTTTTCAAGAGTGTTTGGCGGGCGATGACGCCAACCCCATCGCGCACAACAACCTTGGACTCTGTCACCGGCGACGAGGTGCAATCGACGTCACTCTGCAGCACTTCGAACGCGCCTTGCAGCTCGACCCGCAGTACATCGACGCGCTGCAAAACCGCGGCTCGGCGTTGATC
>JASMLW010000398.1 GCA_030748485.1 Pirellulaceae bacterium
TTGACCGAAAAATCCAATGGTGAAAAAACAATGGTATCGCATGTCAGGTCCATGGGCAGCGCCACTCGCCGCGGCATGGAGCTTTCACTCTCCAAGCAGCGGCAGACGCATCGTCGATTGCCGACGCCCGCCGATTCGCCTCGCCTGCCGCCACAGGCTAAACTACTCGTGCGACAACCATTGCAAAAGCACAAGCCATCTGCGAAAGCACAAGCCATCTGCGAAAGGACGAAGGGAGGGCAAGCGACTTATGCCTCTCAGTGAACGGAACGGTGATATTAGTCGACGCGGTTTCATCGCCGGTGGAGGCGCCGGACTTGCTGTGGCGGCGGTCACGCCATCCAGCAATGCGGCGCCGAATCGAACAGCGCTGCGGTTTGGCCTGAATGCCGATCCTCATCTGCTGGGACGTCGGGCTCCCGGTAACGAAGCCAATTTCAAGCAGTTTGTCGATCAGATGAAGCGATTCAAACCGGACTTCGCGATTGACCTGGGTGACTTTGGCTGCCAGATCGCCGAAGGCCAGACGACCCGCGAGATGCACGATGGACAACTGGCGGCGCTGCAGCACCATGTGGGCGTGTTTGCCCAGTTGGAATGTCCGCGCTATCACGTCATCGGAAATCACGACGTCGGATGGCTGAAAGGGGGCAGCGAGAAAATCACCGCCGACGATTTAATCGGTAGGGCGCATGCCGGAGAAGACATCACCAAACAAGAATTCCTCGACGCCACAGGCGCCGAACATCGCTTCTACTCATTTGACGTTTGCGGCGTTCATTTCATCGTGCTCGATGGCAACAACGCGGCAGACAAGTCGTCGCCTCCACGCGGGAAAGATGGAGTGATCGGCGGCTACTGGATCGATGGTGTGCAGAAGGAGTGGCTAGCGAGCGACCTGGCCGAGAATCGCCAAAAACCAAAGATCGTTTTCTGCCATGAGGAGCTGCACCACACGCCTGAACGCGGCTCCGGACAAGGCGGCGACGCGCCCTTCTCTCCGGTCGGAAAACAGACCTCGTATATCGACAACGGCTGGGAAATCCGCCGTCAATTCGCCGACGATGGTCGTGTACTTGCTTGTTTCTTCGGCCACAAGCACCGCAACCGCTGGACCGTGTATGACGAAACGCACTACATCACAATGGCCGCGACGCACTGGAAGTGTAGCTTTGCCGAAATCACAATCGGCGACAAACTGGACATCAAGGGATTCGGCGGGCAGAGATCCTACCAACTGCCGCTCCCGAAGTGGGCTTTATGAGGGAGGGACTCATGGAACACGTTAGCCAACTGTCCGGCCGAAAACGCCTTGGCCTGCTGTTGTTTGCCGTGATCACGTCTGTGGCGATCCCCCGACCGGCAATCGCCCAACCGAGCATTCTTGAACCGATCTTCAAGGAAACACCCAAACCGAACTACGACGAGCCAGTCCCGGCAGAGGTTTCCGGCCGCGTACTCCTCCGCAGTGATTCTGGAAGCGGGCAGCCCGGAGACCAGACAACGGGGCTGAAGGGGGTGTCAGTCACAGACGGCTACTCGGTAGTCCAGACGGATGCACAGGGCAACTACAAGCTCCAACCCAACGACCATTCTGTATTCGTCTATATCACGCGCCCTTCCGGATATGACGTCCGCGGAGATTGGTACAAACCGCTCGCGGACCGGGTCGATTTCGAACTGCGGGGCGCAGCGATCGGCGAAGAGGAATACATCTTCGTGCATGTAACCGACACGCATGTATCAACGAACGTCCGCTCTCACCAGGGGCTCAGCCGGTTCGTCCGCGAAGTCAATGCCTTGTCGCCGCAGCCGCGATTTGTCGTTAACAGCGGCGATCTGCTCGACCTGCACAAGGCTCTGATCAGCAAACCGGAGTCCGGGCGGCGCGACTTCCGCACCTATGTGGGCATCATGAACCACCTGGCTATGCCGTGCTACAACGTGGCCGGTGATCACACCGATTCATCCTATCGCATCGGGCAGTTTCCTCGCGGAGACCATCGTTGCGGCAAGCCGTTGTATTGGGAGTTCCTGGGCCCGCATTTCTTCTCCTTCGAGTACGGCAAGATCCACTTCACGTCCGTCGATTTTGGTTACCACCTGGGCCAGCGGCAGATTCCCGTTGGCGGAAAGTTGCTCGAATACCCGACCAACGAAGTTCAACCGATGCATGTCGAGTGGATCAAGCAGGATCTGGCTCAGCGGACGCCCGGAACCTTCGTGGTGACAACTTCGGAGGCCGACCTGGGAAAGCACTGTCCGGGCTTCGATACGATCGCGCGGGAGCACGACATCCGCCTGCAACTCGTTGGCGACAGCCACGTCGTGACACACAAAGCTCGGCCGGTCCCGTATCGGAGCGGCGGAGCCTTGGCCGGTTGCTGGTGGAATGCGAAGACGAAGCAACTCTGCCCCGATCTGTCGCCGCAGGGCTATCTGATCTACCGAGTCAAAGGCGATAAGCTGGAACACTTCTACAAGGGGCTGGGACAACGTATCGCCATCACGTCACATCGCGTGGGCGCTCCCTTGCAAGGCCGTGTCGAGATCCGAGCTCACCTCGTACAACCGCGTCCCGGCGAAACGCTGCAGTACACCGTCAACGGCAAGTCCTGGCGCGCGATGCGCGAGATCCAACGGCCGTTCTATCGCACTCTTTATTCGGCGACCATCGAGACCAGTTCCCTGCCCGATGGGCTTGTGGAGTTTGCCGTGAGAAGCACTATCAGCGACGAACTGCGCTCCCGCAAATTCGTCGTTGTCAACGGAGACGATTCGCCGCAGTTCGCTGACGGGGCAACGCTGACGTTCGCTGTGAGCCCTAACACCAGTTGGACGACTCCGCGGCCGCCCGCCGACAAAGTTGACGTACTGTTTAACGGGATGAGCGTTGGCGTACTCGCGCCGGAGACGCGCAAGAAGTATTCGTTCCCACTTCCCGCTTCTCTGCTGAGAAAGGTGAACACACTGTCATTTCGATTTGCTCGTGACCGCGACGGCTTCAGTTTCGGCAGCCCACAGCTGACGTTTCGGGGGAAGGTTTTCCGCGATCCACGGGACGGCGCCATCAGACAAGTGAGGCTGGCACACTGGGGAAAGGAAGCGGAAGATTGGGGAGGCTTCATCGCGGGCGATGCCGAGCCGCCGGATGAGTCTCCATTCCACCGCAAGCAGAATGTTTTCTGCTTTCTCCTGCCGACTGCCGAATGAGGGCTGTTCATCGACCTTATGGCTGGACCTGAAAGGCGGGCGTCTGGGAGACCGACCCTCAGCGGTCCTCATGCCACCGATCCCCCATGGGCCAATGGAAACGCACGTTTCGGACGCGAAAAACAACCCGCGTCAGTCAGCAAGCAGTGCCTGCACTGCCGAATCATCCTGTCGACCATCGGCCAATTTTCGGATTGCCGCGAAGAGCACAAGATCGTTCCCTATCCGTTCTCTCAACGGCACCGCCAACGGTTCGAGAACGGGGCCGCCTTCGGTCGCAGAAGTCGAGCGCGAGTTGGGACGATAAACAGATGGACGCTGCCTGGTAAGAGAAGATCGCCAATAGCAAGACGTTTTCATCAACCGATGCCTTCCGAACAAAGTCGTCTCGCGAGCCGCAACATGCATGAACGAAATCTACTGGCACTCATCGTCGTTGTTGCACTGGCCTGGTCTTCACCCCTTGGGGCACAGCCAAAATCCCTCAGCCAGCCGGTTGGAAATGAACGGTGGGCAGCGGGCAGCTATCATCTTGTCCGCTGGAACTCGATCGAGCTCGGCGAGAGGGCGCCGTTAAGGATCGATCTTTCGGTCGACGGCGGCCGTTCCTGGTCAAGAATCAAATCGCCGCTTGTCGATGCGGCCAACGGCTCGTTCCGCTGGAAGACGCCCAACACGCCGGCAAAAAAGTGTTTCCTTCGGGTCGTCAACACCCGTTCCAACGTCTCCATTCAGAACGCCAGTCCATTCTCCATTATTCCCAGCCAGGAAGTCGACAACTATCAGTGGACGCAAGTGCTGAAGAAAACGCCTTACGCGCCGCGGGATGGAGCGGGGATTCTGTCTTTCCAGAATCACATCTATTTGCTCGGCGGATGGAATCCTCATGACAAACATTACTTCCCGCGAATCTGCAACAACGAAGTCTGGCGATCAGCCGACGGCGAACGTTGGGACCTGGTAAAGCCCAATACGTTTCTCGACGGAAGCTTTGATGCCCGAGCGGATTGGGAAGGCCGGCATACAGGCGGATATGCGGTTCACGACGGCAAGATGTGGCTGATCGGCGGGGACGTCAACCAAGGCCACTATCAGAATGACGTCTGGAACAGCCGGGACGGCGTCCAGTGGACACAGACCAACCCGGATACACCGGTGCCCTGGGGCCCGCGAGCCTTACATTACACGGTCGCGTTTCAAGACAAAATATGGGTGCTCGGCGGGCAAACGATGCCAGCCTTCGCGGAATCGGAAGAGCAGTTCTACCGAGATATCTGGACGACCCGCGACGGAAAGACATGGCGGCAAGTTAGTCCGCGGGAGCCCTATTGGTCGGCTCGCGGCATGATCAGCGGCAGCGTCGCATTCAAAGGCCGCTTATGGATTCTCGGCGGCGGCACGTACGACACGCCCACCACGAAGACGAGGCAGTATTTAAACGATGTGTGGAGCACAAGCGATGGCGTAACCTGGACGAAGCACACCGCCGATGCTCCCTGGCAACCTCGCCAATATCATCACGTCGCCGTCTACGACAATCGCATGTGGGTCATCGGCGGCTATCACGCGGGCGACATCAACGATGTATGGTATTCGTCAGACGGCGAAAACTGGTACTCCGTTTTCGGAACGCCTTGGCAACGGCGCCACGCGACAAGCGTCGTCGCGCATCGAGGTCGGCTTTGGCTGACACTTGGATCTTGCATGAAACCGGACTTGTGGTCGTTGAAACGAAGCGACGATCCGGCTTACCGATCGCCAAAAGAACCGCACCCGGTTTCACTCGTCGCCATCAAACTCGATGGATTGGCGGAACGCCGAGTGCATCTTTTTGATCCCCAGAATCCCGGCGGGTCCCCCCGTGGCTTTACGGTGGCGCCGTCAAACGGAATCAACGTTCTGATCTATTCTTCCGCGTTTGGCCTCAACTATCTCGATGATGCAGGTCGCAATGCCTACGCAGAAATGCAGATCACAAGCGAGCGCGAAGTAGAATTCGTCAAATGGCGGGATGGCGGCCAGCAAAACAAGATCTCGGTCGACAACAGCACACGGCCACCGCAGATCAAGATTGCGGGACAATAACACGATTTCGATCGCCAGCAAGTTGCGTTTACGGAAAAGCGAGTCGCGGAGATCGAATCGGAGATGCGTAACGACGTTTTCCGCGACGTTCATCGGAGCGACGCTGTCAACACCCCTGTCGCACCGGCCGACCATTGCAGAACCACCCGCCACGCAACATCCAGCGACCAACCGCGGTTCGATCCAATCCCCGAGCAACTGCCAATGATGAAGCATTCCCCTGTAATCGTTTCGGTTTTCTGCTTGCTGGCGACGCTCGGCGCTTCGGAGTGTGTTGCGCAACCAGCAGCGTCTGCCATTTCGCCCGCTCAGCGCGGGGCAGTACTCGACGCAGCCGTCGGCCTGCAATTCGTCGAGGAGCCTGGAGTGCGAATTGCCCATGCTGGGTTTGAATCGCCCGGTGAGCCGGACTGCCAAGTGTTTCGCCATGATGGCAATACGACCTATCGCATGTGGTGGACAACGCGCAGGTACGAGGCTCAGAAGAAGACCGGCGAAGACCGCTGGTCGTCACATGTTTCCGTTTCGACGGACGGCCTGACCTTCCGTTACGAACGAGGTCCCGAGTTTTCCAGAGGCGTCTTTACGAATCGAACGGACCGCGATCTGATACGACTCCGCAACGGTAACTGGCGAGCTTACACGCTCATCGGCGGCGGCAATCCGTGGTATAGCATCGACAGTTTTCTGAGTGGCAAGGAAGCTCGTCATTGGAACCCGGAAAGGGGCGTTCGCATTCGCTTCGGTCAACAGGGGGATTGGGATTTCACCGCAGCTCGAGCACCGGAAGCCGTGTTACTGCCGAATGGCGGCGTCCGCGTTTACTACATCGGCTGGAACGGATCACAGGGACCTTACCCCCGGCGCCCCGGCCCCAACGAGCGTTGGAGAATTCTGTCCGCCGTGTCGCGGGATGGACTCCGCTTCGAGAAAGAACCGGGCGTTCGCATGGATGTCGATCGAGAAGCGAACCCGCCGCACGGCGCAGTGACCATGGCGAAGCCGCTGGTGGTGCGGCTCTCCGATGGTCGGTGGCGGATGTACTTCGCGGCTCGCCCTCACGGGGAACTGAAACCGTACGGTCCGTCCTGGCTATTCAGCGCCGTCTCCAAAGACGGCTTGAACTGGGAGCGTGAATCCGGAGTGCGCGTGCGAAACACGGCAGACGACCCCCTGGAGGCAAAAGGGCCGAGCCTCGTTCGCGCGGCGAGCGGCAAGCTTCGCCTCTACTACGATGGCCGAGGCGGAATTCGCAGCGCAGCGGAAGCGGGGGCGGAAGACGAAATCGGCGCTGCAGAAACCAATGATTTCAAGCCGTCGGATTGGAGACAGTTTCGCGGGGATCGAGGTCTGACGGGTCGATCGATACTGCAGGGCCACATCGTCAAGCCGTCAATCGAGTGGCGACACTTTATCGGCCAGCGGGAGACATTGCTCACCGTGCGATTTGATGAAAAGGGCTCACGCCAACAGACACTTCCGACCGAGGATCTCGCAGCCGATCGATACAACGCGATTCGCGCGGAGTGGAATGAGGGCGGTCCGTGGTTTGATCTGGAAGGCGACGGCCGCAAGAGTGCGGGGCGGCAAACTCCGTTCCACAAGCTCGGCGACTTCCTGCCGCAACGACCGGGACTCGAGAAGCTCGAGTTTGAGAGCGCTTTTCTCAAACCATCGCCTCCGTGGAGCCCCGCCGTGCCGTATTTCGGGCGGCTGTTCGTTCGCAAAGACGGGCGATGGCGGCAGGCCTGGCAAACGAAATCCATTTCCTATCTGTTTCTGGCCAACCCTATTGTTGGCGACTTCGACAACGATCAACGCCTCGAAGTTGCCGTGGTTCCCCACGACAATCTTCTCGTGTTTGACGTCACTTCCGGCGAAGAGAAATACAGAGCGAGATTCACGCCTGAAGGCGCCTCCAGTGGACGCAGTTACGGCTACCTTGGCGGACATGACCTCGACGATGACGGCCGCCACGAATTTGTCATGATCTCGACGTTCGAAAGCCACATCGACGTCCTCGGTTGGAAGGACGGCAAGCTTCAAGCACTGTGGAGCCGCGTTGTCGAAGCCGGTATCAACCGCAAAGAAACGATCTTACATGTGCCGGCGGGTCCGGTTCGCGACCTGGACGGCGACGGCCGATTCGACATCGCCGTTTCTGTCTTCAATTCCCACGGCGATGGACGTTGGCGCGTCGAGGTCATGGATGCGCTGACTGGAATGGTCAAGCTGGACCTTCCGGAACAGCACCTCGACGGTTTCGCGGATCTCGATCAAGACGGTGTTGCCGAGTTGCTTTGCAGTCGGACCAACGGTCGATTGATGCCCCGGGCAACCGAGTTGAGTGCGTTGAGCATTCGTAATGGCCAGGCGGTTACACGGTGGAAGATCGCGGAGCAGGCATTTGCCAATAGACACAACGCGCGACGTCCACTTCACGAAAATGAATCGATGCCCGATGCGTGTGGAATGGCAGTTCTGAGCGCCGCGGAGAACTCGAAATCACGACCGATTTTCGTCACAAAAGGCAGCGTCGATCCCTCGCGCAAGATCGATGAATTGTCTATCTGGCAGGCGAAAGACGGCGATATTAAACGCATCGGGCGGTTGAGAGGCCCCGATCTAGAAGCCCTGGCCATTCGCTTCAATTCTGATCCCCGCGGAGAACTGCTTCTCCGTACGCGTTGCGAAGACTCGGCAGTCAATTCGTTGGAGAGCGTGGGAGCCAAGGTCGATCCATTGCTCTCCCATCGCGTTGGAGGAAACCTGGGACCGGCGGTCGCAGCTCGACTGCGTCCGCGGGGCCCCGTAAGCGTCGTCGTTCCCGCTGCTGGATTCCAAGTGAAAGCCATCGACATCACGGGCGATCCCAAGCGACCAACACGAACGCGTTGGACGACGAGCGGTCGAGACTCATTTCCCGTTGACGTCAGGCAACGCGGGCTGACTCGAGCAGGCCGTCATCTCGCGGACTCCGGCGGCCCGACTTTGGCCGATCTCACCGGTTCGGGTGAACTCGGCACGATCGTCGCCGCTCGCGGTGGCTTCGGGGAATTGCGCGTGCGGGCCGTCGCAGCCGACGGCGGTGAAATCTGGCGCCGCGACTTTAACGAAGCCGGCGGCGGACAAAAGGATTTTGTCTACCTCCAAGCCGGAAAACTGACGAGCCGCCGCCGCGACGATGTACTAGTGACCATTCAACCGGGCCACTTGCACAGCGAGATCACCGTCCTTCTCGATGGACGCACTGGCGAGGAAATCTGGCGCCGCTCCGCAGGCGGGCTCGCCGGCAACAAGCGTCGAGCCTGCGGCGGCAACCCGTTCGCACTCGACGATTGGGACGGCGATGGGCTCGACGACATTGTGTGCCTGTTTCCCGACGTCATCTATGTGATGCAAGGCTCGACTGGCGACATACTGCTCGACCGCTGGACTCCGCACGTCTTCGGGAGTCAGGCGCTCTATGCAGCGCCGGTGATCGCAGATTTTCTCGACAACGGCCGGAAACAGATTCTCTTTGCCGGGTGCACGTCGAGGTTGTCGCTGCTCGACCGCGAGTCGACGCCGATCTGGCAGGTCGTGGCGCCGCAGGCCGCGCAAGGCACTCTCCCCTCGATACCTCCCGGTGTCGGCGACTTTGATGGAGACGGACGTTTGGAGTTATTCAGTCTGGCGCAGCGAGTGCATCCGCAGTCGCTCGATCAACAGTTAGTCTGCTACCAGGCGATCGATGGGAAAGTACGGTGGCAACTGCCGCTACCCGGGTCGACCTACGGCCCCAATGGACAGCGCTATGCGGGCAGTCCCACAGCACCGTGCACTGGCGACATTGACGGCGACGGCCGCGACGAATGCATCTTCACGATCGAAGACACTCTTTACGCCGTAGGCTCCAACATCGAGGGCACCAGCGGCGCTATCGAATGGTTCATTGAGCTTCCCGGCCGCTTGAGTTCGCCTGTCATCGCCGACACCGACCGCACTGGCCAAGCGCGGATCGTCGTCGTGTGCGCCGATGGGAACGTCTACTGTATCGGTCCGGCAACGGGCGAGAAAAACTGACTGCGGCGCGTCACGCGCCGCTAAGACGCGACGCCCAAATCGGGTCGCACCTGGTGCACGACGGCCAGAATGGCCTGATCAAAGTCGCTTAACCCAGCCGGCTCTCTCAGTGACGCTGCGCCAATGATCCTGAACAGTCCCAGCATGCCCTGATCAAAGCGCAGTTTGACCACCTCAATGGACTGGTCTTGCCCAACAGAATTGCGGGCAAAAAAGCAGCCGTCCCTCAGCGCCGCGCGATCCTCTTGCTTGTACTGCTCGATCACGTGTTCGGGAGTGTCGGGCGGGTTCACCAAATGGTACCGCTTGACGGCGAGGATCTGCTCGACAGAAATCCCAAATGTCTGCGCGAAAACGCGGTTGGCGTACGCGATCGCCTCCTCCTCGCCACGGTACTTTGTGTGCCAAACGGCGACGGCGGTTTGGCGGTCCAGGAGTGCTCGAGCTGCTTCCATGGTGTTCATTAACCGCATCCTCGCCGAATTCACACGGCAGCGCCCTGCTTCCGCTCCGGTCGATCCCACAGGGCGTTGCCGAGTCGATCGCGTCACTCGCTACTTGATCCAAACTCTCATAACCCCCGGCCTCTCATAACCCCCGGCGGAGAAAACAAAGAGGGCCTCACTCTACCATCCGCACAGACGAACGCCAGTCGCCCCGACTTTTCTTTCGAGGTCAGGTTCTTTGGTGCGCATCTTTGGTGCGCATGTCGAAGAGATTGTGCCGGGGCGCGAGTTGCGCCCGCGAGAGCGCCGGTCCAACCAATGATTTCAGGGAACTCGCCCTTTCCTTTTTTCTCGGGACACCCTCAACCCGGCAAAGGCCAACGGGAACAGCGCGAGATTTCGAGATCCGATTGCGCCGGCATCCACGTTGTCACGCCGAGTGTGTCGCCAACGGCTGGAATAAATTGGTGCGTCGTTGACGTCGTCGACCTGACGGCCTCCAAAAGCACAAAGGCGGATTCTGTGTGAAGGCATTGTTGCGTGAAATCGAATTCGCGGCGCAAGTTGCCGAACTCGAACAGCAGGCATCCGCGCTCGCATTCCTGTGGGTGGCATGGGCTATTCACGCCCACAGGTCGGAGAAAACGGCACTGGAGCTGGTCGCGAATTGGAACGAAAGCCATCCCCAGCTCCCGCTTGTGTTGTGGAAGATCGACCTTTCCGACCAAACCGGCGCTGTTTGGGATGCGGTCGACGCGCGGCTGGCACCTGAAGAATCGTCGACGAAGGACTCGCTGCTGTATGGAGAATCCGGGGGCATGGTTTGGGTGCGATCCGGACAGATCGTCGAGCGCGTTGTGAGCGCCAGCGCAGAGTCCGCAGAGCGACTGCTGGAGATAACGGAGAAAATCTTCGACGCTTCTCAGCAGCACGAACGGCCATCCGTGAAACAAACCCGCTCGACGGTCACCAATTCGACATCGTCGCCGGACGCTGCCCCGCGCCTCATTGGCTTGCGCCGACGCTGAAAAAAAGTGGCCGGTGGTTGCGTATCGGCGTTGCATGAGCCGATTGTTGCGCACGAGTCACCCTCTATCTGGACCGGCACCCTCGACAACAGGATTTCGGGAGCAACAATAGCGAGTACCGCCCGTGGCCGCGGCAAGCTGCGCCGGAATGTGGATCGCGTTTTTGAGTTATGCTCCATCTTGTTGTAGCGCCACGAATACAAAAATTACGAGGACCGTTTGACCCATGACGAGTACGCCGACGCCCATGCTGAGAAACCGACTCGCTCGACTGCTGCTCTGTTTTGCATCCTGCTTGGTTGCCGCACGCCACCTCCGCGCCGCCGAGCCTTTTGAATTTCAGCCCAACGACGTGGTCGCGATTTTCGGCAACGGGCTGGCGGATCGCATGCAACACGCCCCTTGGGTCGAAGCTGCCTTGCAGCACCACTTAAAGGGACAGCGAGTCCGTTTCCGGAACATGAGTTTCTCGGGAGACATGGTTAATCGGCGCCCGCGCAACAAGGGGTTCACCAACGACGAGGAGTACCTGCAGCACGTGGGTCCGGACGTCGTGTTCGTGATGTACGGCTACAACGAATCGTTCGCCGGTCCCGCCGGCGTCGCCGCGTACCAGGACGAGCTAGTCAAGCTGGTGGAGCGTTACCGCGCGTTGCAAGAAAAACGCGGCAAGAAGCTGCGGGTGGTGATGTTCAGCCCCATTGCCTATCAGAACACTGGCGACCGCAATTTACCCGACGGTGTCGAGCTGAATAAAAATCTCTTCGCCTACACCGTCGCGACCAAGAAGGCGGCGGCGGAAGCGGGTGCGGTCTTCGTCGATCTCTTCGCGCCGACCAGCCGCTTGTTCAAAGCCGGCCCTCAGCGGTACACACTCAATGGCATTCACTTAAACGCAGCTGGATACAAAGCGCTCGCTGGAGTGATCTCCCAGAGCCTGCTCGGCAAACCGCTGCCCGGCGACGACCAACTGAAAACTCTGTACACAGCGGTCGAAGACAAGAACTGGCATTGGCACAACCGCTACCGAGCGACCGACGGCAACGACATTTGGGGCGGCCGTTCAACGCTGACCTTCGTGGATGGACAGAGCAACGCGGAGGTCCTGAAACACGAGTTGGCCATGCTCGACGTGATGACGGCCAATCGCGACGAATCGATTTGGGCGGCCGCCGAAGGCAAGACCTACAAGATCGAAGACGGGAACGTCCCGCCGCCGGTAAAGGTGATCTCGAATGTCGGCGGCGGGAGCAAGAGTTCCAATCCCGACAAGGAAGGCAGCCTCAAGTACCTGACCGCTCAGGAATCGCTGGCGGAGATACAAGTTCCCGAAGGATACGAATTGAATGTATTCGCATCCGAAGAAATGTTTCCCGATTTGGCCAACCCGGTGCAAATGCAGGTCGACGCCAAAGGCCGTCTGTGGGCCGCGAGTTGGAACACCTATCCCAAATGGGAACCGCTCAAAGCAATGAACGACAGCCTCATGATCTTTGAAGACACCGACAACGATGGTGTGGCTGACAAGAGAAAAATATTCGCTCACGTACACAATCCGCTCGGTTTTGAGTTTTGGGGAGGCGGCGTGCTGGTCACGTCCGGCCCCGACCTGTGGTTCCTCAAAGACACCGACGGCGACGACAAGGCGGATGTCCGCTTCCCGATGCTGCAAGGCCTGGGGACCGCCGACACGCATCACGCGGCCAACAATCTGGTATACGGCCCCGACGGCGGCATCTATTGGCAGAGCGGAATTTTTCTGGTGCACAACCACGAGACGCCGTGGAAACAGAACCTGAATGTGGGTGGATCGGGAATGTATCGATTCGATCCGCGCACCTTTGCCATCACGCCTCACGCTGAAAATCGCCCCAACCCGCACGGCACGAGCTTCGACTATTGGGGTTACTGCTACGCCAACGACGGCACGGGCGGCCGCTCGTACCAGGTGCGTCCCGAGGGCAAAGGATTCAAGATGCACATGCTGCTGACCAAGGAATTCCGACCTGTCGCCGCCAACGCCATCATGTCGTCCGCGCACTTCCCCGAACACTTGCAGCAGGATTTTCTGATCTGCAACACGATCGGATTCCTGGGCGTCAAACAGTACAAACTCGACCGTGAAGGCGACGGCCATCGCCGGAAGTTCGGCGAGACCTGGGGAACGCCAGGGCTCGTCTTGATCAACAGCGAAGACCGCAACTTTCGCCCCACCGATGCGGTGATTGGCGAAGACGGCGCCTTGTACGTGTCCGATTGGCACAACGCCATCATCGGCCACATGCAACACAACATTCGCGATCCCAATCGCGATCACAAACACGGCCGCATCATTCGACTGACGGTAAAAGGGCGTCCGCTGCAAGAACCCGTCAAGATCCACGGCCAGCCGATCGCCGACCTGCTGGAGAATCTCAAGCATCCCGTCAACGGCGTGCGCCATCGCAGCCGAGTGGAACTGAGCGGCCGCGACTCGGCTGAAGTCATCGCCGCGACGCGAGAATGGATGAAGGGATTTGATCCGCACGACGAATTGGAGGCTCATCACTTGTTGGAAGCCTTGTGGCTGCATCAACAACACCATGTGCGCGACGAAAACCTGCTGAACACTCTCTTGAATTCCGACGTGATGCACGCGGCCATGGCGGCCAGGACGGTTCACCACTTCTGGCATGTCGTCGACGCGAAGGGCGCCAGCGGGTTCGCCGCTCCAGCCGAACGAGACGTCGTAAAATTCAATCCGCCGAGGCACCTTAAAGGAGCAGACCGAAAAGCGTATCAGCTCGGGGCCCAGATCTACCAACGCGAGGCGCACTGCGCGACATGCCACCTGCCACACGGAGAAGGCAACGGCAACATTTATCCGTCGCTCGTCGGCAGCCCGTGGGTCAACGGCAGCGAAGAGCGGCTGATCAAAGCAACATTGCACGGCCTGTGGGGCAAGATGACTGTCAATGGCAAGGTCTACGACCCGTCCCGCGGAGTGCCCCCCATGACGGCATTTCGCAATCTGCTCAAAGACGATGAACTGGCGGCCGTGCTCACCTTTGTTCGCAATACATGGGGCAATAAAGCGGCGCCCGTCTCGACGGACAGCGTCCAGAGAATTCGCCGGGAGACGAGCGACCGCAGCGTGTTCTGGAAACCCGCTGAGTTACTCGCAGAACACCCATTAGAGGCGTCGCTCGTGCGAAACACGCCGCCGCCCAAGGCTTTCTCCAATGACGCCCTGGCGGCCGAACTGCTGGCCGCGTCTCCCGCCGAACTCGCCAAGACGGCCATCGAACAGGGACGTGTCCGCCGCGGGCGGACGATCTTCTATCAATCGGCCGCCGCCTGTTTCGCTTGCCACGATCCGCCCAAGGGCGCCTCTCGCATTGGACCCAACCTGGAGAAGGTTGCGACCAAGCTGACTCCCGAACAACTGGTCGATTCCATCCTCCGGCCGTCCAAATTAATTGAGAAAGATTTTGCGCAAATCACGGTGCTAGACGCCGACGGCAAGTTGCACACGGGAATACGCATTTCGGAAAACGACAAGGAGATCGTTCTGCGGAACATCGCCGCCCCCAAACCGATCAAGATCAAACAGCAAGACATCGAAGACGTAAAGGACTCGGCCGTTTCGCTGATGCCGGAGAATCTCGTCAAACAGCTGAAGAGCCGTAAGGATTTCAACGACCTGATGAAATACATCATCGAAATCAGGAAACGTTAGCCCTGACGCATTCAGCCGATTTGCGGCATGCGAGCCCGCCGTATCGCAGTGCCGCCAAGGCCATGCAAGGTCGCATTTTCCTGACTCGACCGAAGCGTTGAAGGGTAAACGATGGGTGGCGAGAAAAGGCTGACGGTCGATATCGCCAGGCAATTACTGGCGAGTCAAGAAGCGCTCCGTCTCGAGCATTACACGACGATTGAGGATTCTGCCGCCGAGATGCTCAGCGAGTACAGCGGGCCCCTGATCCTCCCCAGTCTCACCGGTCTCACTGACTCCGCAGCCGAAAGCCTTGGCAAGTGTACTGGTGGAGTCCGCCTTTCCCATTTGGAGCAAACCACCGAAGAAGCAGTACGCGCCGATCCCGGCGACGCCCTTGCGTGGCGGAACAGAGGTAGATGTCATTTTGCCCAGGGTATGTTTGCCAAAGCTATCGACGACTATACAGAAGCAATACGAATCGATCCGGGCGACGCTACGTCCCACTTCAAGCGAGGGCTCGCCAACCGCAGGCTAGGCAGCTACGACAGGGCAATCGCCGACTACACCGAGGCTCTGCGGATCGCGCCCGATGATGCGGTGGTGTTTTTCCATCGCGGAGTTACTCACCAGAAGCAAGGCAAATACGACCAAGCGATTGCGGATTACACCCAGTCGCTCCGGATGAATCCGCTCGACGCCAAGGCCCACCACAATCGAGGCAGTTGCTATCGAGCGCGAGGAATGTTCGAAAAGGCGATCGATGATTTCACCGAACTGTTGAAGATCCAACCCAGTTCGGCCGCCGCCTTATCACTTCGCAGTAGTTGTTTCTTCAAGCTCGGTCAAAAAGAAGCGGCAATTGCCGATGCCGACGAGGCGCGGCGCATCGACCCCAAGGTGGCCCCTGTCATTTCGAAACGCACTGGGAATAAGGGCGCGATCATTTCGGTCGCTGTCATCGTCGGCATCATCGGCATCATTGGCTCCGGGGTCTTCATGTTGTCGCAACTGAGTTGGCCCATGTTTGTCCTCGTGACGCTGGGGTTTGCGTTCTTCGTCGTTTGTGCCGCCATACTTTTCGGAAGTGGAGGCGGGAGCGGCGCGGGCGGCGGCCTTGTTGGGGGTACTGATGGAGAAGGCGGAGGCGGATGCGGAGGGTGTGGAGGCGGTGGTGGATGCGGTGGTGGATGCGGGGGAGGTGACGGCGGCTAAGTCGAGATTCGCCGCGGAGCACTGGTGTTGACGATCGCCAAGAGAAGTGGTCTTGCAAGACCGGCCTGCCCCATCGCAGCAGAACGATCTGGGCGCGCCCTCCCGGGCAAGCAATCACCGTGTTCCCCGCGCGCCTATTCGAACCAATAGGAGTAAAGTTTGGCAAGCCGCCCGTGAATTTTCAGCTTGACCTTTCGGCCCGTCAGTTTTGCCAACGTCTGACCACCGGGCCAGGTGACCTCTGCGCGGAGAAAGTCGCCGTGCAGGTTGTTCGATTGCTCAAAGCCGGGAAGCGGCTGGTTGTTTTCGTCCAGCACAGTCACTTTCACGTCGCCGGTGAACGCATTGGCGTTGAGAATTAATCTCGGAGTATCATCGTCGGGCGTCGCGGCGGGAATCTTGACCGGTTTCGTGACCACCTGGCCGCCGGTGAACGGCAGGTTCAACGAGACCCAGCCGTCCCGGCGAAGCGTTGCGACGCCAATGCCGCCTCGGTAGTATTTCTTCGACTCCTCCCAGTCGCGTTTGGGATGGCCGTGATGGTCCCCCTGGAACGCCGAGTAGAGGATGAGGATACGATCGTCGAGGACGACGGGGTGGCAGGCCGTGAAGATGATGCCGCTGTCCCACGCGCCTTCGGGGCCGTTCGGAATAATCCGCTCGCGACCGGCCGTGCGACGCCAAGTGACGCCGTCGCGGCTGTGGATCAGTTGCACGTCGATCTTCTGGTTCGCGCCCAGATAGAACATCCACGGCGTCCCGATATACATTCCCTCGTAGATGCAGAAGCCCGACCCGTAGACCTGCGTTCCCGGCGGATCATTTCCATCCGCGGCAAACACCAGTTGAGGCTCCGACCAGTGGATGAAGTCGCTGCTCGTACACCGCGAAATGCGGCGGCCGACACCCAAGCGGCTGAACAGAACGTACTTTTTCAGCTCGGGATCGAACAGCACACACTGCCCGGTATCACTTCCCTGCGGAATGACCGGGTTCTTCTCGTAGTTCTTCCACTGCAGCCCGTCTTCCGAAAAGGCAACCCACATTCCGTCCGATCGTTTGTCGGCGGCCAGTTTCTCACGACCAGTCGGCTCGCCTCTGGGGCGGACCTTGTGTTCCCAAAAGATCGCCTTGTAGCGCCGTTTCGGGTCCGGATCGTCGGGCCGATGAACAATGGAAATCCCTTCGGTGTTGTCGCGTCCCATGTTGACGAGGCCGTTTTTGGTTGAACCGTTGAAGTCAACGATGCCGAGCAGCGGCTTTTCCCAGCGATATCCGTCCTTTGACTCCGCGTAGCCCACCAGCGTAGTGTGGCCGATCCGCTTGAACCCGCCAACGAAGGGCTCCGGATCGGGGCTCAGCCCATGGCTGGGGATCGAGAGGTACCACAGCCGAAACACGTCTCGCGCCCGGTCTCGCATGATGGTCCCGTAGACCTGTGGGCGATAGGCGTCCCACGGTTTGTCACCCGTGATGACCGGGTTAGCCGGGTGTTTCAATGCGCGCTCGGCCGTGCGAGTAACGTTGCTCATGGTTTCGATCGAGTTGTCGTCGATGAACAATGTCCGGCGAACCGCAGGCGGGTTCTTCACGCGAATCGCGGTTTGCGCCACAGTTGTCCGCCCCGCATCTGTGGGGACGGTGACTTTGGCGATGTAGTTTCCTGGTTCACGGTAAACGTGCTCGACAATTCCTTTACCAGTCGCCGTTGCCCCATCGCCGAAGTCCCAACGAATTTCGCCGCCCAGCAAGTGGTCCATTTCATAGATCGCCACGTTGCGAAAGCGGCTGTCGGCCGTCGGCTGGTCGACATCGTGGTCGTTCATGAAGACGAGATGGCGGAACCGACCCTGGTAGAAGCGGCCAACGGGAATACGGAATCGCATCCAGCGGTCCAGATTGACGTCCGGTCGGTAACTGCGGTGCTGGTTGTTCGCCGCGGCCCAACCTTCGCTGCCGTACAGCACGAAAATCCTTTGCGCCGACGCCACGTCCAGATCGACGTCGTCATCAAAGCCGATCCCGTGAATCTCGCCTTGCCTGTCGCAACGGAAATCAAACTCGACCACCGTATTCACCGTGACCGGATAATTGAGTTCGATCATTTTCGCGGCGTTACCGACCATGTGCAGGGTCGCGCCGTCGTCTTCGATCGTCGTCTCGTTCCGTTTGTCCTCATACCACGACTGCAACTTGTGATCGCGCAAGTCGAGCGGCTGGCCAGCCACCGACGCTTGCAAGCGGACCGTATGCGGCGGAACACCGTACGCATGGTCGACTTCAACGCTCACGCGCGGCGAATCGGCCGCGAAGCCGACACTCGCGCACAGGGCGATCGCAAACAAACAGCACAAAGCGATTTTCATGGAATCTCGTTCTCCGTTGGTCTGACGAGCACTGGGCGGTCGCCGTCCCACTCGATGCGGGTCAGGAACAATCCCTCACACAGCCCGGCTTCATCTTCGTTTTCGCCGCGAAACACCACGCGCCCTTCGCGCCGACACCGCCATCGGTGCTCGGCCTTGTAACTCGAAGTCAACCACCATTGTCCGTCGCGCTCGACAACTTTGCCAACGTGAAACGGGCCCATGTCGTAAACTCCGCCCGCAGTCGCCGACTGGATACCTTGAGCGCCCATAAACCCATCGGGCCGATTACTGATCCCGTGCCACCACGAGTCACCGGACGCCACCATCAGGTGCCAGATTCCGTTGCGCACAAAAACACAAGGCGATTCGCAACCCTGCGTCCCGCGATACTGATTGGGAAACTTGATGACCGGACCGTGGTCTTCAAAGCTCTTGAAATCCGTCGTACTGATCAACGAGACCGTCGAGGTTCCCTCGGCGAGATTCAGGTTGTAGTAAATCAGCCAGCGGTCTTCGGCCTGAACGACGCATGGGCCTTTGCAGACCGTCGTTCCGCCCGCCCATTCCGGCGGCGCCCACACTGGGTTATCCGGATCAGGCCGCCACGTCTGAAGATCGTCAGACCACTCGATGCAAAGTCTCTGGCCCTCGCGGCTCATCGCGCAATGGATGTTTCCCCAGCGGCCGCCGAACGGAAAGACAAAGCTGTTGGTATGCGCCAGCGATCCCCACTCGCCATAAGACTCGGTAAGCACGAACCCGACCTCAGCCAATTCGGTCAACCGCCAGCCCGCGAGGTGTCGATCGCCGACGGCAAAGGGAGTTGCCTGCGCGGCCTCCCAATCGCCGGCCCGCACGGCGTCAACCAGTTTCTCGTGCAGATTCAGTTCGTTGCTGAGCACAAACAAATGCCACGCGCCCCGCGCGTGAATGAGACCGTGATCGTGAGCAACGCATCCCGTCGGCGGCTTCCAGAACCGCCTCATCACCTCATCGAACACGAATGGCTCGCTCGCATAAACGGCTCGATGGAAAAGCGCTTGCCGGCCGGCAAACTCTCTGTCGGAAATCGCGGGTTGCAGGACGGCGGTCACGATAAGTCGAATTCTCCGAGATGATTCTCCGACGAGTATAGTCCACCGGATTGTCGCGTTCATGCACGCCGCTTTGGGACGCCGCCGCGGCTCATCCGGTCGCGCGCCGGGTTTTCCTGCGCCGCACCGTCACTGCGGTGCGATGTAACAGGGACCGGCGACCGCGGGGTACTGCGAGAGTACTTCTTCGTTAATCTCGATCCCGAGCCCGGGGCGGTCGGGCGGTTCGATGAATCCATCGACGACGCCGAACGGCTCTCGCGAGAGATCGGTTCGGAAGGGATTGAGCTGTGCGACGTCGGCCTCATAAATGACGCCGTTGGGAATCGCGGACAGCAAATGCGCATTGCCAGCCGCGCTCAAGACACTGTGGCTCGTGTGCGGAGCCACCTGCACGTGAAAGGCGGACGCCATGTCGGCGATCTTCTTGACTTCCGTGAAGCCGCCGGATTTGGTGAAATCGGCCTGGCAAATCGAAACGGCCTGCGCTTCAAAGAGTTGGCGGAACGCGTACCGGCCATAATGATTCTCGCCTGCCGCGATCGGGATGCTGGTTCGACGGCGAAGCTCGACGTATCCCTCGACGTTGTCCGGAGTAAATGGCTCCTCGAGCCAGTAGACGCGATTGTCCTCACAGTAGCGAATGACCTCCGGGATATCGCAAACGTCGTAACGGGTCGCCGCATCCACGGCGATATCGAGGTCGTCGCCGAATACGCGGCGGATGTGGCCAACCCGCTCGGCGTCCTTTCGAGTTGTATCGCCGACCCGCATCTTGATCGCGGTGTAACCCTGCTCAACAAGCGACCGCACATCCAGTTCCAACTCGTTCGGCGAGCGAAAGCCAAGAGCCAGACCACCGGCATAAGCGCGAATCTTCCGACGCGACCCGCCGAGCAACCGATAGACCGGCTGGCCGAGGATTTTGCCTTTCAGATCCCACAAGGCAATGTCGATGCCTGACAGGCCCATGATGCTACCGGCGCCGAGGCCGTGCGTGACGAGTTGTTGACGATTGATTCGCTCCCAAACGCCCTCGGTGTCGAACGGATCAGCGCCGATGATCAGTGAACCGATACCATGAATGATCTCGACCATCGCCGTCGGATTCTGCCCCGGATGCGACTCACCCCAGCCAGTCCGGCCATCATCGGTCGTTACCCGGACAAGGACCGTGTCGCGTTTGACATTTGCTCCCAGGCCAAACGTCATCTGTCCCGCGCGGTCAAACGCACACGAATGGGCGGTAGCAGCGACAGATGTAATGGTGGTCATCTGAAATTCCCGATCGGTCGTGGGACACGGTATTCTACTTGCATCTCGCGAGTGGGCGTCGCCGAAAGGACGTGATCTCACCTCTTGCAGAGAATTCCCGGCGGTGAGCCAAAACAACCGTCAAAACGGCAGGGCGCTCCAAAAGAGGTCGTCCAGTAGATACCAGATCGAACCTAGAACGGATGAAACCGCGGCAAGCACAGCGACGGCGAGCACCAACCCCAGCATTCCGCCGCAAAGAACGACG
>JASMLW010000399.1 GCA_030748485.1 Pirellulaceae bacterium
GGCGCGGGGCGACGCGAGAATGGAGCGTTGGTTGCAGCTGGAACGCCTGGTTCACCCGTGCTCAAGCACGGGCCTATGCCGCCTGCGGCGGATGGGGGCGTAAACGCCCCTGGTCGTGCGCGGCGGCGTCCTGCCTCCTTAGTCATTCCTTAGTTAGTCATTAGAGCGCATTTCAAAACCGATGTCTTGCCGTACGATGGCCTTCCAAGGCCGTCGTTTCCCGAGGATTTCCAAAATCGACGGCCTTGGAAGGCCATCGTACAAGGTTTTGAAACCGCCTCTAGTCATTAGTCACTAGACCTTAGCCATTCCCTTCAGACCGTAGTCATTCCAAACTTGGCTGTTCAGGCATTCCAGTCGAGCTGGAACATCACCCACGTGAACGCCGCCAATCCGCAGACGATCGCAAACATGGTGACGACGAGCGCCCGGCGAGTTTTGGAGCGCCCCGCGGGGTCCATCCCGCCGCGACGAATCGCGATCAAGTCCTGACGCGCAATCAGCGCGACTACCACCGACACGACGGCGGTCAACAGTCCCAGCGGCGCAACAAACACACCGAGCAACGACAGCACCAGCAGGCAAATCCCGGCCCACAGCAAACGCTCGCCTCGATGCGGCGCCGTCAGCTCGTACTGCTCTTCGACCGGGCGGACGTCGGCGGAAACACTGTAAGGCGACTCGCCTGGGTCCACCCCAGTTGGCGAATGGCCCCCTGCCGAATCCGCGAAGGGATTGGGGCCGCTACGGTCCCGCAACGGGTTGGGGCGATCGGGGTGCTTCATTGCACTCGACAGTGGGCGATCATTTCTGCGGCGGTCGACAGGTAACTCGTATAGAACGGACCGAATTCAGCGTACCGGGCGCTCGCCTCGTCAAACCGCATGCGGTAGACGATGTCCTTGAGGAAGTCGGGGTTTCGCGCCCAAAGCGTCACACCCCACTCCCAGTCGTCCAAACCGACACCGACAGTGATCAGTTGCGAGACTTTGCCCGCGAACAGCATACCGCTGCGGGCGTGCTCGGCCATCAGTCGATTGCGTTCTGAAAACGGCGTCGTGAACCAATTCTCGCCGACTTTGCGTTTCTTGTTCATCGGGTAGAAACAGGTCGCCGGCCAATCGGGGAAGTCGGGCGTCAATCGTTGCTTCCGCATGATTGGCTCCCTCTTGCGGTACGCATCGACCTTCGCCTCGAACGCCGGACTGCCAGCCGCCTCGCCCTCGGCGACCAAGCGGTCCGCGTACTGCTCGACCGACGGCACGTATTCGGAAATCTCTGACACGGAAACGAACGAGTAGGGCGAGTTGAGCGCGGGACCTAGCCCACTGGCCATGATCCGCTGGTGAACGGCGTCGACCTTGAGGGGATCGGGGTCCATCATCACCACGCCGAAATCGGCCTTGTGACCGCTGACGAGACTCGTCTGCAGCCGCTCAGGAGCGGCGTCTCCGGCTGGATCGAGCGCCGCTTCAACCTCGGCGGCTCCGGCCGCGCGTTGCTCCGATGTCATTTTGGACAGCGCGCCGCGCTGAAATTCATAATAGATGTGAGTGCAGTGCCAACCCTCGTCCGGCGTCAATGAGTTCTCAACAGGTTCTATGTTCGGCCGGTGGCTCATCGCGTTACCTTCAGCTTGCGTGCGTTGAAAGACAATTCAACCCAGCATGATAACGAACCGCCAGCGACCTCGGGAGGGCTAAGCGAGCGCTGTTGAGGTTTCCGCCATGTCGACGGCGATACGACCGAGCACTTCTCGAGTCATGAAGAACTCAACGGCCGACCGCGGCTCGCCAGGCGTTTTCTGGTAGCGGTGCAAGTGGATCGCCCCACCCGCCTCGACGACGACCTCGTAGTACATTCGAGCGCCGTCGCGTTGATCCGGCTTGGATGAGCGCAATTGCAGCACAGCCCGCTCGCGATCAATCTCGAGAACCTCGAGTGACTCCAACAGATAGGTGGTCCGGGCGACGAGCTGATCGGCGATCGCCCGAAGCCGATCGACACCGGCCCCCGCCAGAGCGTCTGTCCGCCACTCTATTTCACGCGCCGCACAGCCGATCGAGTCGACCGCCGCCAACTCGCATCGCAACCGCCCGCCCGCAGCGTCCAAGGTCAACACGTGTGCATCCTTGCCATCCTTGGCCGCGATGAGGCGGAGTTGCTCGTCGATCTGTTTGATCATGTCCATAGCATTCTCCGGTCTCAAAATTCCCATCAGGAGGTGAACGTCACCTCCTTGTCCGATTCAGTCTCTTCGTATTTCTTGCCGTCGTAAGAGAGGACGACCGCACCGCTCTCTCGCACGGTCTCAATATGGACCGGTCGATTCCACAATTGGTTCAAGTTGATCAGGGTGTCGCGCGCGTAGTCGTTCTTCAACTCCGCCCCGCTGAAACGGTGTTCCAGCAGCAACTCCCCGCGATTTTTGTGGTTGCCGTCCACCACCTGAATGATCGGGCGGCCCGCGTTTGTCAGATTGAACAGCAGTTGCTGCTTGATCGCTTCAAACCGCCGACTCTCGATTTCGTAGTTTCCCGAGTTTTCGTTGTAGCCAAACGAAAACAGCTTTTGACGCTGGCAGAACTCCAGCGTTAGGAACTCGTCGACAAAGGTCAGGTCGTTGTGGATCCGCCGCACCTCAAAGATCTTGTCGCGCCCCTCGCCGGCGTGCGTATTCCAATTCGCCCGCTCACGCATGTCGTCGCAGGCCTCGTACTCGGCCCCGTGCCGCCCACAGTTCCAGCGATCTTCGATGTCGCGGAACAACTCGACGCCGAGCTTGTACGGGTTCAGCCGCGTCTCGGAGCCAGCCAGCGTGCCGGCGCAATGGTCGGCGTAGCAGACCAGGTCCGACGGCGCGACGCCGTGGCGAGTCATGATGGTCGAGTGCCAGTAGGTCGCCCAACCTTCGTTCATGATCTTGGTCTGCCCCTGAGGAGCAAAGTAGTACGCCTCGTCGCGAATGATCGACATCACATCGTATTGCCAGGCGCTCAACGGGGCGTTCTCGAGCAGGAACAGCATCACGTCGCGCATTGGCTCAGCCGGCACGCCGACGCTCTCCCGCTCAGCCTTCTCTCGCTCCGCGCGCTCGGCGGCCAGCGTCTCCGGAGGATTGATGAACGAGTCCATGTACCCTTTCGCCCGCAGCTTGCCGTCGCCGCCGATATCCTCGTCGCCCTCCGCGAAATCAAAACGCGAGCGCTCCTCCGCGCGGCGGCGGATAAAGACCGAGTGGGGGTCGATCAAGTCCTCGATGCTCAAACAGGCGTCGATGAACTGCTCCACGCGCTCGACACCGTGCTGGTCCATGTGGCGGCGAATTCGATTCCCGTGATTGGCCATCTCGTCAATCATCTTGCGGTTCGTCTGGCTGAACCAATGATTGTTCTTGAAGAAGTCGCAGTGCCCGTAGACATGCGCCATCACCAACTTGTGATCCGTCATTTCATTGCTGGCCAACAAGTACGCGTAGCAGGGGTCGTTGTTGATCACCAACTCGTAGATCTTCTGCAACCCGTAGCTGTAACCTTTGCTCAGCCGCTCGAACTCCATCCCGAACCGCCAGTGCGGATAGCGGACGGGAAACCCGCCGTAGGCGGCGACGGCGTTCAGTTGGTCGGCGTCGACAACCTCGAAAATCGTCGTGAAGAAGTCCAAACCGTACGAACCGGCGTGGCTCTCCATCTGCCGCTGGATCTCCGCCATCTCAGGCGTCAGCGGTCGAAATTTCTGTGCGGTGATCATCGGTGACTCCGTCCAGTTCCATTCACGATTGTCGCGAGCCGAGTTCATCGGACTGGCTCGCCTCTTGCCGCTCCACCTCAAATCGCACATCGTCCAACCCGGCGATCACGTCCCAGAGACGGGGCAGTTCGTCGCACAACTGCCGCCGCGCCTGAGCGATCGCGTCGTCGATGCACTCCGCCTCCACCG
>JASMLW010000400.1 GCA_030748485.1 Pirellulaceae bacterium
TTCTGGTCACGCGGCTACTGCGTGAGTACTGTTGGGCTGGATGAAGAGATGATTAAGGAGTACATCCAGAACCAGGAGAAACACGAGCGTGACGAAGATCGCGGTCTATTTGATTTAGGCTAGAATTACCAACTAACGCTAGCGGCCCCTTTTAGGGGCCTTCCTCATACCACCGGCTCTGCCGGTGGTTTTGATTCGATTGAGCCATGGACTACGACGTTCACGACGAAAACGCTTGTCGATTGGAGTCGAAGATCATCGCCCGTAATTACCGGATTCACGTGGCACGTACCGCGATGTGCCTAGAGAAATTGAAGTCGATTGCGACAGTCCGCAATCGCTTTTTTGGATGGCGTAAGCTGCTTCCAACACAAGCGTTTTCGAGTCTTTTGGCGTGGATTTGGATTCGGTCTACTCGGCCGCGGGAAAGCCGGCCATGCGGATTGCGATTCTGCGACTGGCCGCCGCTTCGTCGGGGTGGACGCCGAATTGCGATGTCCCCTTTGCGGCCGGGAGTCGGTTGAACTGTTGGCGGAGTTGCTTGGCGTTGTTGGCCTGCCGCTGCACCACCCGCTGAACTTCAACTTGGCGCGGGTCCGTCGGCGGCCGAGAATCCAGTCTGCTGATGTTGGCTAAAGGCTGACCATTCTGGCGAAACATGATGGACGTGGGCATGTTCAACGAATAGCGGCCTGCCAAAAGATCGACCTCTGTTCTCACGATGCAACCGCCGAGGGTGGGCGATCCCACGATCATTCCCCGCTTCTGATCCTGGATCGCCGCGGCCAACCACTCGCCGACGCCGCTGGTCCGCGGACCGACGTAAACCACCAACCTGAATTTGCCGGCCAAGTGGCGCGAAGTCGTCTTCAGCTCGATTCGTTGGCGAGCCGTTTGGTGAGCGCCCACGTTCGCCTCGCCCAACCACAGGTCGGCGAACATCATGGCGTGTCGCACGGCTCCGCCGTTGAGTTGCGTGAGGTCGAGCAGCACGGATTCAACCTCTTGCCGTTGAAACTCGCGGAGCAGTTTCTGCATTTCGGGGATCGTACTGCCGATCAGCCGTACGACTTTCACATAGCCAACCGTTTCGTCCGTCTCGGCGATGTAGTTCCACGATTCGTCTTCTCGTCTTGAATAACCCTCCAGCGTCGCGATGGGAACGACGTTGCGAACGAGGTCGAGCGTCCGCGGCTTGGCGGTCTTCTTCTGAACGACGACTTGAACGGCCGCTCCGCGCGGGCCGCGCAACCGCCGGACGACTTCGGACAGGTTCATGCCCTCCGTGTCAACTCCATCTATCGCCATGATCCGATCGCCTCTGCGGGCTCCGGCGAGCGCCGCGGGACCGCCGGCGAATACCCCCGCCATCAACGGCCGTTTCTCTTCCTGTGACAGTTGGATGCCGATTCCCACGTACTGATTGTCGCGGAGCTGCCGAGCGACGGGGTCGATCGGCTGGAGCAATCCGCCACTCGCCGTGGCCACGGCCGAACCGAACGCCTCCACCGAGATCTCCCGTTTCTGTTTCACCAGATCGGTCACGGCGCGGCGCAGAATCCGCTCTCTGTCTCGAACGCCGCGAGAATCGGAGACCAGACGAGATTGGCCAGGCGGCGGCACCACACCCACTCGAAAATACATGTCGCGCACGCCCGCCAACAACAACTGCTGCACGGCCGGCGGATCCAAGTGATGCCGATCGATCGCCTCCGTCAATAGAACGAATCGATCAACCAGCGCCTGCGTCTGTTGGTCGACCCGCAGTGAGACGTCGTCCGTTTTCGCATCCTCCGCATATGCGGTCGAAGCGGCCAGCACTGCGGAAAGCAAGAGAATACGGCGAATCATGTCGACCTCGCAACTTGGGTGAATTCGTCTCGTCATGACGAGAGTGCGAATCGGCTGTGTCTCACACGGAGGCGCGGAGGCACAAAGACGTGTGGACGTTAGGGACTTGAGTCGTCTGCAGAGTCTTTGTCCGCGGCGTCTTTGTCAGCGGCACCCTTGTCCGCAGCGTCCTTGTCAGCAGCGTCTTTGTCGGCGCCGTCTTTGTCCGCGGCGTCTTTGTCAGCAGCGTCCTTGTCCGCAGCGTCCTTGTCAGCAGCGTCTTTGTCAGCAGCGTCTTTGTCAGCAGCGTCTTTTTCCGCGGCGTCCTTGTCAGCAGCGTCTTTGTCAGCGGCGTCTTTGTCAGCGGCGGGAGCGGCTGGTTTTTCGGTCGTTTCAGAGTTGTCCGTCGACGTTTCGTCCTCGGTCGGTTCGACAGGTGTCTTAACTTCGGGTGAATCGAACCCGTCAATCTGCAGACCGGGGATCTTCTCTCGCAGCATTTTGACCTGTTCGTCGGAGACGCGAGTGCCCTCTAAGTTGATGTACTCGAGGTTTTTCAGAGCCGCCAATTTCAAGATCGAATCGTCACTAATTGAGGTCCAGCTGATATCGAGCACTCGCAGGTTTTCCATCTTGCTGAGTGGGCCGCCGACGGAATCGTTGGAGATGCGGGTCCAGCTGAGGTCGAGTTCCTCGAGCTTGTCTAGCGTTTCCAATTCATTCACGACGCTGTCGTCAATGCGCAGCGCGGCGAGATTGAGATTGCGTAGCGCGGCGAAACGCGCCAGCGACTTGACGCCTTCTTCAGTTACATTCGCGGCGCCGTTTAGTTTGATCGACTCCAGCGCCAGTTCGCCCGGGATCTGCTTGAGTCCGTCGTCGGAAATATTCGTCTCAGCGAGATCGAGGATCCTCAGGCTCTTCAATTCCTTGAGGTCGGCGACGTGTTTGTCGGTTTCCTTTTGCGGCATGGCGGCGGCGACGACGTGGGCGTCATCGTCGAGAGTCATCACCACGCCTGCATCGCGAAGCTTGTCGACTATTTGCTCGCGTTTGCGCTCTTCCTTCTTCTTTCCCAAAGGTACGCCGAGCGGCTCGTCGAGGTCGATGACTACCGTTTCGGCCGCATCGGGTTTCGTTTCCGCGTCGGCTTTGGCCGCGGGGTCTTCGCCGTCGGCGGGCTTATTGCCGCCACCACCACCGCCGCAGCCGATGAGCGCGAAGCAAATCGCGCAGAGAAGTAGTCCGCCCGCGACTGAGATCGTCGTTTTCATTTTCATCATCGTTCGTTTCGTGCGACGCCCGGCCAGACCTCGTCATTGTAGGTGCAGGGCGGGACGGGCGACAACGATGGTTTTCGGCAATCCGGGCTGAACGCCGCATTCGCACGCTCCCGCGGCTCCTGCTATAAACGACACGAACTTCAGCGACACCAAGCAGTCCGGAGAGGCCCCATGACTCGACAACCCTTGCCTTCTCGATTCCAATCCTCAAACAAATCAACCATCTCGCTCTCGGTCTTGGCCGTTTTTCTGTTCACCCTGGCGGCGGCTGGATTTGCGGGACGAGCTCGCGGCGATGACTGGCCCCAATGGCGGGGTGTCCATCGCGACGGCGTTTGGCGCGAAGAGGGGATCATCGACCGGTTTCCCGCAGACGGGCTCAAGGCTGAATGGCGGGTCAAGATTCGACCCGGCTATAGCGGTCCGACCGTCGCCGACCATCGCGTGTTCATCACCGACCGGCAGGCCGAACCGAAGCAGACGGAGCGCGTGATGTGCTTCGACGCCAAGTCGGGTCAGAAGCAGTGGGAGCACGAGTACGCGTGCGAATACAAGATCAGCTACGAGGCGGGTCCGCGGGCCTGCGTGACGATCGATGACAATCGGGCCTACTCGCTGGGCGCGATGGGCAACCTGCTCTGTTTTGATGTTGGCGGCGGGCTGTTGTGGAGCCGCGACTTGAACGAGGACTACGAGATCTCAGCCAAGCGGCGGATGCCGATCTGGGGAATCGCCGCGGCGCCTCTGGTCCACAAAGACCTGTTGATCCTGCAAATCAGCGGAGCCGATGGAGCTTGCATCGTGGCGCTCGACAAGAAGTCCGGTGAGGAAGAATGGCGCGCGCTGCGCGATCGCGCCAGCTACTCGGCTCCGATCATTGTCCAACAAGCGGGGAAACCGGTCGTCGTCTGTTGGACAGGCGATAGCGTCGCCGGACTCAATCCGGACTCCGGTGAAGTGTATTGGCGAGTTCCCTTCGCACCGCAAAAAATGCCGATCGGAATCGCCACGCCCGTCGTCGATCGCAATCGTCTCTTCGTGACGTCATTTTACGACGGAGCGCTGATGCTCAAGTTGCACCAGGACAAGCCCAGCGCGGACCAGATGTGGAAGCGAGTCGGCAAGAGCGAGCGGGAAACCGATGCCCTGCAGTCGATCATCAGCACGCCCGTCTTCGCCGGCGATCACATCTTTGGTTGCGATAGCTACGGTGAGTTGCGTTGTCTTGTCGCGGCGAGCGGCGATCGCGTTTGGGAGGATCAGACGGCGACTCCGCGAAACCGCTGGAGCAACATTCACTTCGTCAAGCGGGGCGATCATTACTGGTTGTTCAATGAGCGGGGCGAGTTGATTATCGCCAAACTCTCAGCCGCCGGTTTCGACGAAATCGATCGCGCCAAGTTGATCAGTCCGACTCGCATTCAATTGCGGCGGCGCGACGGAGTGTGTTGGGCGCATCCAGCGTTCGCCAACCGCAGCGTTTTCATCCGCAACGACGAAGAGATGATCTGTGTCTCGCTCGCCAAGTAGTTGCGCGCTGATGTGTTTCCTTCAGCGCGGAACTCGTGTGGCGGAATCTGAGATCAGGGCCCGAGCCGGGCGACGCCGCGCCTCAGTCCGCCAGGTGCGGGTCGCTCGTCCGTTTGCGGCCGAGGTGATCGAGTGAAAACACGGCTGCGGCGGCGACCGCGATCAGCGCGATCGCGGCGATTGTGGTCGCGTCGAACGCTGCCGGCCAGATCATCTCGAACTGCTTGTATTTGATCTTTTCGATCTCTGGCGTCAGGTCCTTTTGAAATGGCCAGATTTTGGGCAGAGCCCCGAAAATGAATCCGCAAAGGACGGCCATCGTCGGCGTGTAGTGGTTGGCGAGCAGCCATTTGAGTCCGCGGCTGACGCTCAGCAGACTGACGACACAGCCGGCTCCGAACACTCCGATCACCGCCAGGTCGTGCCCGATCGGCTCGCCGTGAATCAAGTGCCGCGGAAACTCTTTCAACAGATCGGTCAAATAGATGTAGACGCCCAACACCAACAACAGCATCGCCCCGCTGATTCCCGGCAGGATCATCGCGCAGATCCCCACGGCTCCGCAAAGGAAGATGTAGGCCAGGTGTGGATCTCCCGGATTGACGGCCGAAGCGCGACTCGTCACGAGCAGCGCGAACGCCGCACCGACCGCGCCGAGGAGGAAGTGCAGACCGCGGCGGCGCTCAACTCGGCGGGCGACCATTCTCGCGACGACGACGCCGGATGCGAAGATCATGCCAAAGAATGTGGCGAGCGTCAGCGATCGCGACAGCGGGTTGGACAGCAGGATGTTGATCAACACCGTCATGACGACAAAGCCGCTCGCCAAACCGACCGCCAGGCTGACGAGAAATCGGAGGTCGATGTAAACGGCGGCCGCGCGAAACTCGCGGCGGCGGAGATGGGCCAACAACGTCAAGTCAAAGTGACTGATCGACGTCAACAGTTGCTCGTAAATACCAAACAGCAGTGCGACCGTGCCGCCGGAGATGCCCGGCACGATGTCGGCCGCGCCCATGCAGGCTCCGCGGACAGCGTTCAGAGCGTCGTCTTTGAGGCGGCGGTCCATTTCAACTTCCGTCGTCGCGGGAGCGGTTTCGGTCGACATGTTTCAGGAGCGGAGATTCTAGGGTTCGCTGGTCGTGCGTGGCGAGGGCAACGCGGATGAAGAAGCTTACCTCCAGCTTTCGCCCAAGTTTCCATCAGGCGGCGCAATTCACACAATCGCTACATTCGGCATTTGCTATGTGCCTCTTGGGGCGGACGACACTTCATGTTGACCGTTCTAGGGCCATCGCTACAATTCCCAACTGGTGCGAAAGACCCACGTTTAGCCTCTCGGATGATTCCACTGCACAGCAACGCAAGCAATTGCGTCTGCGCACCAGCGAAACTCAATCTCTTTCTCGAAGTGCGCAGGCGACGCGCCGATGGGTTTCATGAGATCGAGACGGTGATCTCAGCGATCAACGTCTGCGATCGGGTTTCCTTCACCGCCACGCGGCCCCGTGAGCCGATCAATTTGGTGTGTCGGTGGGCGGCCGGTCTGCAGTCCTCGCGCAACTCAGCCCTTTGGCCACCGTTGCCTCCAGCGGAGAACAATTTGGTTCACCGCGCGGTGACGTTGTTGCGTGAGCGGGCGGGAGCCGAAATGGGTGCGGACATTGCCGTGGTGAAGCGGATTCCTGCGGAGGCCGGGTTGGGCGGTGCGTCAAGCGATGCGGCGGCCGCACTGCTGGCCGCTAACTCGGCGTGGCGATTGGGTTGGAATCGCGAACAGCTGGCGGAGTTGTCCGCCGAATTGGGAAGCGACATACCGTTCTTTTTTGGAGCCGGCGCGGCCGTTTGCGCGGGGCGGGGCGAGCAGATTCGCGCGATCCAGGCTCCTCAACTTCATGTCGTGGTTGTCAAGCCTCCGGCCGGGCTGGCGACCGCGACCGTTTATCAGCGCTGCAGACCGGCCGACCAGCCGCGGACATCCGTCGATTTACAGGAGTGTTTGAGGCGCGGCGATGCGGCGGCGGCGGCGGCGGGACTGTTCAATCGACTCGAGGATCCGGCCCGTGAACTCTCTCCCTGGATTTCGCGGCTGTGCGATGAATTCGATCGGGTCGGTTGTTTGGGAAGGCGGATGAGCGGCAGTGGAACAAGCTACTTCGGAGTGTTTCGAAACGCTCGGCAGGCAAGACGCGCTGCCGGGTATCTGCGGTCACGGAATCTCGGTGCCGTATTCTCGGCGACCACGATTCCCAGCGCGGCCGTTTAGGCGAGCCAATCAAAGGAGAAGCCACGATGGAGATCACAGAGGTTCGCATTAAGCTCATGGAAGACAGCGACGATCGCCTGCAGGCGTTTTGTTCGATTACGTTCGACGACTGTTTTGTCGTTCGCGATCTGAAGATCATCGAGGGGTCGAGCGGTCCGTTTGTGGCGATGCCGAGTCGCAAGTTGACGACGCATTGCAGTCGTTGCGGCTCAAAGAACCATCTGCGCAGCGTTCACTGCAACCAGTGCGGCGGCAAGATGAAGGAGGAGCGTCCCATCCGCGATCACGAAGGGCGCACGAAGTTGTACGCCGACATCGCGCACCCAATTAACTCCGAGTGCCGTGAGATGATTCAGGAGCGGGTGATCGCCGAGTTTGAAGCGGAGCTCGATCGCGCCGATCAACCGGGGTACGTTTCCCGTTACGACGACGGGTACGGCGCCGATTTGGATGCGGACATCGCGCCTGCCGAACCCCGCCGCTCAGCTCCCGCTCCGCAGCCGCAGCCGTCGGCTCAGCAAGAGAAGCAGCCTCAGCAAGAGACGAAACCTCAGCAAGAGACGAAACCTCGAGAAGAGCAACCGATCGCTGAGCCGGCTGCGGAACCTGTCGTTGAACACAAGCACATCGAGCCGGCGGAGACAGAGCCGCGGGGCCCCCATCGCTCGAAGTCCCCGCGCGAGGCGACTAAGACCGGCGAGTCCGGTTTCGGAGCCGGTATTTTTGAGGAGAGATGAGCCGGCGATCCGGCGGCAGTCATGCCACTCTTTCAATCAACTCTCGAACTCGCCATCAGCCCGCGGATGTACCCGACCGTGTAAGCGCGACCGCGGTGACACCAGGGCGTATCTCCTTCCATGTGCGGCACGTGGTCGGGGATCATAAAGCCGCGGAAGCCGACCTCGCGGAGAGTTTGCAGGACAGCCGGGATGTTTGAGTTGCCCTCGCCGATCCAGCATTCGGTGAAATCCTCTACGCCGCCAACGACGTCGCGGAGGTGGACGTAGTGAATCTTCCCCGCCCGGCCAAAGTGCTCCAACGCCTCGAGGACGCCGGCTCCGGCGCGCATCTCGGACCAGCAACCGTGGCAGAAATCCAGTCCGTGACAGGGGCTATCGAAACGTTCCATCGCTCGACGAAAGTTGTCGAAGTTGCGAAACAGGCGCGGGATGCCGGCCAGTGATTCGACGGGCGGGTCGTCCGGATGAAGCGCCAAGCGGACATTGGATTCTTCGGCGACAGGAAGGACACGCTCCAGGTACCAATCGTAGTTGTCCCACATCTCGGCTTCGCTGTACTCGCGGCCGGCGTGCAAGGGGGCGTCGCGGACGAGATCCATCTTGAAGGACGTCGCTTGCGCTCCGCCGCGGACGGGTGTACTTCGCGAGGTTCGCCAGACACCGGCGGGCATGAAGTGGTAGCCGAGGATCGGGATTCCCGCGCGGCCCATGTTGCGAACCGTCTGGCACATATGTTCGAGTTGTTCGTCGCGGCCGGGCAGCCCGAGCATGATCTTGTCGTAGAAGGAGACGGGCGTATTCTCCAGCGACATCAAGCGCAGCCCGAATTCATCGGCGCGCTGTCGCAACTGAATCAGGTCCTGAAACTCCCAGCGCTGATCGCCGGGCAGCTCTGGAGTATTGAGCAGGAAGTCGTCGACGCCGCACTGTTTGACAAACCTCAATTGTTCGTCGCTGGGGTCGCTGAACTGTCCCAGCCCGATTCGCATGGGGAGTGCGGCAAGGTTGGCGGCGTCCATCTTTAGCTCTCTCTCTCTCTTGCTCGTGGCGATCAACTGTTGGTTCTGAGGTAGAAGTAAGTCAGCGCCATGACGGGTGACGCGACGCCCAACAAGACGCCCGACACCCACAACATGACGGTGACGATCGCGCCGGGTTGGATCCGCTGATCGACGCATTTGTGTCGGAGGTAGATCGCGCCGATGCCGAGGCTCGGGTAGCTGAAGACGGCGATCATGGAAGTCATCATCAACATGAAGGGCGGGTCCTTGAAAAGGAAAAACGTGTAGCCGAACAGGACCAGCGAAGCGACAACGGAGATTTGAATGACGCGTTTGCGGGCTGAAAAATCGTCTCGAGGCAAGAAGCCGAGTACGCAGAAGGCGTCGGCGATGATTCGCGAGCCCGACGCGGCGGCGGAGATGACGGTCGAGAAGAGAACGAAGAAGGCTCCGCTGATGAACAGTACGGAGGCGGCTGATCCGAGCGACTCGATGTAGATTGACTCGAGATCCGACAACGTCGTGTAGCCTGACGGGTCGATCCCTTTGCGATTCAGGATGGCTGCTCCCAGCAAGTAGAAACAAATAGTGCTCAACGTGTAGATGAACATCGTGAGAACCGAGTCGATATACATGACTCGCACCCAGCCGCGGGCGCGGCGGACCCAAGCCTCCGACTCGTCCCGCTTCCCCGCGTGGCGCGCGTAACCCTTCTCGATGCACCAATAGGTGTACGAGAACATCTCCCAGTGACCGATCCCCGTCGCCGCGTAGACAGAGAGGATCGTCAGCACGACGATCGGCGGGAGCGGATCGGGTAAGCCGAACGTCATCCCGCTGCTCAGGTCGGACCAAGAGATTTGAAAGGGAGTCCACTGCAGGAGCACAGTGCAAATCAACGTGATCAATGTAAACGTGGCGACCAGCGCGACGGAGATTCCCTCCAGCGAACGGTAGCCGCCGCTCATCAACAGAATGTAACTGATGATGGCGACAACGACGGCCCACACCTCAGCGGGAGCCGAGCCGAAAGCCATCTCCAGCGCCTGCCCGGCTCCGCCGATGATGCCGCCCGTGTTGACGAACATGGCGAGTTGAGCCGGTATGAAGAGAATCATGAACCAGTTGATGCGCGGTAGCTCGCCCGAGTGTTTCAGTGACGCGGAGCTTTCCGGCGAGCGTCCCCCGCCGCGCAGTGTGGAAACCATGTAGACGATGCAGCCGACCAATGTCGCCGCCGCCAATCCGGCAATGCACCGCCCCGACACGGACGCATCGGAGTAGTAGAGGTAGGCTGTGATGGCGGCGAACGTGGCGATCGAGAATGCGATCAGCCACCCCATCGTGAACCAACCCGGCCTCAGGCAACTCGGGCCCGGCAGTTTGTTGAGAACTTCGAGGATCGTTTCGCCGCTGGAGATGATGTGGCGGACCAACTCCGCTTGCACGACGACTTTGACGATGCAGGAGGCGATCACGAACCACAGCATCACGAAACCGGCCTGAGCGCCGAGTTTGGTTGTCAGGATCAGCTCGCCGGAGCCGACGATCGAGCCGACCAGGACCAGACCCGGTCCGAGAAAACGAACCGTCGGCCAAAAACCGACCGGCGGATCGCGGAACTCCGCGCTCTGCCGGTAAAGGTCGTCTTCCTGTTTCGCGTCAGACACGCCACTGCTCGTCGAGTTGAGATTGCGATGGTGGAGAACCGCCAGCGATGTTCTCGCGACTCTCGTCAGCCGAGATCCCCTGAGCGACCTACCATACCACAATGTTGATCCGCAAACAGAATCGTCGCTCTCGCCGACGCTTGGCGCCCGCGCGCCGCCTCATTCCATGAATGACATGATTTTGTCACTATTTGTTGAATCGGGAGATTCGGTCGAGCTGCTCCGGCAAGCCGTTTAAGTCTCGACCTTCGGAGCAAGAGGGGAAACCCGGGCGGCGCATTCGCGCAGCGCGTTGCTGACGGCGCGAAATGAACCTAAACTCGCAACTGTCAGAGGTTGCCGAGCGGCGACTCATGTTCAAACGAGGAGCGCATTCATGCAACCGCGATTCTTTCCCTTCACTAGAGCGCATTTCAAAACCGATGTCTTGCCGTACGATGGCCTTCCAAGGCGCCTTCCAAGGCCGTCGTTTCCCGAGGATTTCCAAATTCGACGGCCTTGGAAGGCCATCGTACAAGGTTTTGAAACCGCCTCTAGATTCTCCGTCCTCTTGATGATCGCGTTTGCCGCCGGTTCGGTCGTCGCTCAGGATGATCCGTTTCGCGCCATCATTCGCCCGACGGAGCCGTTGAACCCGAGCGAAGAGTTGGCGACGTTTCGACTTCCCGACGGTTTTTCGATTGACCTGGTCGCCTCGGAGCCCGAGATCGCGAAACCGATGAACGTCGCGTTTGACGCTCACGGGCGATTGTGGGTCACAGTCACACAAGAGTACCCTCACCCCGCCAAGGGACAAGGCCGCGATGCGGTCGTCGTCTTTTCCGACGAGGATGGCGATGGCCAATTCGAGAAGAATCACGTCTTCGCCGACGGGCTCAACATCCCTATCGGACTGTTGCCGTACGACGACGGCTGCATCGTCTTCAGCATTCCCCACATTTGGCGACTGCGGGACACCGACGGCGACGGCAGCGCGGACGAACGCATCAAACTTTACGGGCCGATGGGTTTCGAGCGCGACACCCACGGCTTGAACAACTCTTTTCGACGCGGACTCGACGGTTGGATCTACGCCTGTCACGGGTTCAACAACGAGACGACCGTGCAGGGCGCCGACGGGCACACGGTTCACATGCAGTCGGGCAACACGTATCGGCTGCGGCCAGACGGCTCCCGCATCGAGCAATACTCGTGGGGGCAGGTCAACCCGTTTGGCATGGCGATCGATTCACAGGGAGACATCTTCACCGCCGACTGCCACTCGAAACCGATCTACCAGTTGATTCGCGAGGGGTATTACCCGAGTTTCGGCAAGCCGCACGACGGGCTCGGCTTCGTGCCCGCCATGATGGAGCATTTGCATGGATCGACGGCGATCGCCGGCGTCGAGTTCTACGAGGCGTCCGCGTTTCCCGCGCAGTACCGCGACAACTTCTTTAGCGGCAATGTGATGACGAGTCGCATCAATCGCAACACGCGAGTCGCCGCGGGCTCGACCTACAAGGCGCGCGAGCAAAGCGACTTTCTCATCTCCAGCGATCCCTGGTTTCGCCCCGTCGACGTGACGATGGGTCCCAGCGGAGCGCTGTACGTGGCCGATTTTTACAATCGCATTATCGGTCATTACGAAGTCGATCTCGATCATCCGCAACGAGATCGCAAGCGCGGGCGGCTGTGGCGAATATCGCACAAGCGGGCGAGTGCGGCCGAAACGACCTTCCGCTCCATCGCCGACGCGGGCGTCGAGCAGCTGATTGAGGAACTAGGGCGAGCCAACCGCGCGCGAAGAAACTTGGCCACCGATCGACTGTCCGACCACGTCGGCGCGGCTGCAATCGGGCCGTGCCGGGCGGCCATCGCCAACTCCGACAGCGCGACGACGCGGATGCATTGCCTGTGGGTGCTGTTCCGTTTGGATGCACTCGACCAGGGCTCACTGCGCCGTTGCCTGGACGATACGGAATCGCTGGTGCGAATTCATGCGACCAAGGCGCTCGGCGAGACGAGCGTGTGGAACAGCGAACACCGCGCTTTGGCGATCGCCGGACTGGCTGACGACAACCCGTTCGTGAGGAGAGCGGCGGCGGACGGGATTGCCCGCCACCCGGCGCCGTCACAAGTTCAACCACTGCTGTCGGCGTTGAGCGGAGTCGGCGAGGGCGACGCCCTGCTCCGCCAAGCGATTCGCATTGCCTTGCGAAACCACTTTCGCGACAGCCGTTTGCTCGGACGAATCGCGACTTCCGAGATGGATGCTGAGCGAATTGAGACGATCGCATCGATCTGCCTGGCCGTGGACAACACGGCGTCGGCAGCCATGTTGCTGCGGGGACTGAAGGACGAAGCGATCGCCGGCGAACTCGCGCCCGCGGTGAGGTTGCAGTGGTTGCGGCACGCCGCTTCCAACGTCGCCGTGAGTGACGTCGATGCGCTTGTCAAATCGGTCCGCGGCAGCGTCGGTGGTCGGCTGGACTTGGAGTCGCAGATGTTATTGTCGGTCGTGCGCGGCGTCGAGAGCCAATCGAGCGCGCTGCCGACGGCGGTCGAGGACTGGGCCATCTCGCTCGCGTCGCGACTGGCCGACTCGGTGGAACCGTCTGCTGGGCACTGGGTCAACCAGCCTCCACCCGGCCAGCGGTTGGCGGGTAACCCGTGGGCCGTTCGCAACCGGCCGAGCAACGATGGCGTCTCGGGGTCATTCATTTCGAGTCTGCCGCATGGCGAGCGACTGACGGGGATCGCCCGCTCGCGAACCTTTTCTGCTCCAGCCAAGTTGTCGTTCTTTGTCGCCGGCCACCGGGGTCCGACCACGCGTCCGCCTTCGGATCTGACCGTCGTCCGCTTGCGCGACGCCGAGACGAACGCCATTTTGAAAGAGGCCTGGCCGCCGCGGAACGACAAGGCTCGTCAGGTCGCTTGGGATCTGTCCGAGTTAGTCGATCGCCCTGTCTACGTCGAATTGGTTGACGGCGACGACAGCGGCGGTTTTGCCTGGCTGGCCGTGGGGCGATTCGATCCCGCGGTGGTCGCCATTCCCAAGGTCGGGCCGCGGACGGTCGCCGAACGGCGGCGGAGTGTCGCTCTTATCGCGCGCCGAGTTGACGATGCCGCGCTGCGTGACCGCGCGGCTGAATGGATCGGCGACTCGCGCGCCGATTGGGGAGTTCGGCGAGAAGCGGCCGCGTTGCTGCTGGACCGCCGCGGTGACGCTCGCCTGTCCGCGCTGCTGCCGCTGCTGACAGATGCGACAGCTCCGCAAGAGCTGCGCGAACCCGTCGCCGCCTGCGTGCAATCGCGCGCCGAGCCATTGATCGTCGACACGGTGACTAAGGCGCTGACTCGCTCTCCGAGTCAGCTGCAAACCGCGCTCGCTCGACAATTGGCTGGAGAAGCGTCAGCCGCGAAACTGCTGATGGACTTGGTCGACCAGGGCAAAGCGTCGGCGCGACTGCTGCAGGACGCCGCCGTGCGTGAGCGTCTGGTGGCGGTTCGAGTGAAAGCGGCCGAAATCGATCGACTCACCGCGGATCTACCCACTGTACAGGAGTCGCTGCAGCGATTGATGTTGATCCGCCGCGCGAGTTTCATTCGGCAGCCGCACGACTTGGAAAACGGCAAACGCTCGTTCGAGAAGAACTGCGCCATCTGCCATCAACTGGCCGGTAAAGGGCCGCTCATCGGACCTCAACTGGACGGCTTGGCGGGGCGCGGGTTGGATCGCATCCTGGAGGATATCCTCGACCCCAATCGCAATGTGGATGTGGCGTTTCGGACGACCACGCTGCGGTTGGCGAATGGTCAAGTGCGCAGCGGGCTGTTCAAGCGGCAAGAAGGAGATTCGCTGGTGCTCGTCGACGAGAAAGGAAAGGAGTTCCTCGTCCCTGAAGACGACGTGGAGGAGCAGCGCAAGTCGAACTTGTCGCTGATGCCGGAGAACGCGGCGAAAGTCATTCCCGAAAAGGAATTCTACGACTTGTTGGCGTTCCTGCTGACGCTCGACACCAAGCCAAAAACGCCCTGAGAGTTTGGCGGCTCATTCAGCCGGCGACCTTACCAAGCCAGTCCCTCGGACAACTGGTTGAAGTTATCGCAGCCGTCGTCTTCGACGATCACCATATCTTCGACTCGCACACCGCCGATGGCGCGCGAGTACAAACCGGGTTCGATGGTCAGGCAATCGCCGCGGACGAGTTCAGGTCCGTTGAAGTCGAGCAACGGGGGTTCGTGCACGTCGAGTCCGACGCCGTGGCCGGTGCCGTGAGTCATAGCGCAGTAGTCGAGCGGGTCGTCGGCTCGAGGGAGCCCCATCGCGAACCCATTGCCCTCAATGACGCCGATCGTCGCTCGATGCACGTCCTCGCCCGTCGCGCCGGTGCGAGTTGCGGCGACCGCCGCGGCCTTGGCTGCGACGACGACGCGGTGCATCTCCACAAGTCGGTCGCAGATGTCGCCGTGGACGACCGTCCGCGTGCAGTCGCCGTTGTAGAGGGTTTGTCGATTCGTGGGGAAGATGTCGATGATGACTGGTTGTCCGGTGTGGATTTCTCCGCTGCCGCGGTCGTGGCAATCGGCTCCGGCCGGCCCGCAAGCGACGATGCTGCCGGGATTGGCGTAGCCGCGTTCGGTCAGAAAGATGTCGACAGCCGCCCGGACTCGCTCCGAGGTAAGCGGAGCGCCGTCGCTGATCAACAGTCCTTCCGCATTGGCGGTGGCTCGCGCCACCATTTCGCAGGCCATCGCCATCGAGTCCTCGGTCACCTGCTGCGCCTCGCGCAACCAGGCGATCTCTTGTTCATCTTTCGAGCGGCGTTCGAGGACTCCCATCTCGAGATCACATTCGACACCGATGCTGACTTCGGCGATGTGGTGAGCGAAGATGTACGGTAGCGAGCGGTCGACGGTCACGGTGCGAATCTCATTCCGCCGAAGCAGTTCGGCGACCGCTTGAGCTGTCGCCGTTTCGCGATCGCCCGACAATCCTGACTCCGGCGCGTAGTCGGCTGGGCAGCCGACACGATCGACTCGGGCGTGCTTGCGGGCTCGCTCCATTTCGATGTCGCGGAGCAGCAGCGTGCGGCTGACGCCGTCACCCTCGGGCAATTCGATCAACGCCGTCGGATCGCCGACCAAAAATCGCAAGCGATGGTAAAGCGCGAAGTTGGTGGCGGGAATTCCAGCCATCACGACGGCGGACGAGTTGGCGGTCATGGTGATCCTCAATCCACAAAGTTACAAACAATCGTCCCCGGAGAGCTCGTCCCCAGAGAGCGTGGCAGCGAGATCCGCGTGACCGGATGTCTATGAACTGACATTCCACCAATCATCGATGAGAGTCGTCATTCGTTCGACTCGTTCGCCATGATCGGGAGCCAGGTTTCGCTTTTCGTGCGGGTCGGCTTCGAGGTCGAACAGTTCGACCTCACCGTCGGGAACTCGGCCGGCGTGAGGGACGATCAGTTTCCACTTGCCTTCAATCGCCCAGCGAAACCGCAGGCTGGCGACCGGGTCGGTCATATGCTGAATGTCGTGCTCCAGGATTTCACCAAACAGCACTTTGCGTTTCGCTAACGCTTGGGCGTCGAGCAAATCGACGCCTTGCATTGCTGCGGTCGGCTTGAGTCCGGCGGCGCGAAGAATCGTGGGGGCCAAGTCGATACTGCTGACAACTGTCTGGCGATCGAACTTTGGAGCCACACGTCCCATCCAACGGACCATGATCGGAGTGCGAACGCCGCCCTCGTACTGACTTCGCTTTGAGCGCGGGGCGTAGCGACTGGCGTTGCGTTGATTGATCCACCCGTTGTCACAGACATAGAGCACGATTGTGTTTTGTGCGAGTCCGTTTTTGTCCAGATAACCTGTCAACTCACCAACCGTTTCATCGAACCACTCGCACATGGCCCAGTACTTGGCGATCGGGAGCGAATCGGTTTTTTCGCGGTATTTGTCGAGGATTCGTTTTGGCGGAGTGTGCGGCGTATGCGGCATGAACGGCGCGTACCAGACAAAGAACGGCTTCTCGGCGGCGCGAGCCTCGTCCATGAATTTGAACAGCGGCTGCATTCCCTGGCGTCCGATGGTGAGGCCCAGATCGCCGTGCCGGCCGCCCTTGGTTCGGTCCCCGTGCGTCATCCCGTGCGTGAAACCGCCGCGGCTGAAGTTTCCTTCCCACCACTTCCCCGACTGATGACTTACGTAACCCAACTCGCGCAACATCCGCGGCAGCGCGGGAGCCCGGTCGATGTGTTCGATGTATTGATTGCGAATCTTCAAGTAGTCCGGGTGGTTCCGCCAACCGCGGCGTCCCTTCTTCAATCCTGGCGGCGGCGGCGGATCGTTGCCGACAATCCCGTGCTGGTGCGGGAACAGTCCGCTGATCATGGTGGCCAGGGAAGGGCGGCAAAGACTGTCGGGCACGTAGCCGCGTGTGAACGTCAGGCTCTGGCTGGCCAGCCGATCGATGTGAGGCGTTTCGATCTCCGGATGTTTCATAAAGCTGTAGTCGGTCCAGCTTTGATCGTCGGAAATGATCATCACCACGTTCGGAGGCGCGGCGGTCGCTTCGAGCGCAAAGGCTCCGCCGACAATGGTGAGCAGCGCCGCGACGGCGAACCTTCTCATGAATCTCTCCTCATCTGCTTACATTCTTCTGTCATGGATGCAGCATCGATGCAACGACGATGAAACGCGCGCCTGAAGCTTCGCAGAAACTCGCATTATACCGCCTGGTAAGGCGTTTCGCAGGACGGCTGAGAGTGTGTGGAGGCCCCTTTGAGTCTTGTAGACACCCGTAAGATCGCAGTCGAGTTGGACGCGGCTTTTTTACCGCAGAAGGCATGGTGAATTGCTGGCCGCATTTAGGGCAAGCTACCGTTTGCTTTGATGATTCCAACGAAGCGCTTCTGCCAAGCAGCATCGGCAAACTTCAGGTACGTATCCTCCACACCAGACGTCGAAGCCGTCCTCACTAGCACTCCGTCTGGCCACAATTCTAGAATTGAGTTTCTGATTTCCAGCGTATGCCAATCGGCTAGTCTGCTTTTGAATTCTCCGAGAACTGCCATGATGATGGCGGTGGTTATCGTTCTCCTAGAGTCGTTGCGAACAACGACAACTCCAGGGTTCTCGTTAGACAGGAGACTGGTTTGACTGTCGGGCAATCGCCAGTCAACGGTAAGGAGAGGCAGATTGTGTTGCTGGCAATATTGGACGATCGTGACGTCCTCTGTGCCTATTCCCGTCATTCGACGCGGCGTTCTCCGCACAAAAACTAATCCAGACTTATTGCACTCTTCCGCGAGGTCCGGATCGTTGACGCATTCGTCCAGTTGATAGGTAATTGGACTATTTGCGGATGAAGGGTCGGTCAAGCTGGATTGAGAGGCCATCAAGGAAGTCCCGAAGGGGCAGCGCGTCTATTTCCCACCGCTCAGCGAATTGCTCGATGAACTCGCTATCTGCAATTTCAGCCAAGATCCGCGACAGCGGCAACCGAGTACCGCGCAATACTGGAACTCCTGCGCGGATGTCTGCGGCAATATGCACCGCGTCGCCCATTAGCCTCACTGAGTGGGCGAGCCTCTCTGCCATCCATTCCTCTTCCGATAGGCTGGAAATCGCGCGCGTGTGCATCGAAGGTGTAATCCAACTCCTTGCGCCGTATTCAACGGCGTACTCTTCGGAGGATGGCATCACGGTGTATCCGAGGTTCTCTTCGTTAGCTCTGATCATTTTCTGGGTCGTTGGATATATAGGTTTTCCAGTTGCAATCGTTAAGCATTTTCTTCACCGAGGCTGACTTAACCTGAGCGCGTTCGCATTGTTTTTTAAGTTCAACAACATCGGAAGCATCCATTGCCAACTGCAACGATTGAGATCCATCACCCGTAATGTAGGTCAACACAATTTCGTTAAGAACGATCATGCGGTGTATGTCGCTTCCGTCGCTACTAAATACGGGGCGGATGGCCGTGTAGATCGTCGCACCGGTAAACCTGTTTTGATGGGAATGCTCTACTGACCTGG
>JASMLW010000401.1 GCA_030748485.1 Pirellulaceae bacterium
AGGCTGTGAAGCACGCCGAGGCGTTTGAGGTCTGCGAGTACGGACTCCGGCCCAACAAAGCTCAATTGCTCGAGCTGTTCCCGTTCTTCCAGGACGACTGACGCGACGGCGAGGCGGTCTACTCCTCGATGCAGGTGACAAACTCGCTTCGCTCGCCGTCAGCCGTTTTCACATACCGGTGGAAGAGGGCTCCCTTACTGGCGGACATGGTGGCGAAGGACGCGTCGCCCAGTTGGTTCTTGGCGAGAATCCGGCAACGTTGCGGGTCGGCGCGAAACACAAATGTTTCGCCCTTCTCGTTGGTCGCCAGAATCTTCTCGCCGACCAAGATGAGTGACGACGTGAAGACTCCGCCGAGTCGCTCTTGCCACATCGTCTCACCGGTCGCGGAATCCCAGCACGTGGCGACGCCGGCGTCGGTGACTCCATATAGATGCGCGCCCCGGAGCAACATCGAGGGAACGTAGACTCGAACATTATTCGACCAGGCGACTTCGCCCGATCCGTCCGTATTCACGGCCAGCATGTGGTTCTTCGGATATCCCCCGCTGGCGAACACCCGCTTCCCGTCGGTCACCATCGAGGTCACACACTCGGTCGTCGAACCTTCGATCTCCCACAGCGTCTTTCCCGATTCCGGCTGCAGGCTGGTCACCAGGTCACACCCCGACAGGAACAGTTGATCGCGGCCGGATGACTTTAGAATGATGGGCGACGTGTAATTCGCCTTGGCCGGACGATCGATTCGCCAAACGACCTCGCCATCGCTCCGCTTCATCGCGGCGACCGCTCCGCCGCCTTTGTTGTCGGCCGAGGTGATGACGAGATCGCCGTACAGAGCGGGCGACGCGCCGAATCCCTGATGCGTCGTAAACTTGCTCACCTCGGTCGACCACACGCGCTTGCCCTTCAGCGTCAGGGCCGTCGTGTGCACCGAGCCGCTGTTGAGAAAATTGACGTAAAGCTTCTCGCCGTCACAGGCGATGCTGGCGTTGGCCTGTGTCGTCTTTTTGTTTCCCTTGTCATCCAGTCCGCCCGCATGCACGACCTCGGCCCAGACGATGCGACCCGTTTCGCGGTCGAGGCAGTAGACGGTCTGAGTCCGAGCCTTCTTGTCGGCGGTGGGGATGTAGACGAACGGCCCAACGATCGTCGCCGATGCATGACCGCGCCCCGGCAACGGCGTCGTCCACTTGATATTCTCCGTCGCGCTCCACGTCGTCGGAGCGTCGCCGGCGACCGCGCCATCGCGGTTCGGTCCTCGCCACCAGGGCCAATCCGTGCTCGCCAACTTGAAACTCGCCGGCTCAGCAGGGCTCGGCGATTCAGCCAACCCGACCGAAGTGATCGAGCAGCAGCAGAGCAGGCAGGTGAGTGACGGGAGGAGGATGGCGGCGAATGGAGTGCGTGGTGTCATCATGGCGTGCTTGCGGTGCGGGGTGCGTTGATGGAGAGAATCCGCCCATGGTAATCGGAAAGTGGCGGGAGCTGCCAGTTGGCGGCGAATACTCTTCTCTACTTCGCAAGCCGGAAGCCCACATCACATGCATTCACAGGCTGATCAAGATCAACCGTGCGCCTGCTGGAAGCTTGCGCCACTTGAGCTTACGTCGCCGGCTTGAGATGCCCGAAGAGGGCTTGTTGCACTTCCGGATTGCGGATTTTCCAGACGACCGAGTCGGTGCAGTAATGGTGCATGTTGATCGCCGCCGAGATCATCGCCGCCAGTTTTATTTCCGAACTCACCGCGAACGTCGCCAACTCGGGTGACTTGAATGCAAACAACCCGACCACGACGAGAGCCAGGTAGTACAGCATGATGTGCCGCCAGACGTTGGGCATGGGAGCGTCGGGTGAATTCGTGCGGTACTGATTGAACTCAACCCGCAGGGGAAACACCATGTACTGCAAGGAGTGGAAGACCTGCAGGAGCACGAACGTTCCGCGGTGCATGTCGGCCATCACATACCAGGCGAAAATGGCTCCCCACGGCAGCCAGCAGCGAATCGGAATCTTCTTTTGCTCGCGCGTCGCGATCCGCCGAAAACCCTCCAAGCCAACCAGAAATGTGACAAACACGGCGACTCGCGTGAGTGTTATCAACAGCACGATGATGGCGTGAACGTCTTCCGCGAACGTCCCGAACACATAGTGGAACTCCATCGCGTCCAACACGAGGATGACGTGGTAGAACCACAGCGTCCTCAACCCCAACAGCAGCATTCGCCGTTCGGACAACTCGATCCGCAGGCCGCCGATGTAGGCGAAGCAAGCGGTCATCCCCCACGCTTGCCCCGTGTAGTGCCAACCGAGCAAGATCGGCGCGAACGGTGAGAACAGCGCCATCAAACCGATCGTCGGCGCAGAGCCTTGAATCTTTCCGCCCGTCATCTCGTAGGCGACACACGACGCCACGATTCCCAACATCAGGACGGGGAGAATGACTGCGACGAATAGATGCTCGCGCACCGTTTTGCGACTGGAGTAGAGCAATCGGTACGACGCCATGAAGTGGGGGAAGTTGATCAGTGATTCGGTGATCATGATCAAATAGAAGCTGTACGGCAGTTCGGCTCCCGGGAACGCCATTCCCCCGGCAACCAGCGCGACAACGACGGCGATCGAAAACCCGCCGCAGCAGAACGCGTCGAGGAAAGGGACGGTGATCGCGCGAGGGGGGGCCTGGGGAGCAGTGTTGTTCACCGACGAGTCTCAATCAGATGACGCTACGGATTTGCGGGCTCGGTGAGTCTACCGGTCGCGGGGTCGATTCAACAAGCCAAGTACGTGGCGAGAGCCAGAATGGTCCAAAGATCCTCACACGGCAACCGCGAATCCGTCCGCCGCTGCGCGCGAACTCGCGCGAACGCGCGACTGGGCACGGCGAGAATCTCGTCGGGCGGTGCGATTCAGAGGCTCCAGACGTGGACCATGCCGGCGATATCGGCGCCGGCGACTCGCTTCTGGTCGGGCGACACCGACAGCGAGTGGATCCAATCCTTAAACTGTCCACCGCGTCCTTTGCCGAGTTCGGCGACCTGTTTCCCGTCACTCACCTGGCAGATTCGCACGACCGTATCGCGTCCACTCGATAGAACGAACTTTCCGTCGGCTGAAAAAGCGACGTCGCAAACGCCCTGCTTGTGGCCGGAAACCTCTCTCGAGATCGCGCCCGTTTTCACGTCGACTAACAGAACCTTGGCCGTGTCGGTCTCGCCGCCCTGGCCCAATGCGAGCGTCGATCCGTCGGGTGAAAACGCGGCGGCGATCAAACCGCGTTTGATGTACTTTCCCCACTCGCGGCCATAGCCATAGGAATCGACGCGATCCTCGTCTTTCACCTTAGGCGTCCAAACTTTGAGCAAGTCGCTTTTCATTTCGCCATTGGTCGAATCCCAAAGTCGCGCCTGAGCCGCCGGCACGTCAAAGCTGCTGCGGCGACCGGCGAACTCGGCAGTGAACGCAGTCGCTCCGTCCGGCGACAGGGCGGCCGAACTAACCCACACGCGAGGATACCCGCGCCATTGACAGATCGCTTTCACATCGGCCGGGCGATCGGCCTCGACCAGCGGAGCCAGGTCCCAGACGACCGAGAGACACGAGTCGTCGCCGCTGATCAATCGATTGCCCGTCGCGTTGACGGCCAGCGCTTTGATCCACTCGGTGTGGCTTGTCAGCGTCAGGCGATCGGCCATGACGCCCACCTTGACGCCGGGCGCGTCGAGTATTGCCGCTTTCTCCTCTTTGGACTTGCGCCGCGCCCGCTGTTCGCGGACTTTGCCGTCCAGCACGACTTCGTCGGACGACTGCGACTCCGCCCGCGTATCCCAGAACCGAATCGTGCGGTCCAAACCGCCGGAGACGAGCCATCGTCCGTCCCCCACAGACAGCAGGCGGCTAATCGAATTCTGATGCCCATCGAACCGCAGCGACGGAGCCAGCGGCGCGGGTTTGCCTTCCTCGCGCTCCGGAATCTCGTCGGGCAATTCCCACAAGTAGATCTGACCGGCTCGGTTTCCGGCAGCGATCCGGCGATCGTCGAGAAAGACAACGCTCGTCGGCCACGAGCCTTCGAAGGGCAACTGCCATTGATGTGTCGGCTTGTCTATCTGCATGGATCTGTCATCTTGTTTCGGTGGGAGGCCGCGACGCATTTCGCCGCTCGCGACGCCGAGGCTAGGCTAACAAGTCGTTCACAACGCTGTGGCCAAAGGGAGCGAGTGGAATTGGCCGCACGCCCGAGTAGTTTTCCGTGGTTGGATCGACGCCGAGCGCCGCGTAAACGGTCGCAAAAAAGTCGCCTTCGGTGACCGGCTTGTCTTTTACATCGGCGCCGTCGCGATCGGATTCGCCGTAGACCAGTCCGCCCTTCACGCCGCCGCCGGCCAGCGCCGATGTCCAACTTCTCACGTAGTGATCGCGCCCGCTGCGGTTATTGATGCGCGGCGTGCGGCCGATCTCGCCCATCCACACAACCAGCGTGTCGTCCAACATGCCTCGCTCGCTGAGATCGTCGAGCAGACCGGCCCAGGCATGGTCCATCGGCGGCACCAGCGACTTGTGGCCGATGAAGTTGTCCGCGTGCGTGTCGTAGCCGCTTTGCCCGACTTCGACGAACGACACACCGGCTTCCACCAGGCACCGCGCCATCAACAGTCGTTTACCAAACTTCGAGTCGCCGTACTGCCGCCGGTGCTTCTTCCATTGTTCATCGACGTTGAACTTGTCGCGCACGTTTTGCAGGCGTCGAGCCCGCTCGTATGACTCGCGGTGCATTTCGATCGGATCGGCAACCACGCGCTGAGAGAATGACTCGTCGACGAAATTGCGCAGCTCATTGCGGCGAGATTCGCGGTCGGACGCCAGATAGGATGTCGAGAACGGAGGCAGCCGGCCGTCTTTGTCGAGGCCGAACGGCTGGTACTGCGGCCCGAGAAAGCCGGCGCCGGCGTTGCCCTGCGAGGAGATCTTGATGAAGTTCGGCAAGTCCGCGTCCGCGTCGCCGCAGTACTTCGCCACAATCGCCCCAATCTCGGGAAACCGTACGTTCGCCGTCTGGGCGTATCCGGTGTGCATCAGATAGATACCGCCCGGATGGTCGATTTGCGAAGTGCGCATCGAGCGGATCACGCTCAACTTGTCCATGCGCTGAGCCATCTTGGGCATCAGTTCGCAGATCTTCGCACCGGGCAGATTGGTTGAGATCTCTCGAAACAGGCCGCCTGTCGGACGTCCGACCTTCATATCAAATGTCTCGAACTGACTGCAGCCGCCGTTGAGCCAAATGAGAATGCACCGCTTTTTCTTGGCTTGCACCTGCGCGGCGTGCGCGTCCGATTGGAAGAGCCCGCCCCAGTTCATCAAGCTGCCGCCGCTCGCGCCGGCTAGAGCCCCTTTGAGCCACGCCCGGCGAGTCACGTGTCCCAGTTGAGGTGAAAAAGAGAGCCCGGAGTTGGTTGTCGGTTCAGGTGGCATTGCGCTGTTCCCTGGCGGCGTCGGCGCCGGCTAGAAGGAATCTCATCATCAATGATTGAAGCGGAACTCCGCGGAGGTCAGCAACGTCCAGATCGCTTCCTGCAAGCGGTCATCCGCATCGTCCTCGCGGTCGAGGTAGGCGACAAACTTCTCAGTCTCCGCCGCGGTCGGACGCCTGGAGACAATCTGCAAGAAGAGCCTTTCGACCCGTTGCTCCCACGGTCGCGAGTCGTTGGCGAGCAGGTGGTGCAGCCCGCCGGGGCGCCGCGAGATCAACGCGTTCACTTGCCCGTTGTTCAAATAGAGATGTTCGTGCAGCCCGCCTTGGAAGTTGCCGACGCCGTCGTTCGGCCGGCCGAAGAACCGCCGCACGTACTCCCAGTTGACCGCCTTGACGCGAAACCTCTCGCGGTTCTTGTCGTCGCCCGCCGCGGCCAGGTAATCGGTCGCGCGGATCCAAGATTCAAACAGCTCTTCAGCTGACAGCGGCCTGACGCGCGATCGCTCGTACCACAACGGCATCGCCTCGGTCACCTCGCCACGCGGCGAACGCTGGTACGACTTGCTGTTGACGATCTCGCCGATCAGCCAGCGCATGTCGAAGTCGTGTTGCGAGAACTGGTCGGCCAGTTCGGCGAGCAGTTCGGGATGGCTGGGCGGATTCTGGCCGCTCAGGTTGTCGATCGGCTGCACCAACCCCTTGCCCATGAATTGCGCCCAGACGCGATTCACAGCCGCCCGAGCGAAGTAGGGGTTCTCGCGACTAGTGACCCAGTCGGCCAGCGCGTTCTTTCTGGAGTAATACGGCGCGGGCGGCATCTTTCCATTCGGGAAATTGCGTGGATCCGTGACGTCCTTCGGCTTGAGTGGTTCGACCAAGGCCTGCCCGCTCAGGAATCGCGGCGCGACGGCCTCTCCCTTCTTCCCGGGAACTTGCTCGGTCGCCGGCCCGGCGAAGAGTATGTCGCCCGAGTTCTTTTCGCCAATCGCGTACGCCTTCTCTTTGTTCTTCGAGCCGACGTCGACGACGCTGAGCCGCGCGAAAAATGCGGCGACGCCGTAAAAATCTTGCTGCGTCCAATCGTCGAACGGATGGTCGTGGCACCGCGCGCATTGCAACTGCACGCCGAGGAATTTCTGCGCCACCGCCTCGGTCGCATCCGCCGGCCGGCTCTTGTACTGGACCAGGAACATCGGCGGACCGTCTTCGACCGTGTTCCCCTCGGCGCGGAGAATGTCGCGCACCCATTTGTCGTACGGCCGATTCTCGCCGAACTGCCGCCGCAGCCAGGCTTGGAAACCGCCCCGTTTTTCCGTGCCGAACCCGGGCGGGTTTCGCGTGAAGTACATCAGGTCCCACACGTCCGCCTGATGAATCGCGTATCGTTCATCGACTAGCAGTTTGGCAATCAACTGCTCGCGCTTGTCCGGACGCGCGTCGTCGAGAAACGCGACCGCCTCGTCGCGCGTCGGAATGATGCCGCAGAGGTCGAGATAGACGCGTCGTAAAAACTCGCCGTCGGAACTGAGCGGCGCCGGCGAGATTCCGTTCGCCTCCCACGCGGCGGATACGCGCTGGTCGATCACGTCGCGAAGCTCCCCCCGCACTTCAGGCGGCGGCGCGAGCGCAAAGACAGGCACGATGACTGGCACGATGACGAGAAATGATGTCAGGGCAGATCGGTGAACTGGCGACACGGGGATCATTCACAGGAGGGAGGCGAGGAGGGAAGTTGGCGAGTCAGGGCCGCCGTCCATGATAGCCATTTCGCGGCGCCCATTCACCGCGATTCTCAAGTAGGTCGATGCCTGCCGGGCAGGACTTCGCGACAAAGTCGCGACAATCGACGTTCCATATTGCTGCAGCTTGGGTTCGTTCTCGACTGCCTTCCTTCCAAGGCCGTCGAACGCGTGCCGGGCCTTCGACCAACAACTGGATTGGAAGGTGTGTGTCACCTATTGGACCCTATTGTCGAACGCGTGCCGGGCCTTCGACCAACAACTGGATTGGAAGGTGTGTGTCACCTATTGGACCTTGCCCCTATTGACCTGGGAAGTCATTTTTCGAGTTAT
>JASMLW010000402.1 GCA_030748485.1 Pirellulaceae bacterium
GTGGCACTGCCACTTGTGGCGTTGGGGATTTGGGCCTTTGCTCAGACGATTCCAGCGACCAACGGGAGCGGACGAACAATTACCGAGCGGCAGCTCGCTTTGTGTGTGGCACTGCCACTTGCGGCGGGGAAATCGTTTGCAGCAACCAACGGGAGGGGACGAACGAGCGGCATCGCGCTCTGTGGCTACGTTCGCCAGAACGTGGAGGCGGTTCGTTTGATCGCAAGGTCATCCACGATGCCCCACCGTCTGGCGACGGTAGCTACATTCGACGGCTGCAGCTCCGTCGCCAGAATGTGGAGGCGGTTCGTTTGGATGTCCCACGGCCTCAAGATCATCCGCAATCCTCCACCGCCACTTTATGGATCTTGCCATGTATTCGTTGAAGCAGTATCGGTTTCTCTCCGCGGCATTGTGCGCAGTACTCGTCTTTCCGTTTCTCGCCGGGAGCGTTCAGGCGCAATCAGCCAAGCGGCGGCCGGTTTGGTCGCAGGAGTTCAATGGCGATGCGATCGACCGGAGCGTCTGGACCTACGACACGGGTGGGCACGGCTTCGGCAACGGTCAACTCGAATTCAACACCGACCGACCAGACAACTCCTATCTGAAGGACGGCAAGCTGGTGATCGAAGCGCGTCGCGAGCGGTTTGAGGGCCGCGAGTTCACCTCGGCGCGAATGCACACGCAGGGCCGATTCGCGTTTCAATACGGCACGCTGGAGGCGCGTATTCAAGTTCCCGACACGGCGAACGGAGTCTGGCCGGCGTTCTGGATGCTGGGAGACAATTTCCCCGCCGTCGCCTGGCCGAAGTGCGGCGAGGTGGACATCCTCGAAATCGGCGGCAAGGACGCCATCCGACAAGGGCTCCAACATCGCCAGATCAACTGCGCGCTGCACTTTGCCGGCAAGAGCGAGCGGAAGACGAGCCTGGTCGAATGGCACAACGCCAACGCCGATCTGCACAAGGACTTTCACACCTACAAGCTGGAGTGGACGCCGAAGTCCATCCGCTTCTTTTTGGACGACCGCGAATTTGGCGGATGGGACATTTCCGCGCCCGAGTTTCGCGAGTATCACCAGCCCTTCTTTCCCATTCTGAACGTCGCGGTCGGCAGTTGGACGTCGTCGTACACGGCGATCGACACGCCCGACAAAGTCACCGCTCGATTTCCAGCTCGGATGCAGGTCGACTGGGTGCGGCTCTACGCCAACTCACACACCAAAGTGCTGCTCAAGCGAAAGGCTGCGCCGGCCGGCGGCTACGGCGTGTTCACAGAACACACACAGGTTGCGAACCGTCTGCGGTATTCCGACGGCAAGGGAAAGGATTTTGCCTACAGCAATCGAGCGGCGCTCTTTCTCTGGCACAACCTGAAGTCCGCCGCACAGCCGGCCCCCCGCGAGGGCTCCGAATGCTGGTCCTTCGAGGCGGCCGCCGGACAATGGTTCGGGTTTGGCGTGCTCACTCCGCGCCATCGCAACATGGAATCCTATGGCAAGGGCGCGCTGACGTTCGCAGTCAAGTCGCGGTCGCCGGCGCACATGAAAGTCGGCATCAAGAGTTCGAAGGGGGAGGTCTGGATGCCGCTGGGGGATGAGGAAGACGAGTTCGGCTTCGCTCGCGACGGCGACTGGCATCGGGTTCGCATTCCTCTCTCACGCCTCAAGACGGACCTGCGCACTGTTCAGCAACTGTTCATGTTCGCCGGCGACGCTCCGGACGCCACCGTCCGCGTGGCGATCGATGATGTGCGCTGGGAGACGGGAACGGCGCGCGAGTAGTTAGTGACCGATTGTTGTCACGTTGGATGGCGGTCTCCGGGAGATCGAACGCCGCCTCAACGCAGTGAAGCAACCGGCCTGGCGCATCGCCTGTCGGGCGAGTCTGAGTCGGCGGTCGGATTGGTGATCCGGCGATGGCTCCAAGAGCCGTACCGAATATTCGCCCAAAAACCGTCGTTTTGCGCCAACCTCCGTCCGTCTGCGACGACCTAAGCGTAGTTTCACTGAGAACATGGACCGATGAGCCGCAATGCTGATGAGATTCTGAACGAGCTGCTTGTGCTCCGCGCGCAACGTGGGGACGCGCCCGCTTTGCAATTGCTGGTTCGGCGTTGGCACCCCAAGCTGATTCGCCATGCTCGCAAACTGACGGAGCGTGAGGATGCGGCGGCGGACGTCGTTCAAGAGGCCTGGGTGGCCGTTTTTCGCGGTCTCCATCGATTGCAGGATCCCGCCACCTTTCGCGGCTGGATCTATCGGATCGTCCACCACAAATCGGTCGATTGGATACGTTCGCAAACGCGCGAGCGAAAACTCCGCCAGGATATCGGCCGGCAAATCACTGCGGCGCCGGGGAATCCGTCAGAGCAGTCGACTGACGTAGAGCGGTTGCGAAATGCGATCGTTCGCCTCACGGCCGAACAGCAGCTCTTGTTGCGAATGTTCTACGACGACCGCATGCCCTTGAAGGAGATCGCGGCGGTTTTGGATACGCCCGTCGGCACGCTGAAGTTTCAACTGTTTTCGCTACGACAAAAACTCAAGAAGATGATCGAAGGGGATACGTTATGAACGGAAACGACATTGACAACAAAATCAAGCAAGCGCTGGCCGAGGAAGACGCCGAACTCTACGCCCAGTTTGCGCAGGAGCCCTCGTTGCTCGAACAGGGATTGGAGTTGCTGCAGAGCCGCAATCGTTGGATGACGGCGTTGGTGATGATTGTGATGACGATCTTCATGGTCGCCGGCGTCTACTCGCTGTGGAGGTTTTCCGCCGCTGACGAGGTCAAATCGCTGATCGCCTGGGCGATGGGCTTCGGGTTCTCCATGGCGGCGGTCTCGATGATGAAGATCTGGGCCTGGATGGAGATGGAAAAGAACAACACCGTCCGCGAAATCAAGCGACTCGAATTGCAGGTGGCGAGGTTAACGCAGCGGTTAGGCGAGGCGAAGTAACCTCTCTGCGAAGCGATCAACTCGCCCCAGAGTGAAGTGTTCAAGACTCGTGGAGTTATTCCGCGGATCTTGTCAGCGTGCCCTGGCAGTGTCAGCCGTTGATGCGTTCTTCGGCTACGCTAAGGATCTGAAAAACGTCATCTAAACTCGGTGGCTCATCGAACATCATCTCGCGCATCGCGGCGTAGTCGCTAGCGATCTCTCCTTGTCGCTCCGGTGGTGGAAGCAGCCGAAGTGTTCCAGGGACCGCTGTGTCGTAGCTCGCCCAACCAGACGCAAAGAAAACCTGTTTGTGCGCGACGACGGTCGCGAGAAGATCGACTTGCGTAATCGCCGTTTCGCCGATCGACGAATCAATCAGTTGAGCCAGATCGTAGTAGTGTCGTGAGAGCCTCGCTTGAAATGACTTCTCAGTTGGCCGGTGATGGAGAGCGTGAAGTATCGTGGCTTTTTCCCAAAAAGTGCGCTCCGCGGCCAAAGTACGTACGTTCGCCTGCGGCGTATCAAATAGGGCAGGAAACTCCTCGGCCGCATACGGCTGAACTGCGTGGTTCTCAGCAGGCCAATGATCCGATCGAGCCCCAAGTTCGAGACGAACGGCAGGTTGAACATATGCCGCATCGGCCGAGGAGCCAAATTCTCCCCGTGGATACTTGAAGAGCACCGTCTGAGGATCGTCTTTATCAATGGCAAGTGACCACGCATCGCTTGGTTCGCCCATTATGTCCGTAAGACTCTGCTCAATGCTTGGCAGCAGTTCGTGCCGGATGACCCGCTTGCAGGTTTCAGAAAGCTCTGCGATGAGCTGCTGTGCTTTTTTTCGACTTGGAGCCTGGCCGGGGTTCTTCTCCTGGACAAACCCGAGATCCTCGCGGTTGAGCGACAGGTCGACGTCTTCCGAAAAAC
>JASMLW010000403.1 GCA_030748485.1 Pirellulaceae bacterium
CGGCAACTCGGCCAGCACGTAGAGGGATTCGTCAGAGTTTCCTGTTTCAGTTCAATCGTCAGCCGCACTTTTGAGCAGGACTTCTGGCGAAGTCCACTACGGCAACTCGGCCAGCACGTAGATGGGATTCGCCAGAATTCCATGTTTCAGTTCAATCGTCAGCCGCACTTTTGAGCAGGACTTCTGGCGAAGTCCACTACGGCAATCCTCGTTCTGCGGGCCCGCTCGCTCGACTCTTCGGTTTTGCTTCCACTGGTCGATTGGCTCGCTTCTTCTGGATCGACTCAATGGCGGCGAGCTGCGTTTTCAACCGCTTGTGTTCGGGATGTTGGGCTCGAAAGTCTCCTGCCGCCTGATCGAGCGCAGCGCGAGTGACGGCGGCGTAGCGAGCCAATTCGCGATCGACGACGCGCCGATCGGTCGGATGCCCCCGGTCGCGCATCTCGGCGACCGCCTGTTTCAGTCGCTTGAGCTGGCGGTCCTGATTGGCGAGCGCCGGGTGCTGGGCGCTGTAGACTCGTTGGGCGATCGCGTAACTGACCTGCGCGTCGAGCAGTTGTAGCGCCAAGTCGGTCGCGGCGTCCTCGACTCGTCGAGCGGTTGGAGCTTTCGTTGGCGTCGAGTTGCCGGAATGACCGGCAGGGGTCCGGCGGGTTCCGTCCAGAAAGAGTTGTATCGCTTCAGCCGGCGATCGCGCCACTGCCGCCGAATCATCTCCGCCAATCGTCGCCGCCACTATTAGCAATAGACTCATGATGCTCAGCCTCATCTGGATGGATCGAACAACCGCCCGCCATTCTGATTCGAGCACCGCGGGGACGCCACAAGAAAACGGACCCCATTCAACACGAGCCGCCATGGGCGGGGCGCGGCAGGGACGCGCTGCCGGTGTGCGATGGCGACTGAGCGATGGCGACTGTGCGATGTCGAGTAGTTTTCTAGTTGCCTAGCTGATCGGCTAGTTTCTTCGCGTCATAGATCTTGCGGAGCGCTTCGATCACCGCGCTGGAGTGCACCGACGTGGCCCGGCCCTGCTCGTCGGAGTACATGTAGTCGGCCGTCAGCGATTGAATGTTGCCATCGAAGATCACGCCCACCAACTCGCCGGCGCGATTGACAACCGGGCTGCCCGAATTGCCGCCGATGATGTCCGCCGTACAGACGAAGTTGAACGGGGTGTCCAAGTTCAGTTTGTCCTTACGATCTTTCCAGCTCTTTGGCAATTGCCAATCGTCTTTGGCGTTATGTCGTTTCTCGTGGTCGAACGCGCCGCCCATCGTTGTCCACGGTGGGATTCGCTGGCCTCCCTCTTCGTAGCCTTTGACCGGGCCGTACGCCAACCGCAGCGTGAAGGTCGCGTCGGGGTAAGTGCTGGCTCCTTGGACGGCGAACAATGCGTCGGCGATTTGCGAGTAGGCTTGCCGTTCCACCTCGTTCAGTTCATCGCCAACTTTGCGGAGCCGCCGAAACTCGGGCTCCATGATCAGCGCGAGTCGGATCATCGGGTCTTTCGACGCGGAAATTCCCTCGGCTCCCGACTTGGCAAGTCGCTTTCGCTCATCGATGTCGGCCAGCTTCGTTTTGTTCAGCACAGCCGCGGCCAAGTTGCTTGGACTCTGGCCGTCGAGCACTAGCCGCACCAGCTCGTTGTCGCCGCCGCGGCGTTCGACGAACAGTTCGATCGAGTCGGCGAACTTCACCAACTCGACGTCGTCGTAGATCGGCGCGGGCGAGAACAGCTGTTGTTCGAGCGATTCTCGATTCGAATCTCGGTATTGCGGCAGTCGCTTTTCGTTTGGTTTGGCGTCCTCGGCGGCCAGCAGCACGAGTTCCATCGCGATGTCAAAACGCCGCGAAGCGAAGCTTCCTGTCTGGCCTTGGATGGCCAGCCGTCGCGCTTGCACTTCTTCGATCTGCTGCCAAGCTGTGGCGTACTTTTTGAGACGCGGATTCGCGCCGACAGCTCGCCGCAATTGGTCTTCCTTCTTTTGCTTATCGGCGATAATCGAAGGGTTCTGCAGCCCCTTGAGCATGCCGGTGAAGGCCTTCCGCGAGTTTTGCAGACCGAACAGCTCGTCCTGACCGCGGCGTTTCTTCTCATCGCTCTCCAGGCTGAACTGCTGGAAGAGAATCTCGCGGCGGCGGAGGAAGTCGAGTACGTACGGCATGCGGTGGTCGCGCTGGTGCTTCAGTGCGGCGACCGTAAAGATGCGTTGAGTGCGGCCGGGGTTGCCCGAGACCAAAACCAGCTCGCCGTCGCCCGCTCCCTTCTTGGAGACCTTGAGGAAGTGTTCGACTTTCGCCGGTTCGTCGTTCTCGTAAACGCGAAAGATGCAGACGTCCAGGCAATAGCGCGGATACTCGAAGTTGTCCGCGTCGCCGCCGAAGAACGCAATCGCCGATTCGGGCGACCAAACCAAACGCACATCGGTGTATTTTTTGTATCGGTAGAGGTGGTAGCGAGCTCCGCCGTAGAGTGTCACGACGTTGCTTCGCAGTTTGGTTTCCTCGAGTGAGTCGTTTTCGATTTTCGCGATCGCCGCGCGGCGAGCAGCGGCGGCGGCTCCCGCATTCATGCCCGGTTTGACCACACCGTTCACTTTGGCCGTCACGTCGCTGATCGAGACCAACTGATTGAGCTCCAAGTCGGGAGCCTTGATCTCATCGGACATCGTCTTGGCGTAGAAGCCGTCTTTGTAGTAGTTGTTGTCCGCATCCGACAACTTATGCAGAGTCTCCGCGCCGACGTGGTGGTTGGTCAGCACCAGACCATTGCTGGAGACGAACGACGCGCTGCCGCCGGAGTTGAAGCGGACCGACGAAAGCATGATGTGATTGGCCCACTCGTCCGTCACCGTGAAGTCGTACGTGTCCTTGAGATAGTTCTTCGGCAACGCGTTGAACAACCACATTCCCTCATCGGCGTTCGCCGGGGCGCAGGGGATCGCCATTGAGCCGAGGGGCAAAGAACCGAGGAGCAGGGAGCACAGGGTGATTCGTTGCGCAACCGCCAGCCAATTCGCAGTAAAGTTGGAAATAGTTTGCGTGGATGCCGCCGTTCGTGTGTTCATCGTTGACCGTCCGATTGGAATTGCCTACGGTTACCGAAATCAACTCGCCACTCCACCTTTCCATTGGATTTGCGAAAGGCGTCCATGAGCAAGCCCGATCATAGCGGAACCGATTCGATCAAGCGACCGCGGGAGCTCACACTCGAAGCGATCGTCTTGGGCGTCATTCTGTCCGTCGTGATGGGGGCCGCCAACGTCTACTTGGGGCTCAAGGTGGGCATGACCGTGTCGGCGTCGATTCCGGCGGCCGTGATCGCGATGGGCATCCTCCGCGGCGTCATGCGCCGCACCTCGACGCTCGAATCCAACCTCGTCCAAACCTCGGCATCGGCGGGCGAGTCGTTGGCGGCGGGCATCATCTTCACGATGCCGGCGCTGATTCTTATCGGAGCGTGGGACAAGTTCGACTTCTGGACAACATCGCTGATTGCGTTGGCCGGCGGATTGCTCGGCGTGCTGCTGATGATCCCCATGCGGCGCGTCTTCATCGTCGACAACAAGGAACTAAAGTACCCCGAGGGCGTGGCCTGCGCTGAAGTGTTGCGAGCCGGGGAGGGCGAAGCGGGCGGCTCGGGCCTGGCCATTGTCGTCGGTGGGCTGACGGTCGGCGCGCTTTTCAAGATTGCCGTTTCGTTCCTGGGGCTCTTTCGCGGGACGGTGGAGATCGCGCGAGTCGCCGGCGGCCGCGTGCTGTTCATGGGAGCCGACATCAGCCCCGCGCTGCTGGCGGTTGGCTTCATTGTCGGTTTGGAAGTTGCCTCGCAAGTCTTCATCGGAGGAGCCATCGGCTGGCTGATTACCATCCCACTGCTCGGCGACATGGCGGCGACAAACGCGGACGGCGAGTCCCTGTCGGCGATCGACCAAGCCTGGACGCTGTGGAGCACCAAGGTCCGCTACGTCGGTGTCGGCGCGATGGTCGTTGGTGGTGTCGCGTCGATCTGGCGAGTCCGCGGGGGGCTGGCCGCGGCGGTCGGGGAATTGGCGGCCGTGCTGACCGGTCGACAGCGCGTCGAAGCGAGCCAGAAGGAGACGGAGCGCAATTTGCCGACGCCCGCAATTCTTGTTCTGACTCTCGTCTGCGTCGGTCTCATATCAGCCCTCTATTGGGTGCTGCTCGACTCGACTGGTCTGACGTTGTTGGCCACTGCCGCCATGATCGTGATGTCGTTTTTCATCGCCGCCGTCGCCAGTTACATCGTCGGATTGGTCGGCAATTCGAACAGCCCCGTTTCGGGTATGACGATCACCGCCGTGCTCGGAACGGGCCTGATGATCACACTGTTCGGGTTCGGGGGCGAGGCGGGCATGATCGCCACGCTCGGCGTCGCCGGCGTCGTCTGCTGTGTGGCGTGTACTTCCGGTGATGTTTGTAACGACTTGAAGACGGGACACCTGGTCGGCGCATCGCCGCGCTCGCAGCAGATCATGCAAGTGATCGGCGTGGTGGTCGCGGCGTTCGTGATGGCGCCCGTGTTGACCGTGCTGCACGAGGGCTACGGCGGCATTGGGAGCAAGTCGCTCCCTGCGCCTCAGGCAGGGCTGTTCGCCTCATTGACCGAGGGGTTCTTCAATACGGAAAAACCGCTGCCGATGAATATGGTCTACATCGGAGCCGGCATCGGCGTTGCCTTATTGATCGGCGACTTCATTCTCAAACTGGCGAAGGCTCCGTTTAGGCTGCACGTGATGCCTGTCGCCGTCGGCATCTACCTTCCCTTTGGTTTGGCGATCCCCATTTTGATTGGCGGGATCATGAACTTCATCGTGACGCGAGGGCGGAAAGCGAACGCCGAGAAGAGCGGCGTTCTGTTGGCCTCCGGAATCATCGCCGGCGAGTCGCTGATTGGAGTGGGCATCGGCCTGGTCGCCTACCTGCACGAGCGCTTCGAATGGATCCCCGGCATCGACAATCACTACGGCAGCGACCTGTTGATGCTCGTCGGACTGCCGGAAAATGTAGCCGGACACATCGTTTCCGTGGTCTCGGTCGTGGCTTTGCTGTTTGTGGCCAGCTTGATTTTCCGCATTGCGGCGGCTGGAGCCGACGGCGACGATCAAAAATAATCCTCGCGCCAAACCTGGCGCGACGGGCAAGCGACTCGAAACTCGTGAGTCGCACATCCAAGACTTGGCTCGATCGGTCGAATTAGTCGCATGTATTTGGCGCTCGCAATCCTGCTCGTGATTCTGCTGATCATCTGTTGGCTGACCAACATCATTGGCCTGCCCGGCAATTGGATCGCTGCGCTGCTGGCGATCGGCTACATGCTGATCGTGCCGCCGGACACGCGGCTCGACATCGGTTGGATCACCATCGTCGTCGTTCTCGTGTTGGCCGTCATCGGCGAGGCTTTGGAGGCCGGCACGTCGGCGCTGGCCACCTCTCAGGTCGGCGGGAGCAAGCGGGGAGCCGCGCTCTCCCTGGTCGGCTCGATCGTCGGCGGCGTCGCCGGGCTGTTTCTGGGATCATTCGTCCCCGTGGTCGGCAACGTGATCGGAGCCCTGCTGTTCGCCGGGTTGGGAGCCTTCGCCGGCGCCGCTTTGGGTGAGGTCTGGAAAGGGCGCACGAAAGAGGAAAGTCTCAAAGTCGGCACGGCCGCCTTCGTCGGCCGCATCCTCGGAACGCTCGGCAAGACCGCCGTCGGCGGCGTCATCGTCGTCGCCGTCATCGTCGGCCTCGTGAGATAGGTAAGGAATGACTAATGACTAATGACTAATGAATGACTAAGACCGAATGACTAATGACGAAGGAATGACGAGGGCCGAATTCCCTTTGGAGATAGTTCCGGAAGCTCCCGGGGTGGCTGTCGAATCGGGTTGGAGCCCCCGACGGAAGCGAAGGCGAGGCGGCGCGGCTCGTGAGGTGGAACGCGATGGCGCGGGGCGACGCGAGGGTGGAACGCGGTGGCGCGGGGTGACGCGAGAATGGAACGCGATGGCGCGGGGCGACGCGAGGGTGGAGCGCGGTGGCGCGGGGCGAAGCGAGGGTGGAACGCGGTGGCGCGGGGTAACGCGAGAATGGAACGCGGTGGCGCGGGGTAACGCGAGAATGGAACGCGATGGCGCGGGGCGACGCGAGGGTGGAACGCGGTGGCGCGGGGCGACGCGAGGGTGGAACGCGGTGGCGCGGGGCGACGCGAGAATGGAGCGTTGGTTGCAGCTGGAACGCCGGTTCACCCGTGCTCAAGCACGGGCCTATGCCGCCTGCGGCGGAAGGGGGGCGTAAACGCCCCTGGTCGTGCGCGGCGAGGGTGGAACGCGGTGGCGCGGGGCGACGCGAGGGTGGAACGCGGTGGCGCGGGGTAACGCGAGAATGGAACGCGATGGCGCGGGGCGACGCGAGAATGGAACGCGGTGGCGCGGGGCGACGCGAGAGTGGAACGAGGTGTCGCGCGGCAACGCCTGGATCACCCGAGCTCTCGCGCAGCTACGAAAAGCACACAAGTGCTCTCGAGG
>JASMLW010000404.1 GCA_030748485.1 Pirellulaceae bacterium
GACGTCCTGGTCGTTTACCACCAGAAGACATATGACTTGCTACGGCGACTCGCCACGGCGCCCCACTGCCTGGTGCTCAAGTCAATCTTCGGCAACCGCCGCACGGGGTCCCATTCACTCGAAGAACTGCTGCACGCCGAGGGCTTGCCCGCAGCCGACGAGCGCCTGCCAAACCGCGCCCAACAACGACTCGACATGGCCGTCCGCTTGGTCGAGCACTTGCGGTAGCAGACACGTTCGCGTTTAGTCCTCGTACTGCTGCGCGAGGACTTCACCCAGCGCGACGATCCCGGGAGTCGTTATCACGATCTTCTGAGATTGACCGGGTAGGTTGAAAACTTTGATGTGCGACATGTGTTCGTCGGCGGCGGCGAGCGATTCCAACGCCGCCGTCACTTCGATGCTGTTGACTCGCTTGTCATCGGTCGGCGGTTGCTGAGAGACGAACCAGCGCAGCTGAGGTCGGTTCAAGTCGCGGCGACTCTCGTCAACAATCGATTTCAACCAGCGCGGCGAGTTTCTTCGATGCGGTCCAAACGACATGTCGTTCTCGCCCAGATGGTAGAAGACTCCGGCCAGTTCGACGGCGTGTCCCTTGTCGGCAAGTTCCTCGATACTCTCTTTGACGAATGCGACGAATTGAGCGTAGAGGTTGCGAGACTTGGCGACGCTTCCCTCGGGCGTCCAGTCAATCACTTGGCTGCCGCTGTGCGTGAACTTCGCGATCGCGATGTTGCCCGAGATCTTATCGCTCAGCGCCTTGCCGAAGCTGAGTTCCGGGCCGAACGTATCGTAGTACCCGGCCGGGCCAAGCGGCTCCCAGCCGGCTGATTTCTTGTACCCGCCTCCGATGCTGTATTTGAACGCAATCGACGTGTCGTTCTTCAACAGGGAACTCTTTCCAGAGAGCTTCGCCAACTCCTGGACGAACGCTCGCTCGCCCTCCATGTTGCGGTGTCCGGCGAGAACGAACAGCCGCACTTTACTCTCCTTGGCGTAGGGCCATTTTTTCAGGAGTCGCGTTTGAGCGGTGTTGCTTCCGATCGTCCGCAGGTAGGCGGTCGCGTAGTTCTCTCCGTGCTCCAACTGCCCCAACGTGCCGTAGTGGTAGTGCAGCCCAACGCCGCCGCCGATCTCAACCCCCACGTGCGACGTGGGGATGTATTCGGCCAGCGGATCCACGTCGGTAACCGCTCGTTGCCCTTTGCTGATGGCGTACATGCGCGGCCTGAGGTCCATGCCCCAGATCGTCTTGGTGCAGAGTTCGCCGACGTAGAACTTCAACTTGGGTTGAGCCAAGTCGCGCCGCCAGCGAGCGATGAAGTTGGCGAGGTTCTTTCCATAGTTGGGCATGTAGTTCTCGTTGAACATGTCGTTCTCGCCCTGGTGCCACATGAATCCTTCGATGCGGTATTTGATCTCCTGTTCGTCGAGTTCGGCGAGCGACGAGCGAATCAAGTCAAGCGCCAATGGGTACATCTTGAAGCCGCTGGGTTCATCGGGATTCCAATCGCCACCGAGGTGCGTTCCGCCAGCCGCGCACTTGATGATGGCGATCGGCGCATCGGTCGCCCTCGACACGCGCCGGGCGAAACTCAATTCAGGGCCGACGACATTGTTGACCGGCCGCAGATCGACCCAGCCGTCCGATCGCCTCTTGTTCTCACGGCCGATGCAATAGGAGAACTTCACACCTGGCTGAGGCTTGTCCAGACCGGCAAAGGGTGGAAAACGACCGATGTCCTTCACCTTGGAATCCGAGCCGACCATGTTGGACTGGCCGGCGAAGATGAACACCCGCAGCGTGTCGCTGTCGTCGGCCGCCCGCGCTTGACCGTCCGCGCCGATTGTCAACGCCTGAAGAAACAAAAACGTGATCGTCATCAGTAACGGCATCGCGCGTCGAGTCATATCGGTGAACCTGAAATGAGAGTGGTTGGATTTCGTCCGCGGCCGGCGTCCCGTTATTCCTCAGGCTGCTCCTTCGGCGGCGTTCCGTATCGCATCAACACGGTGCTCGCACCGCTCTTGTCAATCTTGACGATGTACAGCCGGTCGTATTCGGTGGGCTCGTGAATCGGCGTTCCGGGCTCACCGCCGAGCATCTCAACCGCGTTGGGAGTTGTCGAACTGTGACCGACGACCAGATGGCGTCCGCCTGTCTTCCGCAATTGCTTGATCAGCGTCGGCAGGTCGCGGGAGTCGTACAGCTGGACCTTCAAACCAAGCCGAGCAGCGATGGGAGCCGCCGTGTCGCGGGTGCGAATGTAGTCGCTGCTGTGAACGTGTTTCAGTTTGGCGTCGCGGAGCGCGTTGGCCAGTTCAGCCGCCCGCCTCTTCCCGGCCGCCGACAGCTGCGGATCGCGACTGGTGTCGACCTTCTCCGCGTGGCGGACGAGAAATACGACCAGGTCGTCGGGGCGGTCAGCGGCGCGAACCGGCCCCGCCATCGCCAGCGTCAGGAGCGAATAGCCGAACCAACGAATCAGCGACGTGCGTTGCATGGAGAGACCCTTATGATTTGAGCCGACGGGTGGAGGCAGCGTAGAAACTAGAGGCTGTTTCAAAACCTTGTACGATGGACTTGGAAGGCCGACGAATCTGGAAATCCTCGGGAAACGACGGCCTTGGAAGGCGCCTTGGAAGGCCATCGTACGGCAAGACTTCGGTTTTGAAATGCGCTCTAATCGATCGAGTCTAACGGAGGTGTTTGGGATCGATCCCGTAGATGCGAATCGCATTGTCTCGCATTCCCTTTTTCAACGCCGTCTTGCTTTGCGACTCGAGGAATTGTGTGACGATCCCCACGACGTCGTCCACCTTGCCGAAGTGTGTACAGACGCCCCAGTTCGTAGCGAAGATCATTCGATCCTCGCCAAAGGCGTCGAAGCACGGCTGCAGAACCGGCAGGTAGGGATCCAGCTGACTCGGAGCCGGTCGTCCAAACGGCGCGGCTTCCGAGAAATTCACGATGCTCGAGATCTTGCAGTAGACGTTGGAGTGTTTGCCGCAGTCGCTCACCGCGCGTCGCCATTGCGGACTCGTCTCGCCGTCCTTCATGCGGGCGCGGAAACAGTGATTGATCACGATCTTCAGTTTTGGAAACTCCCCCGCCAGCCGCAGCACGTCCTTCGCCTGTGGAGGTTCGACCAGCAGATCGACGACCATTCCATCTCGCTCGAGACGCTGCAAGTTGCGGCGCGCAGCTGGATTGTCCAAGTAGCCGTGCAGTTCATCGAACCGGAAGCGATAGCCCAGCAGATAGCCGCTCGCCCGGTACTCCTCGTAGTTCTTTCCAAACGCCTCGGACACCAGGTCGCCGCGGGCGACGTAGCCGCAGACCAAGTCGGACTTCGCCTCGCCAAGCACCCAGCGGTTGAACTGAGGATGCTCCTGTTCAACGGCTTCCACGATGATCGTCGACTGAATCCCCAGGCGGTCGGCGACTTGGCGGAAGTCCTCCGGAACGACGACTCGCCCCAGCGTGTCGCGCGGGTCGCGGCGCTTGGCTCGCCGTTCCAGCGCCACCTGCTGCTCGCCTTTGAAATGCGTGTGCGTGTCGATGATCCAGGGTTTCTCGGCCCGCGCCGTCGGCTGATCAAACGAGCTGGCGGAGATGGCAAACACGGCGGCGGCGACCAAAGCGAGGACAACG
>JASMLW010000405.1 GCA_030748485.1 Pirellulaceae bacterium
CTTAGTCATTCCCTATAGTCATTACTCCCACCCCGCACGCCCCTCGCTTCGATGGAATCCTCATTCTTGCGCTGGCTAGAGGAGACGACTCCCACGTCGCCGGCGGTGGCGTTGGGAATTGGCGACGACGGAGCGATCCTCCGGGGCGGACCCGAGGATTGGGTGGTGGCCGCCGACATGTTGCTGGACGGCGTTCACTTTGATCTCCAAGAGTGCGGCGGTCGCGCCGCGGGTCGCAAAGCGCTGGCCGTCAATCTCAGCGACCTGGCCGCCATGTGCGCCACGCCGACCGCCGCGTTGGTCACCGTGGCTCTGCCCCCCAATGCGGCCCAGTTGGCTCGCGAGATTCACGGCGGCATCGTCGACTTGGCTGCCGAATTCGAGCTTGCCATTTGCGGCGGCGACACGAATTGCTGGGCTCAGTCGCTGGCGATTTCCGTTACCGCGATCGGCAAGGTTACTGCCGGGCGAGCTTGGAAGCGCAGCGGCGGGCAACCTGGCGACGTGCTGCTCGCCACCGGTTCTTTTGGAGGCAGCCTGTCCGGAAAACACCTGACGTTCACTCCTCGAGTGCGCGAGGCTCTCGTCATTGGCGGGGCGATTGAAGTGCATGCGGCGATCGACGTCAGCGACGGGGTGGCGATCGACTGCTCCCGTTTGGCGGCGGCCAGCGAGTGCGGCGTCGCGCTGCGCCTCGACCGGATCCCCGTGTCGGCCGCCGCCTTGGAGTTGTCCCCATCGGCGGCCGGCGGCGAAGAGCAGAGTGCTCGTTCGGCACTCGATAGGGCCCTGTCCGACGGCGAGGATTTTGAGTTAGTGATTGCGGTTGCGCCGAGCGAACTGGAACGCTTGCCCGACAGCGATGAATTCCCATCGCTCACCCAGATCGGCGTCTGCATCGACCGCCCGGGCCTGTGGAGTCAAACAGCCGCGGACGAAGAGCTGCGCCCTCTCACAGCCGCTGGATTCCTGCACGGGGAGTCACGTTGACGGGTTTCAATTTCGTATCGAACAGTCTGGACGACACCGATCGTTTAGGCTCCGCCTTCGCCGCGGCTGTCCAGCCGCCCACCGTCGTCGCCTTGATGGGAACGCTGGGAGCCGGAAAGACCCGCTTTGTGGAAGCGGTGGCCGCCGCTTGTGGAGCGAATCGAGAAGATGTCGTGAGTCCCACCTTTGTCCTCTGCCACCACTACGACACTCGACCGCCGATCCACCACCTCGACGCCTACCGATTGCGCGACGACGACGAGTTCCTCGAGCTGGGCCCGGACGAACTGTTCGAGAGTCCATCGATCACGTTGATCGAGTGGGCCGATCGCGTGGCCGCCTGCCTGCCCCGCGACCATCTCCGGGTCGAGATTTCTCTCTCCGCCGCCGATCAACGACACTTCGCCTTCACAGCGATCGGCAAGAACGACGCCGTGTTGGCGCGGCTGGCCGAACGGCTCGCCTAGGATTCTCATCCTGCTGGCAATAGTTCGCCGCTCGCGTCGCGAAGTATGTCGAAGCGCGCGATCTCGGCGGAGACCGACAACGTTGAACCGCCCGGGACCGCGCGACTGTTAGAGAATGAACTTACTCAGGTCTTCGTCGTCGCTGATATCGTCCAAACGCTCCTTCACGTAGGCGGCGTTGATCGCCACGCGCCCCATGCCGCCCATGTCGGGCGCTTCAAAACTGAGCTCTTCGAGCAGCCGCTCGAGAATCGTGTAGAGGCGGCGGGCGCCGATGTTCTGCGTCGTCTGATTCACTTTGTAGGCGTACTCGGCCAGCGCTTCGATGGCGTCGTCTTGAAAGTCGAGTTTGACACCTTCGGCTCCCAGCAACGCCTGATACTGCTTGGTCAAGGAACTGCGCGGCTCGCGGAGGATGCGGACAAAATCGTCCTTCGTCAAATCGTTTAACTCGACGCGAATCGGAAACCGCCCTTGGAGTTCGGGCATCAGTTCACTGGGACTCGCCCGATGGAACGCACCCGCCGCCACGAACAGCACGTGGTCTGTCGAAACATATCCGTAGCGAGTCTGGATGGTTGTTCCTTCGATGATCGGCAACAGGTCCCGCTGCACGCCCTGGCGCGATACGTCGGCCCCCTTGCCTTCAGCAGCCACCACTTTGTCGACTTCGTCCAAGAAGACGATGCCTAGATTCTCGGCCAATTCGACGGCCTGACCGTTGATCTTTTCTGGATCGAGCAGCGCTTCGCACTCCTGCTCAAACAAGATCTTGCGAGCCTCGCCGACCGTCACCTCGCGGCGCGTCGTCTGCTTGGGGACGATCTGCTCCATGATGCCCTGCAGATCCATCTGCTCGGACCCCATGCCCATGACCATCGGAGCCGCTTTTTGCTCCTGCGACACCTCGACCATGCGCTGATTCATTTCACCCGCCGCCAACATGGCCTTCATCTTCTCCCGCGTGCGCTCGTACTGTTCCACCGATTCGCCCTCTTCGGATGCGTACGCGATCGGTCGCGGGGCGAGCAGGTCGAGCAGACGTTCTTCCGTCCGCTGCCGGGCTTCACTTTCCACCTTGGCCCGTTCGCTTTCGCGGACAAGTCCGATCGAGTTTTCGACCAACTCGCGAATCATGCTCTCGACATCGCGTCCGTAGTAGCCGACTTCGGTGTATTTTGTCGCTTCGACTTTGATGAATGGAGCGCCGGTCAGTTTGGCGAGACGTCGAGCAATCTCGGTTTTGCCGACGCCCGTCGGGCCGATCATGAGAATGTTCTTGGGCGCGATTTCGCGACGCATCTCGTCCGGCAACTGCTGCCGCCGCCAACGGTTGCGAATCGCCACCGCGACGGCTCGCTTGGCCGCATCCTGACCGACGATGTGCCGATCCAACTCCTCAACGATGCAACGCGGAGTCAGGTTGGCGGAAATGCCGCCACCCGCCTTCGATCCGCTCATTCCTGACATGCCAGCTCTTCCACGGTGATGTTGTCGTTCGTGTAGATGTCGATGCCGGCCGCGACGAGCATGCTTTCGCGGACGATGGTCGCCGCGTCCAGCTTCGAATGGGCGACCAAAGCTCGGGCGGCGGCGATCGCGTAGTTGCCGCCCGACCCGATGGCCACGACGCCGTCACTGGGCGAAATCACGTCGCCCGTACCGCTGACCAACAGCACGTTCGACTGCGTGTCGGCAACCGTCATCAGCGCTTCCAGACGCCGCAGAGCGCGGTCCATCCGCCATTCCTTCGCCAATTCAGTCGCCGCGCGCGGAACGTTTTGCGGGTAGTCCTTCAACTTCACTTCGAAACGCTCCATCAACGAAAACGCATCCGCACTGGCTCCGGCGAATCCGCACAGCACCTGGCCGTCCAGCATGCGGCGGATCTTGACCGCATCCGCCTTCATGATCGAATCACCCAGCGTGACTTGGCCGTCGCCGCCCATGGCGATCGTGCCGTTGCGGCGAACCGTGAGGATCGTGGTGGCTCGGATTTTCATGCGTCGCTGTGGTTCTAATGCTGTGGTTCTAATACTGTCGGGATGCGGCTGATTGGCTATCGAATCGTCGAGTTGGAGTCGACACGAGTCAACTCCATCGTCTAGTTCAAATGGAGCCGAAGACCCACCATCCTCGCTCGCGAACGGTCGCCAGCGGGGTATTCTCCTCCAAATCGCCCCTCTCCTCCAGGGGCCGCAGGCGACTTGCACGGCGGTTGACCGCGACATGGCGCCGCCCGTGCGACACTGTGGCCGGTTGGCGAGCGATGCGGTATCTTCGACGTCATGAATGACCAATTCACGTTGCGCAGTCCGGAAGCGCTGCAGCGAGATGAGAGCGTCCTGTTAGTCGTGGACGTCCAAGACCGACTCGTCGATCTCACCCCACAGCCAGCTCGATTGAGGTGGAACATCCGCCGCTTGATCGATTGTGCTCAACTGTTTGAGATCCCCATCACGGTCACCGAGCAGAATCCTGAGAAGCTTGGCCCCACGTCGCCCGAGTTGGTCGATCGGCTCCCCACAGCGCACTCCAAGATGGCGTTCAGCTGCTTTGGCTGCCGGCCGTTCGTGGAGGAGCTGAACGGCTTCGAGCGACGGCAGATTGTCGTCGTCGGCATCGAAGCCCACGTTTGCGTTCTGCAGACTTCATTGGATCTGCTCGCCGCCGGATACGTCATCCACATGCCGGTTGACGCGATCGCCTCTCGACACACCCGAGACACGGAGATCGCTTTGCGGCGCCTGGAATCCAACGGAGCCGTGCTCACGACCACCGAGACGGCGATGTTCGAGTGGTGCCAGTTGGCCGGCTCGGATCGGTTTCGCGCGGTGAGCAAGTTGGTGCGCGAATCGCCTCCCGATGAGTCTCAGCCATAGCGGCTCAGTCCTTGCTGAAGCAAACCAACGCGCCGAAGCGATCCTTACAAAGGATGTGTCCGTCGACCACGACCACATGGGGCCAAGCGTCTTTGTTGAGGACGCTTTGTTGGGCCGCCACCTGCTGAAAGGACTTTGCGCGTTCGGCCGTATCGACCAGCAACAGGTTGCCGCGATCGGCCCAGACGACCAGGCGATTGTCGGAGGTCAGCGCGCAGGAGCCGGCCGAACCGACTTTGCCGCCGGCCCAAACCTCTTTTCCCGTCCGCCAATCGACGCAATGGACGCCGCGCCAGGCCCAGTAGATCTTGCCGCGATGAACGATCGGGCTGCAGACACCCGAGGCGATCCCCGGCGTCTCCCAAACTTTCTCCAACCCCTTCAGCGTCGCGCGAACCTTGGCCATGGCGACGTGATTGTACGCCGACGTCACGACAATCTCGTTCTCAAAAACGGCCGGGCTGGCGATGTTGTTCGCGAAGTCGGTCGTCCAGCGGAACTCACCGATCACTTCACCGGCGCTGCCTTCATCGAGTCGCGTGACGACCAGGTTGCGGAGCGTGAGTACGGCGGCGCACGGCTTGCCCTCCACCTCCATGAGCGCCGGACCACCGGTGTGCCCCGCCTCGTCCGTCGATCCGTTCTTCCAAACTTCCCGGCCCGTCGTCTTGTCGAAGGCGATCAAGTTGCCCGCCTTGGCGCCGACTTCGACCAGCAACCAATTGCGAAATACGACCGGTGAGGAAGTGTAGCCGTAGTCCCGCTGAGTCTTTCGACGTTCGGCCACCTCAGGTCGTTGCGGCGCGCCATAGCGATCGTAAAGATTGAACGACCAGACCAGCTCGCCGCGCTTGTTTATATCCCAGCACTGCAACTGACCATCGACGCTCAAGGTGTAAATCCTACCCGTCGACGGATCGAGTTCGGGTGTCGATGTCGAGCCCGAATAGATGCTCTTGTCCCCCACGCTGTGGCGGCCGTATTTCGGCGCTGGGTAACTCTTTTCCCAGCGAGTCTTCCCCGTGGTCAGATCGAGGCAAATCAGAGTGTCTTTGTCACGCGACCAGCCGAGTGCGTAGACCTTGCCCTGATAGACGATGGGCGATGAACAGCCCTCGCCGACACTCTTGGACCACGCCTTCTCAATCCGCCACTTGCCGTCGCGCCAACCCGAATGCGCTGCGGTGAGATCATTTCGCCCGGCGCCGCGCCAATGCGGCCAATCGGCGGCCGTGGATTGCGCCGGCAGGGGGAAAGAAACGCCGGCCACGAGGGCGAAGATGGAGACGACGAGCAACTTGCGCATTTTTTCTTTCCCGAGAACGATATGGAAATCTCGTGGACAAGCTCCGGCCAACTCCATCGCCAGTCCAAATTCACAGCGGCGAGTCTGAACAGGTCGCCGACTGCACGTTACGACGCGCCCGAACTAGGGCGTACTGATTCTCGCCGATTTCGAAAGGCTGAGAAACGCCCGGTAGTTGCGGTGCGCCTCCGCCTCATCCAAAAAGCGGCCATACACGGCCACACCCGTCAACTCCCCGCTCCACTGAGTCTCTTTGGCTCCGTCCCAGGCGTCGCCCAAGACCAGATAGTGTTCACCCCAATTTGACAATTCGCCAGTCACTTCGCCCGCGTAGACCAACCGTCCATCCAAATAGCAGGCGAGCTGGCCTGGCCGGTAGCTCACCACCACATGTCGCCGGCGGCGGTCCGTGAAACGAACCAATTCGATCTCCCGCACTCCGGCGGACGTCCGCAGGAAGAACAATAGCTGGCCCTGCCGCTGGATGAGCGCAAAGTTGCGTTCCAACCGCGCGCCGCCAAAACTGACAATGCGCTGTCGGGAATCCGATGCGAGGTCGTTCGGCTGCACCATCGCTTCCAGCGTCAATTGATTGGATTGTCGGCAGCGTTCCAGTAGTTCGTTGGACGTGTCGGAGGTGGCCAGGAAAGCGCCTCGATCCACAATAAATCGATGCCCCGCGGCGCGCGACTCTCCCCGCACCTGAATGGGCGTCATCCGCTCGTCCAGAGAAGGATTGAAGACTCGCCACTGCGGCCCATCCCGCTTTCCCGAATCGGCCAGCAACACCAAACCGGCTCGGCTGGAAGGCCATTGCAGTTTGCGGCGCACGAGACGATCCTGAGTCGCGACACAATACTCGTTGGCGCGAACTTGCAACGGAACGGTTTGCACTCGCCCAAACTCGACGACGCCCTCGGTGACATCCAGCCTCGTCGAAACCGAACGCACGAACAGAAACAACTCCGTGCCCAACACGGTCGCGTTGGCCAACGGCGTGTAGAAGACCATCGCGCGTCCGGCGGGCTGACTGGCGACCGTCGCCGACACCAACCCGCGCGTGATGGTCACTGTCTTTTGGAGAGCCGGTCTTCCCAACTCAATCTTGGTCGATCCGCGGACCTCTAACTCCGTGCCGTCAGAGTATCGCAAACGGACGAATCCTGTCGGCGATGTCGCCACACCGTCGCCCCGGTACAAGGCGATGCTCGGCGCCAAAGGAGACTCGACTCCGTCGCGCATGAACGTCGCCTGACCGGCAACCTGGTCGACGGTCACGACCGAGCCCCACCAAGGACGCGTCCCGACGCCGACGGCGAGCGAGGCCAACAGCAGCAACGTGAGAGTGATCATGAACCAATGCCGGCGCGGTCCGCCTCGCAAAGTCTGCTCGCGCCACTGATCCCATTCCGACGCCGCTAGATCGCGCATGTCGTCGACCTGCGCGCGGATGTCGGTCGGTCGGTCCAAGTCGCGAATTCGTTGGTCGACCTGCGCTGTGAAGTTGCGCCGATCGACAGCCAGCGATTGCGCCAAATGCTCATCCAACAGCAGTTGATCTTTGAGTCGCTCGAGTTGCTGTGGAGATTGACGCAGGTGGTCCGTCAGTTGCGCCAACTCCTCTTCACTCAACGCGTCGCGATCGTCGACAAATCGGGAAATCAAGTCCGACAATTCCGGCAGTCGCTCGTTCATGCTCCCCCCTCCTGGGCAAGCGCACTCGCCACGCAGTTGCGCAAACTCGCGCGAATACGATAGAGAGCCACTCGCACCGCCTCAGCTGTCGACGCCAGTGCGGCGGCCATCGCCTTCGAACTCAAATCCTGTTCGTACTTCATCGACAACAACTGGCGACTGTCGTCGGGCAACTTGTCAAAACAACCTTCCAAGGCGTGATGTATGGGCGTCTGCGAACTCGTCCTCTCCAACGACGATTCGGCGTCGCACAACATTTCCGTAATCGCCTCCCGATGCAGACGGCCGCGGCGAGCTGTCTTGCGGATGTGGTTCAGGCAGAGGTTGCGAGCAATGCCCTTGAGCCACCGTTCGGGAACGACTTCGGCCGGTTTCTTCGCCATGTTCTTGTAGTACTCGAGGTAGACATCCTGGGCGACGTCGTCGACCTCGTGAGTGGCAATTCCCATCCCCGCGATGTAGGCGCGGATACGCGGATGGGATCGCTGCACGATCGCGTCAAAGTCGCCGCTGTCAAACTCCTCCGGCTCACCGGCCGAGGGGTCAGAGTAATCGCTCATCAGGTTGCCGCTCCTCTACCTCTATCATGGCGGACCGAGGGCCTTTTGTTACGCACGCAACCATTTTTTTCCCACTCACCGTCACTCGCAATCCCTGAAACAGCCGATCTTTGCGCGATTCCGTCCCCACTGGAGAGCGCTCTCGACTCGGGGTAACATCTCTCTTCCTCGGTTCTGGTCACCAACCAAGTGGCTGTGCCACTCACAAAGCGAGCTACCGCTCGGTTCGATTCGTCCGCTCCCGTTGGTCGCTGGAATCGCTTGAGCAAGATCCCGCATCCCACAAGTCACTTACGGCTGTCTGCCAAGGAGTTGCCGTGGCGCCACCCCTCACCCCCCCCGTGCGAACTCTGATGGGGCCCGGTCCCAGCGATATTCATCCCCGCGTGCTCGAGGCGTTGGGGAAACCGACCGTCGGGCATCTTGACCCGTTCTACCTCGAAACCATGGATGAATTGCAGGGGATGTTGAGAGCGTTGTTCAGGACAGAGAACCCGCTGACCATGGCCATCAGCGCGACCGGCTCAGCCGGCATGGAAGCAACCGTCGTCAATCTGATCGAACCGGGCGACGCGATGGTCGTCTGCGTCAATGGCGTGTTCGGTACGAGAATGACCGACGTCGCCCAACGAGCGGGCGCCGAGGTCACGACTGTCGAGAAACCGTGGGGTGAAGTGTTTTCTGTCGCAGACCTGGCCCCTGCTCTGGAGTCCAAACCAAAAGTTGTCGGCATCGTGATGGCCGAAACATCCACCGGCGCGTGGCAGCCGATTCCGGACATCGCGGCGGCCGTACGCGACGCCGGCGCGATGTTGTTGGTGGACGCCGTCACTTCGCTCGGCGGTGTCCCCGTTGAAGTCGATCAGTGGGGTATCGACGCCATCTACTCTGGATCGCAGAAGTGCCTGAGTTGCCCGCCCGGACTGGCCCCCGTTTCGTTCAGCCCTCGCGCCGTTGACGCTGTGATGAATCGGCGAACGAAAGTGCAAAGCTGGTACCTCGACGTCTCCATGTTGGCCAACTACTGGGGTTCCGATCGAGTCTACCACCATACGGCCCCGATCAATATGAGTTACGGTCTTTACGAAGCGCTCCGAGTGATTCACGAGGAGGGCCTGGAGGCCTGTTTCGATCGCCACGCGCTCAATCACCAAGCACTGAAGGCCGGCCTCAACGCCCTCGGCCTCGAATTCACAGCTCAAGAAGGCCATTGCCTTCCCATGCTCAACGCCGTCCGCATTCCCGACGGCGTCGACGACGCGCACACGCGAAGACAATTGCTCGAGCGGTTCGGTATCGAGATCGGCGGCGGACTCGGCGCCTTTAAAGGCCAGGTTTGGCGCATCGGCTTGATGGGCTACGCATCTCGCGCCAACAACGTCCTGCTCTTCCTCGCCGCCCTTGAACAACTGTTGTCTGAACAGGGCGTCTCGATCGACGCCGGATCCAGCGTCGCTGCAGCCAACAGCGTCTACCAATAGACCACGACTCAAATCGCCAGAACGCCAACGCCAACTCTCTCGCCGTGGCGATTTGGGAGACGTAGGAAGCTGGTCGTTGAGCCGACGGGGGAATTGCTTGCAATGCTAGTGCGCGATCAGTAGAATTTGGAAGAATCTAGGATTGCGACAGAGGACAATCTTGGAGGTGGCGGAAATTCGCCAGTTTAATCAAGGAGGATTGTTGACCCTACTCTTCCCAGGGTTGGCGTCCGCAGGTCGCAGGCAAACCCATGTTGGTTTTAAGTCGGAAAGTTGGGGAGCGTATTCTCATCGGCGACGGCATTACCGTCACGGTGGTGCGAATCACGGGAGGCGGAGTTCGACTCGGCATTGAAGCGCCGCCCGAACTGGCTGTGGTTCGTCAAGAGTTGAAAGACCAGTTGGATCGAGAAGAATCGAAATCGACTTCCCGTACTCCCAACTAATCTCTCAACAATTCTCTCTCCGTCACCAACGCACTATCGATTCTCATTCACCTGTCGCGCGGTGCGCGTCTCACTTCCAGTCGCCTCCCGCAGATCGAATACGCTGCCCAGTGGTGCGTCTTCGATCGTTTTGTGATGTTGGATGAAAGTCGCCAAGCGTTGCAGTTTCGTTGCCGCTTGGGGCTCACCGACGACCTCTTCGCCCGGCGCACGGCCCCAGATCAGACTATTGTCGTTTCGGGAGCGGAGCACAAAGACGGGTCCGGCGCCATCGGACGACGGGTTGGCCGTGATGCGATGGAGCGCGAGCTGTCGCCAGTCATCGCCCAGGAGGTTGGCGATCGCCGCCGCACCGCGGATTCGCGAGTCGCCCCAGGTCGTCCCCTTGGGACCGGGCGGCATGTTCCGTCCGGCCGAGATACGGGGGTAATTCTCCGCGCTGTCCAGCTGATTGTGGAAACCATCCGTCGGTAGCACGACACCCTTTGAATCGACGGGCACCAGCCGCCGAACGCCGGCTTCGATCACTTCGACCATTGCCACAGGCTTGCGATAGGCGAGCTGGACGATGACCTCGTTCGGGTGTTTCTTGTACAGATGCATGACTTCCGCGACCCATGGATGCATCTCAAACGCGTCGATCAGTCGGGGCACCAAGTCGTGGTCAAGGCTGTTGAGTTCTTCCAGACTCGCATCGCGGATAACTTCGGCCTTCACATTGCCGTAGATCCATGTCGGCTGGGGCGGCCCCACTTGCAAATTGTTGGCGTCGATGGCGAATTGTGAGTTTTTGGTTACCAACGCACCCCACTGTTGGAAGGCGAACCACAGCAGCACCGCCGTGACACCAAGAACGCTAGCAGTCGCCACCCACTTGGAGCCACCGCCGTGAAAGGGTCCACCCAAGCGTTCGCGGAGTGATGAGAATAAGGAGTTTCTGGCCACGTTCCCTCCTCCTTGAGGGACAGAATTCCAAATTACCGCCGGCAACGAAACGAGCGAGGTCCACAGTGCGGCGAGTAATTACCAGATTTCGAGCTCTCTTTCCAGTTCGACTCCAACTCGCTCGTGCACCTGACTCTGGATGAGTTCCAGCAGTTGAGTGACATCGTCGGCGGTGGCTTTGGGCCCGGCGATGATGAAATTGGGATCGCGATCGAAGATCTCGGCTCCGCCCACTCGAATTCCCTTGATGCCGGCCTGTTCGATCAGGCTCGACGCGGTCGCGCCGCTCGGGTCTTTGAAGGCGCGGCCGGCGCCTTGGTCCCCGGTGGGCTGTTGAGAGCGGCGGACGATCCACAGTTTTTGCATGCGTTGAGTCAATGCGACGGGGTCGCCTGGCTCGAGCTTGAACGTCGCGTCCAAGATGACGAGCTCGTCCAAATTGCTGGCTCGGTGGGTGAATCGCAGTTCATCGCGCCCGCGCGTGATCGTCTCGCCCGTGTTCGTCATAACGGTCGCCGAATCAACCCACTGTCCCACATCGGCACCGTGAGCTCCCGCATTGCCTCGCAGGGCGCCGCCGACGGACCCTGGAATCCCGACGAGCGGTTCGAGGCCGGCGAGCCCATCGCGAACAGCCACAGAGATCGCCTGGCTGAGTTTCGCTCCGCCACCGGCGGTAACTTTATCGCCGTCGGTGGTGACAGCGGCGAAGGGAGCGCCGGACAAATGGATCACCAGGCCGGCCACACCGCGATCGCGAACCAGCAGATTCGAACCTCCGCCGAGCATACGGACGGGAGTCTCTTGGTCGCGACATCGCTTGACCAGCCCGGCGAGTTCATCGACCGACGTCGGCTCGGCAAAATGCTCAGCGGCCCCGCCGAGCCGAAACCACGTGAAAGGAGCGAGCGGCTCGTTCTCACGAACACAATGTTCAAAGCCGCTGAAGTCCGCCATGAGGTGCGCAATCCCTGGGAAAAGGGTGATGTTTAGCGTTGAGTTGCGATGATAGGGGAGGGTCGTAGGAGTGTCAATTCGGGCGCTCTTGGGGCGAGAAACGACGCAGCCGGAGGCTATTCGCGACGACCGACACGCTCGACATGGCCATCGCACCGGCGGCCATCGCCGGATGCAAGTGCACCCCCCAACGGGCGAGAACGCCAGCGGCGACGGGAATCAAGACGAGGTTGTACAGAAACGCCCAGGCGAGATTCTGCCGAATGATGGTCATCGCTCGTTCGGCCAAACGGAAAGCGGCGACAGCGCCGTTCAACTTCGAGTTGACGAGCACCAAGTCCGCCGAGTCGATCGCAACGTCCGCTCCGGTTCCGATGGCGATGCCAACATCCGCAGCCGCCAGAGCGGGAGCATCGTTCACGCCGTCCCCGATCATCGCGACACATTCCCCGCGGCGTTGTCGCTGTTGTAACAAGCGGAGCTTTTCGTCTGGTTTGACAGCTGCGTGAAACTCGGTGATCCCCAACTGCTCGGCGACGCGGCGGGCCGCTCCCTCGTTGTCGCCCGTCAGCATCACGCAGGCTCGACGCCGCTTGCGCCAATAGAGAATCGCAGCCTCGGCGCCGGCGTCCAATTCGTCGGCTGCGAACAGCGTCCCGACAAACTCACCACGACGAGCCACCGACAACGTTGTCCGTCCGAGTCCCGCTTGCTCGTGCAGGCGGTCCAGCGCCGGCTGAGGAATCGCGACTCCCCGATCGGCCAGCAATTGGGGACTGCCGAGCAGAATCTGCTCACCCGCTTCGTTTTCGGCGGCGACTCCGGCGCCTGGAAACGCCGTGAGTTCCTTCGCAGAGGCAAATTCGACACCATGGGCTGCTGCGTAGCTGACGACGGCCTTGGCGAGCGGGTGGTGCGAAAGAGCGGCTGCCGCAGCCGCCGTCGCCACACAGTCGCCGGATTCGACACCAGAATTTGGCTCGACGAGCACGATGGCAGGTCGCCCGCTCGTGAGCGTTCCGGTCTTATCGAGAAGGACCGTATCGACCTGGGCCGTCGACTGCAGCGTCTGGGCGTCCTTGATCAGGATTCCCAATTCAGCCCCCCTACCGGTCGCCGCCAGTACGGCGGTGGGAGTCGCCAGTCCCATCGCGCACGGACAGGCGACGATCAACACAGAAATAGCCGCCCGCGCGGCAAACGCCGCGTCGCCGATGAACCACCACGTGACGAATGTCACGATGGCCACCAACACGACCACCGGCGCAAACCACGCCACGACGCGATCGGCTAACTGCTGCACGGGAGCGCGCGTCTCCTGAGTTCGCTGGACAAGTTCAGCAATCTGGTCCAGCGCGGTTTCGCCGCATCGCCGAGTGACCCGCAGGCGGAGGGCTCCGCGCCCGTTGATCGCGGCGGCCAGCACGGTGTCGCCGATTTCCTTTTCGACCGGCATCGACTCGCCCGTCAGCCAACTCTCATCCATCTCCGTTTCGCCCGCCAGCACGACTCCGTCAAGCGGAGCCTTTTCTCCCGGAGCGACGATGACGACATCTCCCCGCTCGACCTCCGAGACGGCGACTCGTTCCACCGACGCGCCTCGCTCCAAGGCGGCGGTCTGCGGAGTGAGGTCGAACAGCCGAAACACGGCTTGCGACGCGCGCCCCTTCGCCAACGCCTCCAACATCCGCCCAAACGACAGGAACGCCAAGATCATCGCGCCATCCATCAGACTCATCGTCGAACCGCCGCGCAGCCAGCCCACCACGCCGCTAACGTAAGCGGCTCCGGATCCGATCGCGACGAGCGTATCCATATTCGCCGACAGTCTGATCGCGCGGGCGATCGCACCGCGAACGAACGGCCATCCCGAAACGACCATGACCACAGTCGCCAAAGCCAACCTCAACAGATCAGCCCCGGCGAATCCCCACCACGAAGTTGGCGCCAGCAGCAATCCCAATCCGACGGTCGCCACCAACCAGCGGATTCTCCAGCCCCGGACTTCGTCGAGTTGCATCTCCCGAATGTGTTCGCGGTTGACGCGCCGCGGCCGCGCTTCGTACCCCGCGGCGCGGACCGCTGCCGCGACCGACTGCTGCAGATCCGCATCGGTTGCATGCGTAGCGGAACGCCAAGTGACGCGAGCCTGCGCCGTCGCCAGATTGACGACCGCATCCGTCACACCCGATACCGAACGCAGCGCTCGTTCAACCTGATCGACGCAGCTCGCACAGTGCATTCCGGCGACATCGAAACTCAGTTCCATCGCGTCGCCGCCCGAACCAGCCGGTTCGCCTGTCGGGTCGGCCGCGTTGTCGCCAGGGCCGCCCGCGAGAGGCTCGGACGTAGGCGACACGCCCGGCGCGTCGGCTACAGGCGTTGAAGGGACGGAGAATCCGGCGGCGGCGACGGCCGCGGCGAGTTCCTCCGCCGAAACAATCTCCTGCTGAACGTCCACCGTCGCCGTCCGCTCCTCCAGCGAAACGTCTACTGACTTCACCCCGCGAATCCGCTCGAGAACATCGGTCAGACTGCGCACGCAACCCTGGCAAGTCATCCCCTCAATAGGCAGGCGAACGGTTTGCATGAGTTGAAGTCAAGAGGCGGCGTCGGCTAATCGATTCATTGTTCCCCAGCCGCCGTCCAGAAACCAGGGAGGCGCGCCCCATCCTTGCCACTGGATGCGGCGCGTTAAAATACTCGACCTCGCCCGCGCCACGAACGAATAGGATCCCCATGCGTGCAGAAGTCATATCGATCGGTGATGAACTAACCAGCGGACAGCGGCTGGATACGAATTCCCAGTGGCTGAGCCAGCGGTTGGGTGATCTGGGAATTCGAGTGCTCTATCACACGACCGTCGGCGACGATCTTCAGGCGAACGTCGGAGTCTTCCAGAACGCGTTGGCGCGAGCCGACGTCATTGTCTGCACGGGAGGACTGGGGCCCACAGCCGACGACCTGACACGGCAAGCGCTGGCCGAATCAATCGGAGTCGACCTGGTTCTCGACCAGCCATCACTCGATCACATCAAGAACCTGTTCCAGAACCGCGGCCGGGAAATGCCCGAGTCGAACAGGATCCAAGCCATGTTCCCCGCCGGCTCCCAGGCGGTCTTCAACCCACACGGCTCGGCGCCCGGAATCGACTACACACACACT
>JASMLW010000406.1 GCA_030748485.1 Pirellulaceae bacterium
ATCGTTTACTCCTGTTCCGCGGAATCGCCAGCGAAGTACCCAGCGATCTTCTCAAGAAATGATTTTCGTTCTGGCGAGACGTCGGCGTTCTCCAATTCCGCCAATTCGCGGAGGAGTTTTTGCTGTTGAGCGCCGAGCTTCTTGGGGGTCTCGATGTAGGTTTGCACGAGCAAGTCGCCGGGCGACCCGTTGCGCGGATCGGGCATTCCCTTGTGCCGAATGCGGAACACCTCGCCCGATTGAGTTCCGCTGGGCACGCGCAGATTCTCAGGTCCGTAGAGTGTCGGGACATCGACCGTGGCGCCGAGAGCGGCTTGCGTGTACGCGATCGGCAACCTGAGAATGAGGTGATCGCCGTCGCGTTCGAAGATGGAATGAGCTCTCACAGAGATGAAGCAGTAGAGGTCTCCGTGGGGGCCTCCATCGGGACTCTCCTCTCCTTCGCCGGGCAGGCGGAGTCGAGTCCCGTTGTCGACGCCGGGTGGGACGGCGACTGTTTTCTCGACAATCTTCTGTTCGACGCGTTGACCTCGGCAGGCGGGGCAGGGGGCGGAGACCAGCGAGCCCTCGCCCCGGCAGCTCGGGCAGGTCGTTTGAACTCGAAGAATCCCAGCGGCTTGCACGACTTGTCCGGCCCCGCCGCACTGGCGACACGATTCGCGCTGAGCGCCGTCGGCTGCGCCGCTGCCTCCACAGGATTCGCAGACGGCCGCGCGGCGGAACTTGACGGGCTTACTGGCCCCGAACGCGGCTTCCTCCAAATCGAGTTCGACATCGCAGCGGATGTCGGCTCCGCGACGAATTCGCCGGCCTCCGCCGCCGCGGCGACCGCCAAACAGATCGCCGAACAACCCGCCGCCGAAAAGATCGCCGAACGCCTCGAAAATGTCCTCGACCGAGCCGTGTCCAGCCGTGCCCTCGACGCCGGCGTGTCCGTATTGGTCGTAGCGGGCGCGTTTCTCAGCGTCCCCCAAGACCTCGTACGCTTCAGCGGCTTCCTTGAACTTGGCAGTCGCATCGTCATCGCCGGGGTTGCTGTCGGGATGGTATTGGATGGCAAGTTTCCGGTACGCGCCGGCGATCTCTTTCTCCGACGCGCCGGAATCGACGCCCAATACTTCGTAATAGTCCCGTTTCGACATCAGCCGTTCCCGCGAAGAGCGGAAGAGAATCTAAAAAGCGGGCCACTTCAAGACTGAAGTGGCCCGCGGTCAAAGTCGATTGCCAGTAGTTGCTCGATTGACGAAAACGCCCGCCGCTCGTTATTGCACGGCGCCTTCGACGCGACGCTTGCCTTTGTCTTCCTTGTCAAAGTTCGTAACAAGCGCTTCGGTTGTCAACAGCAATGCGGCGATGCTGGCCGCGTTGCTCAACGCCGTCCGGACAACCTTCACGGGGTCAATCACTCCCGCTTTGTACATGTCGACGAACGCGCCGGCGTTGGCGTCGTAGCCGACGTTTTCACCCTTTTGGCTCACCTCGTCGGCAACGACCGAGCCGTCGATGCCGCCGTTGTCGGCGATTTGACGGAGGGGCGATTCGAGGGCATGCAAAACGATGTCGACGCCGACTTTCTCGTCGCCGCGGGCCGACGAACGGGCTGCTTCCACGACCTCGCGACAACGCAACAGGGCGACGCCGCCACCGGGCAGGATGCCCTCTTCAACAGCCGCTCGCGTCGCGTGCAGCGCGTCTTCGACTCGGGCCTTCTTCTGTTTCATGTCGGTTTCGGTTTCCGCGCCCACCGAAATCACGGCGACGCCGCCAGCCAACTTGGCCAGCCGCTCTTGGAACTTCTCCTTGTCGTACTCGCTCTCGGTGGCCCGCATCTGGTTGTTGATCTGGTCGATCCGACGATCGATCTCCTCGCGGTCGCCGGCGCCCTCCACCATCGTTGTCGAGCCTTTGTCGACAGTGATCGTCGAGGCGCGGCCGAGATGGTCGAGCGAGAGGTTCTCCAGTTGCAGACCCAGGTCTTCGCTGATCATCTGACCGCCGGTGAGCACGGCGATGTCGCCGAGCATCGCTTTGCGGCGATCGCCGAACCCCGGCGCCTTGACGGCGCAAACGTTCAACGTGCCGCGAAGTTTGTTGACGACCAACAACGTCAACGCCTCGGCGTCCACGTCTTCGGCGATGATCAACAGCGGCTTGCCCGTTTGGCTGACCTTCTCCAGGATCGGCACCAGGTCCCGCAAGTTGCTGACCTTCTTTTCGTGGATGAGGATCAACGCGTCCTCCATCTGGCAATCCATCTCGGTCTGCCGATTGATGAAGTAGGGGGAGATGTATCCCTTGTCGAACTGCATGCCGTCGACGTAGTCGACCAGCGTCTCGGTCGTCTTGCCTTCCTCGACCGTGATCACGCCGTCCTTGCCGACTTTCTCGATCGCTTCCGCCAGCAGTTCCCCGATGGCCATGTCGTTGTTGGCGCTGATCGCGCCGACGTGGGCGAGCCGCTCGCGAGTCACGTTCTGAGCCATCTCGTGCAGCTTGCCGGTGGCCGCGTCGACCGCCTTTTCAATTCCGCGGCGGACCGCCGTCGGATTGCTGCCCGCGACGATGTTCCGCAGGCCGTCCTTGAAAATGGCGCGAGCCAACACGGTGGCCGTGGTCGTGCCGTCGCCCGCCAGATCGGACGTCTTTTGCGCGACCTCGACCACGAGCTTGGCGCCCATGTTCTCGAATCGATCTTCGAGTTCAATTTCTTTGGCGACTGTGACGCCGTCCTTCGTGACCGTCGGGCCGCCGAAAGATTTGTCGATGATCACGTTGCGGCCGGTCGGCCCCATGGTGACCGCCACAGCGTTCGCCAGTTTATCTACACCCTGCAGCATCTTCGCTCGGGCGTGGTCCTCAAATAGCAGTTGCTTCGCCACGTCGACGACCCTTCAACTAGGGGAATGTGCGGAAAACGCGCTGACAGCGCTACCGGTGGACTAGACGACCTTCGCCAGAATGTCGCTCTCGCGAAGAATCTTGTACTCTTCGCTGTTGACTTCAATGTCCGACCCGCCGTACTTGCCGTAAATCACTTCGTCACCCACGGAGACCGAAAGATCGCCGCGGTTGCCGTTGTCCAGTAGGCGGCCCGGACCGACAGCCACGATCTTGCCGCGCTGCGGTTTCTCCTGCGCTGAATCGGGTAGCACAATGCCGCCCGCGGTCGTCGCTTCGGCCGCGGAAGGCTGTACAACAACCCGGTCATCCAAGGGGCGAATGTTGAGCTTAGCCATCGTTGGTATTCCTCGTTATCTTTGTTGTTATCGTAGTGTTTGAGTGAGTTATCGTCGGTGAACAGGCGTTGCGCCAGAAGGTCTGCCGCCCGCCGAGGTGGGCAGGTCTTACATCATTCCAGGCATGCCGCCCATGCCGCCCATACCGCCCATACCGCCCATACCGCCCATCGCGTCCATGCCGCCGCCCATGCCGTGGTCGTGGTGGTCGTGGTCGTCGTCCTCTTCCTCGGACGGAATCTCTGTCACCAAAGACTCCGTCGTCAACAGCAGCGAGGCGACACTGGCCGCGTTTTGCAAGGCTGTGCGGACGACCTTGGCGGGGTCGATGATGCCGGCGGCGACCATGTCGCCATAGGTGTCTTTGTCCGCGTTGTAGCCTTCGGTCTTTCCTTTGAGCCGGCGGACGCGATTCACAACAACGGCCCCGTCCGTGCCGGCGTTGTCCGCGATGGCTCGCAGCGGATATTCGACGACGTTGGCGATGATCCGCGCGCCGAGCGCCTCGTCGCCGCTCACGTCGAGCTTTTTAAGAGCCTTCTCAGCGCGGATCAAGGCGACGCCGCCACCGGGAACAATGCCTTCTTCGAGAGCGGCTTGCGTCGCCGATTTGGCGTCTTCGAGCAGCGCTTTGCGTTCTTTCATTTCGGTCTCGGTCGCGGCTCCGCAATTGATTTGGGCGACGCCTCCGGCCAGCTTGGCCAGTCGTTCCTGCAGTTTCTCGCGATCGTATTCGCTGTCGGTGACTTCGATTTCCGCCCGGATCTGTTCGGCTCGACCCTCGACTTCGGCCTTTGAGCCGGCGCCGCCGATGACGATCGTCTCCTCGGCGGTGATCTTGAGCTTCTTGACTCGGCCGAGATCTGTCATTTTGACATTCTCTAACTCCACGCCGATGTCCTTGAAGATCGGCGTCGCTCCGGTCAGCACGGCGATGTCACCCATGATCGCCTTGCGGCGGTCGCCGTAGCCGGGAGCTTTCACCGCGCAGACGTTCAAGATTCCGCGCATCTTGTTGACGACCAAAGTCGCCAGCGCCTCGCCCTCGACGTCCTCGGCGACAATCAGCAGAGGCTTCTTGGCTTTGCTGATCGCTTCGAGCAGCGGAATCAGCTTTTTGTTCGAGGAGATCTTTTCTTCGAACAGGAGAATGTGGCAGTTCTCCAACTCGACAGTTACTTCGTCTTGATTGGTGACGAAGTGCGGGGAGAGGAATCCGCGATCGAATTGCATGCCTTCGACGATATCGACCGTCGTCTCGCTGCCGCGACCTTCCTCCACCGTGATGACTCCGTCCTTGCCGACTTTGATAAACGCTTCGGCGAGGACCTGGCCGATGGCCGGGTCGTTATTTCCAGCAATTGTCGAGACTTGCTGGATCTCTTTCTTGCTCTTCGAGTCGATGGGTGTCGATTGCTTGCTAATGGCGGTGCAGACCGCGTCAACCGCTTTTTGGATACCGCGAGAGAGGGCCATCGGGTCGGCGCCGGCGGCGATCATCTTCAAGCCTTCGCGGAAGATTCCCTCCGAGAGCACGGTTGCCGTCGTCGTGCCGTCGCCAGCGACCTCGTTCGTCTTGCTGGCGGCTTCCTTGACGAGTTGGGCGCCCAGGTTTTCGAACGGGTCGTCCAATTCGATGTCCTCAGCGACCGTCACACCGTCCTTCGTCACCTTTGGCGAACCCCAACCTTTGTCGAGGACCGCGTTGCGACCGCGGGGACCCAACGTGCTGCGTACGGCGCGGGCGAGCTTAGAGACCCCTTCCAGCAGGGGCTGACGGGCATTGTCATCGAATACCATTTGTTTCGCCACGTCGTTCATCCTCCTCTTGACGATTGTCTAGCGCCGGCGGCGGCAAGTGAAATGCGGGAGGGCCGCCAAACGCGATGTCTTTAGTGAGTTCTAAATCTGCTGCGAATAACGAGACTGTTTTGGCAGTCCACGGGAGTTTTGCCGCACTAGTCGCAACCGGTGTGCCAATCCGCCGCAGTTGGGGCGGGCGGCCGTTTTTTCGTTGCGTTGCGGCAACTAGATCCTCTGTTCACTTCCTTCAGGCGTCGTGCCTACGGGAACAGTCGTGCCATTTTGGCAGAACATGGGAGGCAGTGGTAGGGGGGGTCTGGCTCGCCGTCTCCTCCACGATCAAGCGGGCGTAAAGTCCGCCGACTCGGGCAGGCTGTCGACGAACGCGGCCAGCAGATCCGCCGCTCGATCGATGTCGTCGAGCGAAATCGTCTCGACAGCGCTGTGCATATAACGATTCGGCACCGAGATCAGTCCGGTCGCCACGCCGCTTCGATTGAGCTGCAGAGTGTTGGTGTCGTTCGGCGTAGCCCGGCCAATGGCGCTCACCTGGTGGGGGATTTCGCGAGCGGCGGCCAGTTCGATCAATTGTCGGCTCACCACCGGGTTCATATTGGGGCCGCGAAAAATGACCGGCCCTTTCCCCAGCGCGACTTCGCCGCGGTACTTCGGGTCGACTGTGGGGCAATCGGTGGCGTGCGTGACATCGACGGCGACACCCACATGCGGGTCGATTTCAAAAGCGCTGGTTCGCACTCCGCGGAGCCCGATCTCCTCTTGCACGGTGGAGACGGCGTAGACCGCGCAGTTCAGTGATCCCGCGCGGCGGAGACCTTCGATCACCACCCACAAACCGGTCTTGTTGTCCATCCCGGGCGAGTTAGCCAGTCCATTTCGCATGGCCTGGTAGCCCAGTTGGAGTGTTACCGGATCGCCGATCGCCACTTGCTCGGCGGCCTCCTCCTTGGTGGCGGCGCCGATGTCCAGCCAGAGTTCGTCGAGTTTGACGACTTGTTTGCGCTCCGTGTCGTTGAGCAAGTGGATCGGCTTGCGCGCGATCACGGCGGGTATTTCTCCGCCAGCGGTCCAAATCGTCATCCGCTGCCCGATCAGTTGCTGTGGGTCCCAGCCGCCAATGGTCTGCGCGTAGACGAACCCCTTGTCGTCGATGTATGTCACCAGCATGCCGATCTGGTCGCAGTGGCCGGCGAACATGACGCGGAGCGGGGCGCTCAGGTTTCGTCCGCAAATGACATTGCCGTGAACATCCGTGCGGACTTCATCGGAGAACTCCGCTGCGTAGTCGCGCACGACTCGTTGAACGGGCTGCTCGTACCCAGACGGGCTGGGTGCGGCGAGCAGACGTTGTAGGAATTCGAGCGCAGAGCTCTCCATCTAGATTGTCTCCAAGGGGCAGGCTTGGGAAGTCGCCGCCGGTCGCGGGCGCTGTCATCTGCAGCGGATGCATCAGTATGGCGGGCTGAGTCGATCGTGCAAGCGCGTCAACCAGGGGGAAGGCGTCGGTTGAGACCTGTCGAAGATGGATGGAGGGGTCGCGGTCTGCGCGGCGGTCAGTCGCTCGGGGCCAGCCGCCTTGACCGGTCGCGGCAAGGCCACCTAGGATTGTCGGATTGGGCGGACTTCGAGGCACTCATGCTTGAAACAGTAAACGTTGGCATTGTCGGATTGGGAACGGTCGGCACGGGTGTCGCCCGGTTGCTTGTCGAGCATTCGGATCGTCTGGCGCGGCGAGCCGGTTGCCGGTTGGCGCTGCGGCATGTGGTGGTCCGCAATCTGGACAAGCCCCGTGATGTGACGTTGCCGTCGAGCGTGACGATGAGCGCCGACATCGAGTCGTTGATCGACAACGCCGACGTGCAGGTCGTCATTCAATTGATGGGCGGACTCGACCCGGCGCGATCGTACATGCTGCGGCTGCTGGAGAGCGGGAAGGACGTTGTCACGGCCAACAAGGCGTTGCTGGCCGAGCACGGCGCCGAGATGTTCGCGCGGGCTCGCGAACTGGGGCGGTCGATCGCGTTCGAGGCGTCGGTGGCCGGCGGCGTGCCGGTGATTGCCGGCATCGGTCAATGTCTGGCCGCCAATGAAATCAAGTCGCTCCGCGGGATTCTCAACGGCACCAGCAATTTCATTATCGGCGAGATGGAGCAAGGGGCCGACTACGGAGAGGCCGTCGCCGCCGCGCAACGACTCGGATTCGCCGAGGCCGACCCGACGATGGATGTCGACGGCAGCGACGCCGCTCAAAAACTGGCGATCCTCGCTCACCTGGCCTTTGGAGCCAAGGTTCAATGGAGTCAAATCCCCCGCGTCGGCATCGACAGCCTGCAGGTCGAGGACATGCGATTCGCCCGAGAACTGGGTTATCGGGTCAAGCTGCTCGCCGTCGCTCGTCGAGCCACCGGCGGGGTTGACCTGCACGTCTCGCCCACGCTCGTCAAACACACCAGTCCGCTGGCGGACGTCCGCGAGGCGTTTAACGCCATCAGCGTTGTCGGTGACGCGGTCGGTCGCGTCTTTTTTCACGGTCAGGGCGCCGGTCAGATGCCGACCGCCAGCGCGGTGACGAGCGACTTGATCGACACGGCCGTCGGCCGCTCGCAACTCACCTTTCAAACGCTCGACCTGTGGTCCGACCGCAGCCATCAGATCGACGTTCGCGAGCGCAGCCTGGCGTCGTCGCGGTTCTATCTGCGATTCATGATTGAGGATCATCCCGGAGTGTTAGCTTTAATCGCCGGTTCGCTCGGCCACGCGGGCGTGTCGATTTCCTCGGTCATCCAACATGAGCCGGACACCGCAGGCGCGGCCGTGCCACTGGTCATCATGACGCATACGGCGCGGGAGGGCGCCATGGTCGACGCCTTGGCGCAGATCGAACAACTCGATAGCGTCCACGATAACACGGTTCGCATGCGCGTCCTGGATTGAGCAGATGAGACCATGAAATACGCGATCGTCATTCCCGACGGGTGCGCCGACGAACCCCAGGATTCGCTCGACGGCCGCACTCCGCTGCAGGCGGCGCGCACCCCGCACATGGATCGCGTCGCCGCCGAGGGCCAAGTCGGTCGCGCCAACAACGTTCCGCCCCATCTGCCGGCCGGCTCCGCCGTGGCCAACATGAGCCTGTTGGGCTACGACCCGGACGAGCACTTTACGGGACGAGCTCCCTTGGAAGCGGCCGCCCAAGGCATCGAGCTCGGGCCGGACGATTGGGCCGTCCGCTGCAATCTCGTCACGATCGAAGATCAAACGATGCGGGATTTCACGGCCGACCACATCTCGACCGCCGAAGCCGAACAGCTGCTGGCCGCCGCCCAGGAGGAGTTGGTCGACGAACATTGGGAGTTTGTCGCCGGCGTCAGTTACCGCAACCTCTTGATCTACCGTGGTTCGGACGCGCCGTTTTCCCGCGACACCACGGCGACACCGCCTCACGACCTTACCGACAAGAGCGTCGCCAACGATTTCCCCCGCGGTCCGGGAAGCGACGTGTTGAGCGATTTGATGAGCCGCAGTGTGGAACTGTTCGCCAAGCACGACGTCAACAAGAGCCGCCTTGCGAACGGTCGCCTGGCGGCCACCAATGTTTGGCTGTGGGGACTCGGCAGGTCGCCCAGCGTGACGCCCTTCGCGACAGCCTACGGGAAGTCGGGAAAGATGATCACCGCCGTCGACCTGTTGCGAGGAATCGCCGCGCTGATCGGCTGGGATCGAGTGGAGGCTCCGGGCGCGACCGGTTACACCGACACCGACTACGCCTCCAAGGGTCGCACGGCGGTCGAAACGTTGCCTGCCGCGGACGTCGTCTGCGTGCACGTTGAAGCTCCCGACGAAGCCTCCCACGAAGGCGATGTCGCGGCCAAGATCAAGGCGCTGGAAGAGATCGACCGACACATCGTCGGACCGCTGCGCGACGCGCTGGCTTCCTACGGCGAGTATCGCATTCTCGTCTCGCCCGATCACCCGACGCCGGTCCGCACCAAAACGCACAGCCACGGAATCGTGCCGTTCGCCCTTTGCGGCGCCGGTGTGGCCGCTGATCAATTCGACACCTACGACGAAGTGACCGCCGCGGCCAGCGCGTTGGCGTTCGATCAAGGCTGGCGGTTGATGAAACATCTGATTGGATAGACCGCCCGGTGGCGGCTTGCGCGACGTTGATCGCCAATTGTTTTGCTGTGTTCGTGTGCTGAATAGTTAATCTGCTGAGTAGTTCATTTGCTGGTGTTGATGCGATGGCACTGATTGTTCAGAAATTCGGCGGTACGAGCGTCGCCACCAGCGAGAAAATCCTGGCGGCCGCGCGGAAGGCCATTCGCGCTCATCGCGACGGCGACCAGGTCGTCATGGTGGTCAGCGCGATGGGGAAGCAGACCGACATGCTGGTCGATCTGGCCAAGCAGATCAGCGACTGCCCGCCCGCGCGGGAGATGGACATGCTGCTGTCGACCGGCGAGCAGGTGAGCGTCGCGCTGATGGCGATGGCGATCGACTCGCTCGGGTTCAGCGGAGTCAGCCTGACGGGCGCTCAGATCGGCATCATGACCGACAGCATCCACACCAAGGCGCGGATCAAGTCGATTTCGACGGATCGCATGCAGAAGTTGTTGGACGACGGCAACATCGTCATCGCCGCCGGTTTTCAAGGCATCGACGAGGACTTCAACATCACGACGCTGGGTCGCGGCGGCAGCGACACAACGGCCGTCGCGCTCGCCGCCGTGTTGGGAGCCGCGACTTGCGAAATCCACACCGATGTGGACGGCGTCTACACGACCGATCCGCGCGTGTTGCCGGAAGCTCGCCGCGTCCACCGTATCAGCTACGACGAGATGCTCGAGTTGGCCAGCCTGGGTGCCGGCGTGATGCACAACCGGTCGATCGAGTTCGCCAAGAAATACGGAGTCGCGATTCACGTTCGCAGCAGCCTGAGCGATGCGGACGGCACGATGATCGTGACGGACCCGGAAAGTGACCAACAGGCTGTCTGCGGCGCAGCCGTCACGAAGAATGAGGCGCGGGTGACCGTCATCGGCGTGCCGGACATCCCGGGCACCAGCTGGGAGATCTTCTCGCGGATCGCCGAACGCAACGTCACCGTCGACATGATCGTGCAGAACGTCGGAGCGGGCGGGAAAGCGAACATCTCCTTCACCGTCCCCCTCGAGGAACTCGATGAAACGAAATCCGCGCTGCGGCAGGCCGTCGACGAAGTCGGCGCGGACAGTTTTACCTGCGATGACCAGGTTTCGAAAGTTTCGGCTGTCGGGCTCGGGATGGCCGCTCAAACGGGTGTCGCCGATCGCATGTTCGCCGCGCTCTCGGAGGCCGGCGTCAACATCCATATGATCACGACCAGCGAAATCAAGATCTCAGTTCTCGTTCATCGCGATCAAGCGCAGGCGGCGTTGCGAGCTGTGCATCACGTGTTCGCCTTGCACGAGCAGCCGGCCGGCGTCGAATCAATTCGCTCGTTGGAACGTGGCGAGAACGCCGTTCGCGGAGACGTGGCCGCGATCGTCGCCGACTTGCAGGGCGCCGACATGGAGGAATTGGTGATCAACGATGTCTCGCTCGACGGCGATCAAGCGCGCGTGACAATCGCCGGCGTGCCCGACCAGCCCGGCGTCGCCGCGCAGGTCTTCCAGCAAGTCGCCGCCGCCGGCGTCTTCGTCGATATGATCGTGCAGAGTTTCGACGGCGTCGACGGGCTGGCTACGCTGAGCTTCACCGTGCCGCGCAGTAATCTCGACGAAGCGACCGCGGCCGCCGAAGGTCTCCGCCAACAATTCGACGGGCTCCATATCACCCGCGGCGCGCATGTGGCCAAGTTGAGCGTCTCCGGAATCGGACTCCGCAGCCATACGGGTGTCGCCATTCGTATGTTCCGCACCCTCTCCGACGCCGGCGTCAACGTGGCGATGATCAACACCAGCGAAGTTCGCGTCAACGTCGTCGTTGCGGGAGCGGAAGGCGATCGAGCGCTCGGGTGCCTGCAAGCCGCCTTCGACGCGCAGTAGGTCCCGCCCGTTAGACTGATCAGCGTCGAATCAGGGTCGCCGCAATGGAGCGTCGGTTGTCGCGACTTTGTCGCGAAGTCCCCCGCGGCAGGGAGGACGCAGGAGGACCGGGCACGGAAGACTGTGTTGAGTGGAACGTCGATTGTCGCGACTTTGTCGCGAGGTCCTCCCCGGCAGGGAGGACCTACTGGGATTTGGCTTCTTCGAGCACTTCTTCGCTGACGAAGATGGGCAGTGGCGGGTCGCAGGTGACGGCTACTGCGATGGCGTCGCTGGGACGCGCATCGATACTGGTGATTTCTCCGTCCAGGCGAATCCGCAACTCGGCGTAGTACGTGTGGTCCACCAGTTCGGTGATCACGACGCTGTCGAGTTCTCCGCCGAGTTGATCGACGAGTGTGACGATCAAGTCGTGCGTCAGAGGCCGCGGCGCGCGAATCGACTTGACGCGGCGGTCGATGCTGGTCGCTTCGAACAGACCGATCATGATTGGGAATTGCCGCTCGCCCTCAAGCTCGCGCAAGTAGATGATCTGCTGGTCGTTGATCTCGCTAATGATGATTCGCGAGAGTTGCATCTGAACGGGCATGGCAATCCTTTTGTCACCGAAATCCGTTGCGGAAGTGTTCACGGTGCTGAGTGAAATGACGCCAGAGGAGGGCGAGCATTGGTTCGATTATACGACGGGCGGCCGAAATATAAACGGCCCGGCGGTCTCCGCCCCGACCGCGCGAATTGCCTTTTCGCGGCCGGCAGGCAATGATGGGACCTTTCGTGCGAATAGGGGCGAAGTAATCAGCTTTCCCACCACCAGAGCAGACTAACAAAATGAGCAAGAATCCCTACGACTCGCCGGCGGGCGAGATCACGGCGCAGAAAGTGGCTGTGGGTCCCATTGACTGTATGGTTCGCGGCAAAGAGCTGTTGGGTGAGGACTTCTGGCTGTTCTTGGGCATTACGGTCGTCGGTATGCTGCTCGCCGGCCTCGGCCCGATGGGAATCCTAATGGGTCCGTTCTTTTGTGGAATTGGCCTCTGCTTGCTCGACCGCGAGCGGCGCACGCCGTCGAATTCGGGCGGCTGTTCAACGGATTTGAGTTCTTCATGGAAAGCCTGATTGCGACGCTCGGCTACTGGCTGTTCGCTTTTGTCGCGGTCGCGCCCGCCACAATCGTCGTCATCGCTGGCGTGGTCATGCTGGGAGTCGGCGCTGAGAATGACAACGTTGTGCTCGCCGTGTTGGGCGGCGCTTGTATGGGCGCGTTCTACATCTACGCCATTCTGCTTAGCCTCCTCGCCGCACCCATGCTGTTCTTCGCCTACATGTTGGTGGCCGAACGCGGCATGAAGGGTTGGCCGGCGATCCAGCTCGCGCGCGGGCCGTGCTGCGGAATCTCTGGGGAATCATCGGCCTGGGCTTGTGCGGTCAACTGCTGCTGATGGGCGGAATGCTGCTTTGCTTTGTCGGATTATTCCTCGCCTATCCCGTCATCATGGCGGGGCAATTCATCGCCTATCGCAAGATCTTTGGCGGGCCCGCGGTCGCGGCGGCTCCCTTGGAGGCTAAGCCCGTCTAGCCGCCGGTCCCGCGGAGTCGTTCCAGCGACGCTGCCAGCGACTTGGCGCGCTCTTCGAGTTCAGCCAGGCTGTCTCGTTCGCGCTGCACGATGTCAGCCGGCGCGCGGTCGACAAAGTTAGCGTTGCTCAACTTGCCGGTCTTCGCTTGCCGCTGTTTGTCGACGTTGGCCAGCTCCTTCTCCACGCGGGCGATCTCCGCCTCGACGTCGATGAACTTCTCCAGGTCCAGATAAACCTCGATTCCGGGCAGCGTCACGGTGGCGTTCATTTCCGGCGGAGTCGCCTCGGGGCCGCAGGCCTCCAGGGAGGCGTTGGCCATTGTCTGGAAATAGCCGGCCATCGGCTGAAGGAGATCCACCGTGTCGTTGTCGCATCGCAGGCGAAACGTCACCTGTTCTTTCGGCGCGATGTTTTGGCTGCTGCGAATCTCGCGGACCTTGCCGAGCACTTGCTGGAAAGTGGCGAAGCGACTCTCCATCTCCGCGTCCTGGTGGCTCGCATTCACCTGCGGCCAATCGGCGGTCATCACGCTCGGCGCCGCCGGAGACGGGTCGAGCCCGCGGTGGGGCGCGGCTTCGTTGAGCAACTGCCAGACCTCTTCGGTGATGAAAGGGATCACCGGATGCAACAGTCTCAGGAGACAATCGAGCGAGTGGGCCAGTACGCGTTGGGCCGTCGCTTTGGCGTCGTCGCGCTGAAGGCGGTCCTTGGCCATCTCGATGTAGAAACTGCAGAAATCCTCCCAGGCGAATTCGTACAGCTTGCGGACGGCTTCCGAGTAGCGGAACGCTTCGAACGCTTCGGTCACTTCGTGCGTCACCGTTGTCAAGCGACTCAGCAGCCAGCGGTCTTCGACGTCTAAAGTCTCCACGTCGATGGCGCCGGGCTCGTAGTCATCCATCCGCATCAACGCGAACCGCGACGCATTCCATAACTTGTTGCAGAAGTTCCGCGCCTGCTCGAAACGCTCACTCGTCACCGGCCCCCGCGGCAGCGCCAGATCCTCCGCGGACTCGGCCCATTGCGTGCGGAATTCCGTCTGGCACTGGGGGCACTTGAGACGCGCCTTCGTGCGGTTGTCTTTGGTCTGCTTGATGCGCTCTTCACAACTGGGACATTCCAAGAAGACGGGCAGGCGGACGTCCTGCGTCTCAGTCGTAAGATGCGCCATACTGAACCGCAGCGCGTCGGCTCCGAACTTGTTGATCACGTCGATCGGATCGATGCCGTTGCCCTTCGACTTCGACATGGTCTCGCCGTCGCCGTCGAGAATCTTCGGGTGAATGAAGACCTTGCTGAAGGGAATGTCGCCCATGTTGTTCAGCCCCATCAGGACCATCCGGGCGACCCACAGCGTGAGGATATCGCGGCTGGTGATCAGCGTTGTCGTCGGATAGAAGTGCGACAGGTCGGCCGACCGTGTAGGCCAGCCGAGCGTCGAGTGCGGCCACAGAGCCGAACTGAACCAGGTGTCGAGCACGTCGTCGACTTGCTCAAAGCCAAGGGCCGCGAAGTGTGCTTCGACCGCCTCGTCTTCCTCCTGAATGCAGACGTGGATATAGGCGTGCGGCAGCTCGACTTTGGACCCGGGCAGTCGCGCGCTGTCGCGCTCGTTGGTAATCTCAACTTGTTGAGCAGCGGCTCCGCTGGCGACGTGCGGATCGTCTTTCAATTCATCCAGCGCGCGCCCCAAGTCGGCCTCGCTCGCGCAGACCTTGGACCAAACGGGGATCCGGTGCCCCCACCAGAGTTGGCGACTGACGGGCCAATCGCGTTTCTCGGCGAGCCAATCGATGTAACCGCGGGCGTAACGGTGTGGGATGATCTCGACGCGACCGTCCTCGACGGCGTCGATTGCCGACTGGGCGAGCACATCCATCTTCACGAACCACTGGTCCGCCAGGAACGGTTCGATGGGCGTCTTGCTGCGGTCGGAGTGGGGTAGTTCGATCTCCTTGTCTTCGATCTGGCGGAGCAATCCGAGCTCGTCCATGTCGGCGACGACTTTTTTGCGCGCCTGCTTGATTGTCATCCCAGCGTAGGTCCCGGCGTCTTCGTTGAGCGTGCCATCGGCGTTCAGGATGTTGACCATCGGCAGATTGCCGCGCTGGCCGACCATGTAGTCGTTGGGATCGTGAGCGGGCGTGATTTTCACGCAGCCGCTGCCCATCTCGGGCTTCGCCCAGACGTCGGCGACGAGTGGGATTTCGCGATCGACCAAGGGCAACATCAATTGGCGGCCGGCCTGAGCCATCGCGGCCAACTGCTCGAGCGGCGCCGACATCTCCTCGCGACGTCTCTCCAGCGCTTCGAGGGCGGCTTCGGTTTCGGCCTTCTCTTTGGCGGGGCCCTTCGCCAGCTTCTGTCGCAAGTTGGCGGCCACCTTGTCGAATGCGGCCGATGGATTGGGGTGCACGGCGACGGCCGTGTCGCCGAGCATCGTCTCGGGTCGCGTCGTAGCGATCGTCACGTGCGTCGGCTCGCCCGGCCGGGGATCGATGATCGGGTAGTCGAAGTGCCAGAAGTAGCCCTTGACCGGCTTCTGTTCCACCTCGTCATCGCTGACGGCCGTCCGCAAGTGCGTGTCCCAGTTGACCAGCCGCTTTCCACGAAAGATGTACTCTTTGCGAAACAGGTCGAAGAACGTGTGGCGGACGGCTCGCGCGCAGATCGGATCCAATGTGAACCTCGTCCGCCGCCAATCACAACTGCACCCCATTTGCTGCAGTTGCCCGAGGATCCGTTTTTCGTATTGGTCCTTCCAAGCCCAGATCCTCTCGACGAGTTTTTCGCGACCCAAGTCGTGCCGCGTTTTGTTTTCCTCCTCTTTCAACCGCCGCTCGACGACGGCTTGTGTGGCGATGCCGGCGTGGTCGGTGCCGGGCATCCAGAGCGCGTTGAATCCCTGCATCCGCTTCATGCGGATCTGAATGTCCTGCAGCGTGTTGTTTAGTGCGTGGCCAAGATGCAAAGCGCCCGTGACGTTGGGAGGTGGAATCACGATCGTGTAGGGCTGACGCTGCTCGTCCGGCTCGGCGTGAAAGAAGCACCCATCGATCCAGAATTTGTTCAAGCGGTCGATGGCTGCGGAGTTGTCGAAACGATTGGGGGGTTCGGACATTGCACAGTCGCTTTGGGCAGTGGGTTCTTGAGCAGCTTGAGCAGCACAAACTATCAGTTTTCGCCGTCGCTCCAAAGGGCAGCCGACGAGAGGTGAACGGCGTCCGGCCGTTCGTCGTGGGGGCTCGCCGCCGAAGAATTGCGCCGCGCGTCGGCGCTTTGCGGCGAGCCTACGATACGTTGGAGTTCGACACGCTCGCGTCGACCGGCTCGACCTTTTCGGCTCGATCAGCCTGATTGGCGGCGAGCTCTGCTGCGTTTGAATCGACGCCGGCGGTCGACGCCACGGCCGCCAGTTTCTCGTCCTTGCAGAGCTTGTACTCAATCGCGTCGGTCAGCGCCATCCAACTAGCCTCGATGATATTCTCACTAACGCCGACAGTGCCCCAGATGTCGCTTTCGTCGGCGCTCTCGATCATGACGCGGATGCGGGCGGCCGTCCCAGCCTCACCGTTAACCACCCGCACCTTGTAATCGACCAGCTTCATGGCCGCCAGGTTCGGGTAGGCCATATTGAGCGCCTTGCGGAGGGCGGCGTCGAGAGCGTTGACCGGACCGTCGCCCTCAGCCACATGGTGGTGTACGTCGTCGCCGACGCGGACTTTCACCGTCGCTTCGGTGACGACATCGTCGCCGTTCACGGCTCCGACTTCCACGTGGTACTTGATTCGCTTGAAATGGGGGTGGAAAGTGCCCGCGCACTTGCGGACGAGCAGATCGAAGGAGGCTCCGGCTGCCTCGAACTGAAAGCCGCGGTTCTCGAGCGCGACAACTTCCGCCAGGATGCGATTCTGCAGGTCCGTGTCGTGTTCGATGTTGTACTTGGTCGTCAGCGCGACGATGTTCGACCGCCCGGACAGTTCACTGACGAGCACTCGACGCTCGTTGCCGATCACCTCGGGTCGCATGTGTTCGTAGCTGGCCGATGCTCGATTGACGGCGTGGACGTGCATGCCGCCCTTGTGAGCAAACGCGCTTTGCCCGACAAACGGCTGGCTGTCGCGCCAAAACATGTTGGCGGTCTCGTAGACGTACCGCGACAGTTCCGTGAGGTGCTCGAGGCTGCGGCCGCGGAGCAACTGGTAGCCGGTCTTCTTAGCTCCCAGGTTGGCCATCACAGAGATCAGATCCGCGTTTCCGCAGCGCTCACCGAAGCCGTTGATGGTGCCCTGCACCTGCACGGCTCCGGCGTCGACGCCGGCCAGAGAATTCGCGATCGCCAAGTCGCAATCGTTGTGGCAATGAATGCCGACGGGCGCGTCGTTGGCGGCGTCGCGCGCGGTCCGCGTGTAATGAGCAATCTCCTCCGGCATCGATCCACCGTTGGTGTCGCACAAGACGATCATCTGCGCGCCCGCCTCCAGGGCCGCTTGGATGGTGCTGGCTGCGTATTCCGGGTTCGCTTTCCAGCCGTCGAAAAAATGTTCAGCATCGTAGATCACTTCCCGGCCTTGACCGACGAGGAAGCTGACGCTGTCTCGAATCATGTCGAGATTCTCTTCGAGCGAAACTCGCAAGACGTCCGTCACGTGAAAGTCCCACGTCTTACCGACGACCGTACAAACTGGCGCCTCGGACCCGAGCAGCGCCTGCATGCCGATGTCGTCGGCCGCCTTGACGCCTCGGCGTCGTGTCATGCCAAACGCGCAAACCTTCGCGTCCTTGACTTTGACTCGCTGAAAGAACTCGGCGTCTTTTTCGTTCGAGAGCGGATACCCGCCCTCGATATAGTCGATCCCCATTTCGTCCAGACGCTCGGCGATCAACAGCTTGTCTTGCAGCGAAAAATTGACTCCTTCGCCCTGGCTGCCGTCGCGGAGTGTCGTGTCGTAGATTTGGATCGTTCGCATGGGTGTCTCTCAACTCGTAAAGCGGCGCGTGTTTCGCCTCGACCTACACAAATAAAAAAAGCCCTGACCGGAGCGGACAGGGCTTTGGCGAGCAAACGGGGTTGCGGCCTCAGGCCCCTCCAGGGGACGAGCTAATAATCACGACGCCGATTACAACGCAGCCGGAGACCGCAATTGTGCACTGACTTTGTATCGAGTCGGCGGGCATGGTGTTCATTAGGAGAAGGTGGAGGTTCTAGGTCGCAGCTACTGACTGTAGGCCGCTGTGCCGGTTGTGTCAACTGGAGGGCGAGCCGCCGGCCGCCAACGGGTCGCAGCGGATCGCCTAGGCGCGAACACATTCGTCCGATCAAAAGATCCGTCCGATCCGACCGATCCGACCGATCAAACCGTTAGCGGTGACCGGCGCTGGGCTGAGGTCATTGGAACGCCCCTTGCGATACACTAATGACACCCGCTTCGAGCGGAATTGGCGGATTTCAAAACGATCGATCCGTTCCACAAACACCGGCTCTCGATTCTCCACGTGGCAAGGACGTACGTTGCATGAAGTATGGAGCCTTGTTAGCTGCGGTCGCCGTTCTCTTCGCCACGGCCGGGATCATCGGCGGCGGTTGGCTGTACGCGCTGTTTTGGCCCGCTCTCAGCTTCGCGACAGTTGCACTTGGATACTTCCACTTCGGCCTATCTGTCTATGGCAAGTCGAGCGGCGGCGTCCTGTCTCCCATCAACCTGTTGTTTCTGTTTCCTTTCTTTCTTTGCCTCTGGTCCGGGTGGTACGCCCTGCAGTTTTTCAAGCGCGAACCGGCCTTTCACCAACTCATAGAAAACGTATTCATCGGCCGCCGCCTCTTTTCACGCGAGATTTTGGACAGCGATTTTGACCACGTGATTGATCTCACCTGCGAGTTCACTGAACCGAGGGCGTTGCGATCGACTTCGTACCATTCATTCCAGATCCTCGACGGCTTTGTCGCATCGCCCGAACGGCTGCGCGATTGGGCGGCGCAAGTTGCTGAATTGTCCGGCACGATCTACATCCACTGCGCCGAAGGTCACGGCCGAACCGGCCTGTTCGCCGCCGCACTGCTGCTGCATATCGGCCATTCACGAACTCCCGACGAAGCTCTGCAGTTCATTAAGTCCAAGCGCCCGAAAGTGCGACTCGCCCAGGCGCAGCTGGCGACCCTCAAGGCGATTCATGAAGATCCGTCCGAGCAGTCCGAGCAGTCCGATCCGACCAATGAAAAGATCCGACCGATCTGACCGATCAAGACGACGAACCGTCAGCGCCGCCGCAATGGGACGTACGTGAACCCACCGCCGCCGAGATCGTTGGAACGCGGTGGCGCGCGGCAACGTTGGCATGGAGCGTTGGGGTGCAGCCGTAACGCCTGGTTCACCCGTCCTCAAGCACGGGCCTATGCCGCCTGCGGCGGAGGAGGGCGTGAACGCCCTCGGTTTCTGGAACGCGGTGTCGCGCGGTAACGATGGCATGGAGCGTTGGGGTGCCGCCGGAGCGCCTGGTTCACCCGTCCTCAAGGACGGGCCTATGCCGCCTGCGGCGGAGGAGGGCGTGAACGCCCTCGGTTTCTGGAACGTCGTGAACCGCCTAGATTGTTGGAACGCGGTGGCGAGCGGCAACGTTGGCATGGAGCGTTGGGGTGCAGCCGGACCGCCTGGTTCACCCGTGCTCAAGGACGGGCCTATGCCGCCTGCGGCGGAGGAGGGCGTAAACGCCCTCGCGTTCTGGAACGTAAGGGAACCAGCCGCCGCCGAGATCGTTGGAACGCGGTGGCGCGACGCAACGTTGGCGTGGAGCGTTGGGGTGCAGCCGGAAC
>JASMLW010000407.1 GCA_030748485.1 Pirellulaceae bacterium
ATTAGTCATTAGTCATTAGTCATTAGTCCCTATCTGCGCTCGGAAAGAAGCTTCATCCACATTCCGTCCGCTCAACACGACGACGACATCTCCGTCGCCGGACAGGTCGACTTTGCCGGTCAGCACGGCGGCGGTCGTGATCGCGCCGGACGGTTCGCTCCGCAATCCGTGTTTGTCATAGAGCCACTTCATGGCCGCTTGTGTTTCCGAGTCGGGAACGCCGACAGCGGTTTTCACGTGTTGGCTGAGGATCGGCCAGTTGTGCTCGCCGACGTCGTAGGAGAGCAGGCCGTCGCAGATGCTCGTCGGTTTTTCGATCCGCACGATGGCTCCCGCGGCCAGCGACTGAGCAAAGTCGTTCGCACCGGCCGGCTCGACGCCGATCAGTTGAGCGTCGGGGAAGGCGTCCGCGATCGGCAGCACCTGGCCCGCCATCAACCCGCCACCGCTGACCTGGCAGACGAAGTGTGAGATCGACCGCTCGTGAAACTTGATGTCGCGGACGGCTTCCAGTGCGCCAACGCCGTTGCCGGCGATGACGTTGGGATCGTCGTAGGGGGAAGCCTGGATACCGCCAAGGTCCTCGGCGATCTCGCGTGTGATCGAATCCCGGACGCCCGTCAGGTGGTCGGTCGCGATGTCGTACGTGCGGATTTCGGCTCCCAACGACCGCGTCAACTCAAACTTGACCTGCGGCGCGGTCTCGGGCATCACAATGATGACTCGTTTGCCGAACCGCATCCCGGCGTACGAGATTCCGGAGGCGAAGTTTCCGGACGAGTGAGCCGCGACGGGTCGGTCGCCGATCGTCTCAAGGTTGGCCGCCATCCAGTTCAAGGCGCCGAGCAGTTTGAAGGATCCCACGGGCGACCAGCCGTAGTCTTTGATCCAGGCTCGTCGAGTTGGGGCGAGACCGAGTTCTTTTTCGAGCGGGTAGGAGCGTATCAGCGGAGTGGGGGAAACGTGCGGGCGGACGGCGGTTTCCGCCTTGCGGACGTCATCGACAGTGGCGATCTCAATCGACATTTTTTCCTCGCGCCAGTTCAGAATGGCCCCGATTCTCGCGGAATTCACGGCCAGCCGCAAATGCTTCGAGCCGGCGCGCCGGCGAGTTAGCGGGCTTCGGCGCCAGCCCATCCAGGAGCCCGATCAGGTCGAATCGAAGGTGGCGGGAAGCGGCCCGATTTGTCACGCGAGGGGAGGTGATTTATGATCAGGCCATCTCTCCCACCAAAACCAAGCTCACCCATCCCATACCGGAGCACTCACGATGGCCCGTATCACGCGACGAAGCTTTCTGCAGACAACCGCCGCCGCCACCGCCGGCTCTTCCTTCCTGATCACCGGCACACAAGCCTCCGGGAACGTCCGCCGCGCCAACGATCGTTTGCGGATCGCAGTCGCCGGACTGAACGGTCGCGGCAAGAGCCACATCGGCGGCTGGTTGGGGCAAGACAACGTCGAGATCGCTTACCTGATCGATCCCGACAAAAACGTGCTCGCCAACGCCGTCAAAAGCGTCGCGGCTCGCACCGACGGCAAGTACACGCCCAAAGGCGTGACGGATGTCCGCGAGGCGTTAGCCGACAAGAACGTCGACGCCATCTCGGTCGCCACGCCCAACCACTGGCACTCACTGATCACGATCTGGGGCGCTCAGGCCGGCAAGCACGTCTACGTCGAGAAACCGATGAGCCACGATTGCCAAGAGGGCCGCGTGGTCGTGGAAGCTCAAAAGAAGTACGGCGTCGTGATCCAACACGGCACGCAAACTCGCAGCAGCGCGAGCGTCGCCGGCTTGCATGAGGCGATTCAGGCGGGTGAATTCGGCAAACTAAAAATCGCTTACGGCTACTGTTGCAAGCCCCGCGGAGGTATTGGTATGAAGGCGCCCGGCGGGGCTCCCAGCCAACTTGACTGGAACCTCTGGCGAGGTCCGGCCAACATCGATAAATTCCACGGGAACTACGTCCACTACAACTGGCACTGGTTCTGGAAGACCGGCAACGGCGACATGAACAACCAGGGCACTCACCAGTTGGATGTCGCCCGGTGGTCGCTCAATACCGATCAAACTCACCCGATCCGCGTCATGGGACTCGGTGGCCGCTTCCAATGGAACGACCAGGGCGAGACGCCGAATACGATGTACGCGATCGCCGAGTATCCCAACGGCCAGTACGTCTTCTTCAACGTTCGCAACGTGAACTACAAAGGCTACCAACGCCAAGTCGAGAACGAGTACTACTTCGAAGACGGCGGCAAGATCATTCGCGGCAAGTACTACGCCAAAGGTAGCAAGAACGGCGAAAGCGTGAAGGTGAAGGCCGGCGACGTCACACCGGGCGGCAACTGGGGAAGCTTCATCGCGGCCTGCCGTGCGGGTGATCCGGAAATGGCCAACGGCACTGCTCAGGAAGCTCACTACGCCAGCGTGCTCGGCCACCTGATGAACAACTCCTATCGACTCGGCAAGAAGGTCCCCTTCAGCGCCAAGGCCGGCGGCTTCGCCGATCGCACTGAAGAATCAGAACACTTCCTTCGCTTGCACGATGTGATGAGCAAGGGAGTTGGGTTGCCCGAAGACGGCAACGAATACATCGTCGGCCCCTGGTTGTCCTACGATCCCGAAACCGAGAAACACGTCGGCGAACACGCCGATGCCGCCAACGCGCTGCTCAAGGATAAGAATCGCACTGGATTCGTCGTCCCCGAAGTCGGCGACGTGTAAAGCGAGAAATGAGGAATGACTGAGCTAAGCTAAGGACGGTGGCGATCATTTTCGTCATCGTCCTTAGTTTTTTTAGCCCCGACATCAACGCGCAAGAAATGCTTGGTTCACCCGTGCTCAAGCACGGGCCTATGCCCGCCTGCGGCGGAGGAGGGCGTAAACGCCCTCGTGTCGTTGGAACGCGATGGCGCGGGATCGTCGATTGCTGGCTTGCCCGTCGATTGCTCGTTCCATTCGACGGGCCTGGAGACGACCTACGATTACCCACGATTACCTAATTGGACATTAGAACCTATGTCATTCCCCCTCATTCCCCCGCCTCCTTTTCCAAGAGGCTATTCAGCCCGACGAGCATGCGGGGGGCGGCGGCGGGGGCGCGCTGCAACAGGCCGGCCGAACTCCGCACCGTCTTGCGGGCGCGCCGCAAGTACTCGGGGCGATCGAGGCGGCCCGCCAGATAGACGAGGTTTTGGACGGAGACCGAATTGCCCGCCGGTTGAGCGCCGTCGATGAACGACTTGCTGCGGGCCAACAGCGACTCGTGATCGTCGGACGTAAAAAAGAAAGCCCCCTGGTCCTCGTCCCAAAACAACTTGATCTGCATGGCGGTCAGGCCGTCGGCTTCGTCCAGCCACCGTTTATCACCGGTCGCGCGGTGCAGAGCGATGAGTCCGTCGACGAGAAACGCGTAGTCGTTGACGTACGCGTTGAGCTTGGCTTGACCCTTTCCGTAGGTGCGCAACAACCGCCCGTTCTTGTCGCGCAATTCGGCGAGCACGAATTGGGCGGCCCGTTCGGCGGCTTTGATGTACTTCGGATTCTCGAAAATCCGACCGGCATCGGCGAATCCACGGATCATCAGACCGTTCCAGCTTGTCAGGATCTTCGTATCGGTCAGTGGTCGGGGCCGCTTGGCGCGAATGCGAAACAGCCGCTGGCGGAGCGGGGCGAGTTTATCGTCAAGCGCCGCTTCGCTGAGACTGGATTTTTTCGCCGTCTCGCTCAGCGGTTCTTGCAGCTGGGGCGCGTAGTACTTGTCCTCAAAATTCGGCGGCTCATCCAAGCCGTAGATCTCGGCGAACAGTTTGTACTCTTCGGCATTCAGCGCCTTGGCGACAGCGGTCTTGTCCCAGCGGTAGAACTTTCCCTCTTCATCTTCGGATTCAGCGTCCAGCGCCGAATAGAATCCACCTTGTTTGTCGAGCATCTCGCGCAGCACGTAGTCGAGCATTTCGTCAACGACTCGCCGGTAGGCTTCACGGTTCGTCAAACCGTACGCCGCCGCGTAAGCGCTCGCCAACTGGCCGTTGTCGTAGAGCATTTTTTCGAAGTGCGGAATATGCCAATACCGATCGACGCTGTAGCGGTGGAAACCGCCGCCCAAGTGGTCGCGAATGCCGCCCCGCGCCATGCCGTCGAGTGTGTTGGTCAGCAACTTCAACTCGTCGGCGTACTCTTGCTTGGCGGCCTTCTTGCGCTCAATTCGATCGATCAGGAATAACAGGTTTGAGGGCTCGGGAAACTTTGGGCGGAGCGGATTGGTCGCATCGAATCCAAAGCCGCCGTAGACCGAATCGTGCTCGATCACAAGTCGTTTGAACGCGCTGTCGGCCACCTCAGCGGTGAGCTCAAACGCGACTCCCGCTTCACCGCCCTCGAGCTGCTGTTTGACGTAGCGAGTCAACAGCTTCGCGTCCTGCTGGATTTTGTCGGGTTCCTTCCCCCAAACCTGGTTGACGCGTTTGATGATGGTGAGGAATCCGGTCGCCGCGCCGCGGTCGCCATTGCGAGCGGGGAAGTAAGTGCCGCCGAAGAATGGCTCGCCATTGGGGACCAAGAACATCGACAGCGGCCAACCGCCGCCGCGGCCGCTCCCCGACAACTGATTGAACACATGCAGCGACGTCATGTAGACCGTGTCCACATCGGGACGCTCCTCACGATCCACCTTGATGCAGATGAAATGCTTGTTCAGAAACTCGGCGATCTCCTTGTCCAGGAACGATTCTCGCTCCATCACGTGACACCAGTGGCAACTGGAATAGCCGATGGAGAGAAAGATCAGCTTCTTCTCGCGCTTGGCTTTGTCCAACGCCTCGCGACCCCACGGATACCAGTCGACCGGATTGTGAGCGTGCATCAGCAGGTAGGGGCTCGTCTCCTCAGCCAACCGGTTCGTGTGCTGCTTCTCGCCCTGCTTGTCGCGTTGGGGGCCGGCCACTTGTTGGGCGGTGAGCGGAGAGACCAATAGCGAGGCCATCGTCGCGGCAATGAGCGATCTGCGCTGAAAGCGAAACATGGAAATGTTCCCATCGTGTGTGGAACGCCCCGATGTCGAGCGGCGAGAAACCGCCAGTACGATCGAAGCATTGATTGAGGCGACTGCTGTTAGCCAGGCGGCAGGTTTCCCTCGGGGTCCGCCGTATCGTCTTCCTGGTTCGGCTCGGTCGCGGTATTGTCGCCGTCGAGCGCCAAGTTGTCTGCGTCGGTCGCGTCGGTGGCTTCGGAAGGAGCGTTCTCCGCCGTCTCGACGCCACCGCTGGCCGAGTTCGTTTCGGCCTCAGCCTGAGCAGCTCGCCAACCCTCGCCCACGGTCCGTTTGCTCAAATCGGCGACCGTCTCGTCACCGGTGCTGATGTTGAAGTGCGTGGTGTCGTCGTCCGCCAAATCGTAGACCGCGCGAAACGTCACCGATCCGACGGTGAGCAGTTCGCCTGGCGGCAACCAGGCCTCAGTGATGCGCTCATCGGCAATGAACGTTCCATTGAGCGATCCCAAGTCACGGACAAACAGTTTGCCTTCGTTTTCGAACAGTTCGCAGTGCAACCGGCTGACCAGGGGATGTGGCACGGTCAGCGTCGCCTCGCGACCGCGTCCGATCGTCGTGGGCAGTTTCAAATCGACTTCGGAAGGTTTGGCGTCGCCGCTTACGACGACCAGTTTGGCTTGCATGACCGGCCCTGTGAGGGTGCGTGGACCTGGCGAGGTGAACACGGCGATTTGAGGTTCGCCGCGACGTTCAGTCTAGCGGGCAGTTGCGCGCCTCACAACGATCCGGCGCGGGCGCTCCAGGGGCTGTCCGCGAGAGAGTTGGAGGGAACGTTAACTTGTGCCTGTGCATGGCTTAATGGGTGCTAGCGTGGAGCCGTCAATTGCCCTTGCAAGCCGGTTGGGCGGCCCTATAATCCGAGAATTCTCTCGGGGGGATTCCCTACTTCCCTCACCTCAACTACAAACGGTGTTTCCTTGCGGGTGTAGCTCAGTTGGCAGAGCACAACGTTGCCAACGTTGTTGTCGTGGGTTCGAATCCCATCACCCGCTCTTTCTCTTCCACCCCACACCCACCCCACCTCGCGATGTCTACTGAATCAAGCGACAGCTCGGTTGCGGCCCAGGACGAAAAACAACCTCTAGCCCTGGAGATCAAGGTGGATCAGCCGAGCGCTTGCGAGCGTCACGTGACCGTGACGATTCCTCGCGCCGACATCGATCGCTATGTGGGCGAAGCGGTGGATGAACTTCGACCGAAGGCGGAAGTGCCCGGTTTTCGACCGGGCCGAGCTCCGCGAAAGCTGGTCGAGTCGCGGTTTCAGGAGCAAGTCGCCGAGCAGGTGAAGGGCTCGCTGCTGATGGACAGCATGACGCAGGTGAGTGACGACTGCGATTTCTCGGCAATCAGCGAACCCGATTTCGACTTCGACGCGATCGAGCTGCCAGCGGAAGGCGAGATGACTTTTGAGTTCAACATCGAGGTGCGGCCGGAATTCGATCTGCCCGAGTGGGAGAACTTGGACATCGAACAACCCGTTCACGAGTACACCGATGAAGAAGTCGATGGTCGGTTGGATTCGCTGCTGGGCCGTTACGGTCAGCATGCGAGCACCGAGGAACCGGCCGCCGAGGACGACCAGCTGAAATTGAATGTCACGTTTCGCCGCGACGGCGAGGTGATCTCGACCCTCGAGGAGGAGTCGGTCCGCCTCATGCCGAAACTGAGTTTCGCAAACGCTCAGATGGACAACTTCGGCGAATTGCTCACCGGTGCGAAGGTGGGCGACACATTCACGGCGTCGCTGACGATCTCCGACGAAGCTGAAAACGAGTCGCTGCGGGGACAGGAAGTTGACGCAGATTTTGAAGTTCTCAACGTGCTCCGCCTGGAGAAGCCTGAGGTTAACGAAGAGTTTCTCAACAAGATCGGCGGCTTCGAGCACGCCGATCAGCTGCGTACGGCCGTTCGCGCCGAGATGGAGCGTCAATTCACGTATCACCAGAACCAGAAGCTCCGCCAACAGGTGACTGAGCAGCTGACGGCCGACGCCAATTGGGACCTGCCCCCCGATTTGCTCAAACGCCAGGCCAGTCGGGAGTTGGAGCGAGCCGTCTTGGAACTGCAGTCCAGCGGTTTCTCGCAAGAGGTGATTCGCGCCCACGCCAATCAGCTCCGACAAAACGCGGCCGACAACACGAAGCGAGCTCTGCAGGAACACTTCATTCTCGAACGGATTGCTGAAGAGAATGACATTGAGGCCGATCCCGAAGACTTCGAACGTGAAGTGATGATGATCGCCCTGCAACGCAACGAATCGCCCCGTCGAGTGCGAGCTCGAATGGAAAAACAGGGGCAAATGGACACTCTGCGCAATCAGATCCTCGAGCGCAAAGTGGTCGATCTAATAGCTTCCAAGGCCAACATTACGGAAACGGAATTCGAGCCGGAAGTTGAAGACACCGCTGGTGTCGACCACGCGATTG
>JASMLW010000408.1 GCA_030748485.1 Pirellulaceae bacterium
GAGCCGATGGGGCGGTTCGAGTGCCGCGTGGACGAACGCATGAAGCGAGCCGCCGTGCGCTGGGCCACGTCGAACCCCGGTCGGGTCATCGAGTTGATGGGCGTCAAGTTCAAGCGGATGTGGAGCGTCAGCCCCAACGACGGCGAGATGAGCGGCTGGAAAATTCGCGCGCTGCTGTTGCTCGGATACACGCCGCTGATCGCCGCCAGCATTCTCGGAACGGCCCTCTACTGGAATCGTGGTTGGCCCGTTCTGCTCTGCTGGTTGCCGGCGATCTACACGACGTTGCTGCATCTGATTTTTGTCAGTTCGATTCGCTACCGTCAGCCGCCGATGCTGACACTGCTCTGTGTCGGCGCATTGCTGGCCGCTCACTGGATACCGCCGCGCAAGGATGGAGCCGGCGCAACACCGACTAACGAGTGACGATTCGGGAATGGAAGCCCGCGCTCAACACGATCGACGAACGACATCCTGGTGGACGCGATTGCACCGCCGGGCCCGGATGCTTGCGCTGGTGACTCTGGTTCTTGTCGCCGGCGTTGTGATCGTCGGACAATTGTTGCTGCGCGATGTCGATCGACAGTTGCACCGTCACATCGTCGACCGCTTGCGGCGCGAGCATCCACATCTGCGGATCTCGCTGAAGGACGCGCGGCTGATTCGCGGACGGGGCATCGAGCTCTCCAGTCTGTCCGTTCTCGACCCACTCGATCCGGGCGGACCAGTTCTCGAGGCGGACGAGATCCAACTGTTTTGCGACACCGATTGGCGTCAGCTGGTCGCCGAGCAGGACGTCCGCATCGACCGCGTCATTGTCCGCCGCGTGCGAGCTCGAGCTGAGCTGCACGAATCCGGCGAGTTCAACCTGACTCAATTGCTCGCCCTGCCCCGCACGGACGGTGAGCCGCCGCCGGTGCGAGTGGAGGACGGCGCGATTGAGCTGACCTATGTCACGGCCCATTCGCGATCGACGTTTGAGTTCCGCGACACGCAGTTTTCGCTGGAGATGGTCGCCCCGTCCTCGGAGTCTCCGGGCCTCATCAAAATCGAAGGCGAGACGCGGGGCGATCACATCGACCACGCCACATTCGACTTCGCCCTGGCTCCGGCGACGAGCGGATGGGCTCTGCAGGGCGACATCACCAAACTGTCGCTCACCCCCGACTTGCACGCCGCGTTACCCGAGGCATTGCGAGAGCACGTCAAACCACTGGCCGACCTGCGTGGCAACGCCTCGTTTGCGTACTACGTCGGTCGCCCGCGCGGCGCCGAACAGCCGCTCGAGTTTGAGTGCTCGGGAAAACTCGCTCAGGGGCAGGTGGCCAGCCCTGACATTCCGTATGCGTTGACGAACCTGCAAGCCGACTTCTTCTGCGATCAGTCGCTGATGAGAATCGACAACCTGGCCGCCCGCAGCGGGCCCATCGAGTTGACGCTGAGTTGCGTCCGCAACGGCCATCGAACCGACAGCCCGCTGCACGTGACGGGCCGAGCGGTGAACCTTCCTCTGGACGATCGACTCAAACAATCGCTACCGGCCGCGGCGCGGGAGATCTGGCGCCAATTCTCGCCGTCGGGCGTCATCACAACGGATGTCGAATTGACGTTTGATGGTCGCCACTGGACGCGGTCGTGCCGGGTCGACACGACCGATCTGTCGTTCGTCTACGACGCCTTCCCGTATCCGATCAACCGGTGTCGCGGGAAGATCGATCTGGCGAACGGAATCCTCGACGTCGGCCTGGTGAGTCGCGTCTCGGACGAAGACCTCGAAATCAAAGGACGGATTCACAACTTCGGCTCCGAAACGAAACACGGATGGGTGGAAGTCGCCGCCCGCGGGCCGCTGCCGATTCAGGCCGAGATGCTGGCCGCGTTGAAACCGCAGCATCAGAAGATCATCGAATCGCTCCACCCCAGCGGCATGATTCAACCTTACATGCGTATGGAAAGATTCCCCGGAGAAGACGTCACGCACGAACGCGTTGTGTTCGACGTCTCGGACGCGTCCGTCAAGTACGACCTCTTCCCGTATCCGATCTCCGGAATCTCAGGCAAGATCGAGATGACGGATAAGGTCTGGTCGTTCGATCGTTTGACAGGCTACAACGACAGCGCCTACATCACGGCGGACGGTGGCTGGCAAATGACGCCTCGGGGGCTTGACCTGAACGTGCTGTTCCGCGCTTCCGATGTTCCGCTGGACCACGAGCTCCGCGATGCGCTGAATGAAAAAGCTCGCCGCCTGTGGACGCGCATGAACCCCCGCGGCGCACTCGACCATCTCAACGCCCAGTTGATTCTCAAGCCGGGACGGCCGTCCTCGTTGGATGTCTTCGGAGCGAAGCGAGCGAGCGAGCCGAACCCGTCCAACAACACGATCTCGATACAACCTCATACCGCCCCGTATCGTTGGGAAAACGTCACCGGAGCGTTTCGGTATCTGGATGGCGAGATCACGTTAACGGAAGTGCGCGGCGAGCACGGCCGGGCGTACGTGCAGTTCTCGGGTGAGGCGCAGGTCCCGCCGGATGGAGTCTGGTCCGCCAAACTGAACCGTCTGACAGTCGAGCAATTGCGGCTGGACCGCGAACTGATCGAGGCGTTACCCGCGCGGCTGCGAGAGGTGTTGGGGGAAGTACAAGTCACCGGACCGTTGCGAATCGACGGTTGGTTGCACCTCAATGGCGGCGGCCGCCAATCGCTCGATGCGAATTGGGATTTGACAATCGATATCGAAGACGGCTCGATCATCGGTGGCGAGCGTTTCACGGCGATCCGCGGCGGGCTCCGGCTCAAGGGCGGCTTCACCGACGGGCGGCTCAAATCGACTGGGAATCTAACCGTCGACTCGCTGATGCTCCGCGACGTTCAGATCACGCAGCTGCACGGCCCGGTGACTGTCGACAACGGCGGGATCACGTTCGGGACCTGGCCGTTACCCCGCGACCCTCGCCCTGTGCCCCAGGTCCGCGGCAAGGCGCTCGGCGGCGACTTGTCGTTCAGCGGGATCGTTCGCCAAGAAATGGATCGGCCGTTCGCCTTTCGCACGCGCATTACGAACGCCAACCTGCGTTCCACAGTCCGTGCGTTTTCGCCGCCAGGACGAGATTTCACAGGGCGAGTCAATCTGGCGGGCCGCGTATCCGCCGAAGTCAATCTGTCTGGAAATCGCAAAGGAGCCCGTTCCTGGCGGGGAGCCGGTTGGGCGACGTTCGAGGACGGCGAAATCTACCAGCTGCCGCTGATGGCCAGCCTGGTGGGCCTGCTCGGCATTCGGCAATCCGACGACTCGCGGTTTTCCGCCGGCGACGCCCAGTTCAAGATCGTCGCCGACCACATCTACTTCCAATCTCTCAACCTCTCTGGCGGCGTATTCAGCTTGCGCGGCACGGGAGACATGGACCTGAAGCGGAATATCAATCTGGACCTGTACGCCCTGGTGGGTCGAGACCGCGACTACGTGCCGTTCGTACGCCCCGTGTTTCGTCAGGCCGCCCGCAGCATTCTGCAGGTCGAAGTGACTGGCACGCTCGAGAATCCGGAAGTCGAGCGCAAAGCGTTTCCGGAGTTGAGCGATCGCATTCAGCAAGTCTTTCCCGAAACCATCAACCGCAATTCCGAGTCCAGCTCGTTCTGGAACCCGTTCGGTTGGCGATAGTCGTGCCGAGTTAGTCGTGTCGAAGTCATCTGCAATTTCGAGTCAACAAGGAGCAGGATGATGAGCGTGGGACCTCTGGGAATGGGCGGAGTCGCAGGGGCGCCGTTGGCCCAAACGAAGGGCACTGACGGCGACCGGAATGCGCAAGAGGCGAACAGCCAGGAGCGACAAACGAAGTCGGCCGAATTGGCGCAAAGCGCCGATAGCATCGGAGCCACCGACTCGCAGGAACAGACGAGCGATCGGGACGCCGATGGACGCCGGATCATCGAAAAGCGAGCGCGGAATCAGGAAGAACAAACGGGCGATGAGGCGCCTCGCGAGAAACGGCCCGCCCGGCAGAGCAAGGACGCCACCGGCGAGAAAGGCAACCAACTGGACCTGACTGGCTAGATGGACGGCGCGAACCACATCGTCGCTATCGGGGCTCTATGCTAGGATGGGCGGCACCGGAATTAGCCGCCGGCTGGATCTCCACGGATCTCCACGGATCTCCACAGCCGGCAACCGATTGCTGAGACTGCTTCATGAGATTCACCAAAATGCAAGGCGCGGGAAACGACTACGTTTATCTCGACTGCTTTTCGCAAGACCCACCCGACAATCCCGCCGAGCTGGCGATCGCCATGTCCGACCGCCGCTTCGGCGTGGGCGGAGACGGGCTGATTCTGATTCGACCATCCGCAGTTGCCGACGCGCGAATGCAAATGTTCAACGCCGATGGCAGCGAGGCCGAGATGTGCGGCAACGGAATCCGCTGTGTCGCCAAATTTGTGCACGATCATGGAATCACCGCTCGCGAACAGCTCCGCATAGAAACCGGATGCGGCGTTCTGACGCTCGATCTGTCCAGGACAAACGGTCTGGTCGACTCAGTCCGAGTGGACATGGGTGAGCCCATTCTGGAGCCGGTGGAGATTCCCACGACCTTACCCGGCCCACCTGTCGTGGAAGCGCGCGTCGCGATCGGATCGCGCGAATTCGACGTCACCAGCGTCTCGATGGGCAACCCCCACTGCGTCGTCTTCGTCGACGAACTGACCGACGACTTGGTGCTCGGCGCCGGTCCTCTGTTGGAGAATCACGAGTGCTTTCCAGCTCGCGTCAACGTCGAGTTTGTTCAAGTGTTGTCGCGCGGGGAGGTTCGACAACGCACGTGGGAGCGAGGTTCCGGCGAGACGTGGGCTTGCGGCACGGGCGCGAGCGCCGTTTGCGTCGCCGGCGCGCTGACCGGCAAGACGGACCGCCGCATTCTGAACCACCTGCTCGGTGGCGATCTCACTTTGGAATGGGACGAGTCGTCAAATCACGTCTTCATGACCGGGCCGGCCGTGGAGGTGTTTTCCGGCGAATGGCCCGAGTAGTCGGACTTCTGACCGCATGGGCGCAGGGATGCCTCACGCATGAAAATCAAAAGCCAATTCGTAACGCGCTTCGGCGGTTTTGCAATCGCCCAGCTAGCGCGACATTGGATGAAGACGCTCGACTACCAATCGGCCATGTACGACGAGTCGGTTGACCTCGTCCACCCCGACTTTGAGAGCCCGGCGATCTTTCTCTTCTGGCATGAGTACATCCCGTTTCCGTTCTATCTGCGCGGACACTGTGATCTGGCCATGTTGCTCAGCCGCCATCAAGACGCGGAGTGGCTTTCCCAAGCGGCGCGGCACATGGGCTTCGAGACGATCCGCGGCTCGACGAATCGGGGCGGCGTCGCCGCACTCCGTGAACTTGTCTCCGCCGGCCGCATGCAGAATCTCGCCATTACCCCCGATGGGCCGCGGGGACCGCGGCGACGACTGGCCCCCGGCGCGATCTATCTTTCCTCAAAGATCGGCGTCCCCCTCATCGCGCTCGGGTTTGGCTACGATCGGCCGTGGCGATATCGGCGAGCCTGGGATCAGTTCGCCATTCCACGACCGTACAGTCGCGCGCGGGTGGTTGTCAGTCCACCGATCCAAATCCCGCCGGACTTGTCGCGCGAACAATTGGATGAGTGTCGAGTTCAGGTGGAAGGTACGCTGAATTGCCTCACCTCCTGCGCCGAACAGTGGGCCGAATCGAATCGCCGCGTCGCCGGTTGCCACGGAATCAGTCGGCAAGCCATCCCACTTTGGCGGCGGCGCGCTCGTGGCGAAGTCGCCGATCGACCCGCCAATGTTCCCGCGGAAAAAGCGCGACTGCGGTATTGCGCATGATCGTTGTGCGGACAGCCTAATCACCCGCCGCGAGACGGCGCGTTCGCTCGAGCCGCTCTGTTTCCGTCGGCGGGCGCCCAGGGTCCTTGGAAAGCAAGTCGAACGCCTTGCCGACATTCGCTTTGGCCTCTTCCACTTCGCCGCTCAGCGACTCGGCCTGTAGGACTTCGTCAAGCATCCTAAACTCGCTCGTCCACTGCAACCTGCTCAGTGATGACCGGACTGTGGGCAATGGAATCGAGCCCGCAAGAACCGTCCGGTCCGGCAGCTGTCGGGTACCGTTGTCTTCGACAAATCTGGGAATCTGTGGGAAATCTCGTGTTGGCCGGTGACATTCGATTAGCGAGCGAAAAACCGCCGGAGTTCGCGGCGACTGGATAGGATGGTAAAAGCTGAAAACCCCGAAGCCGCCGCGTGGATTCTGCCAGTAGAAAACCTGTGACTCAGATTGACGCCCTCGCCTTGCAGCAAGTGATCGATGCGCACGCCGCAGCATTGACACTCTACGCGCGGCAATGGTGCCAAACACCGGAAGACGCCGTGCAGGAGGCGCTGATTAATCTACTCCGTCAGAACCCGGCTCCCGCCAACGTTGCCGCGTGGTTGTACACCACCGTTCGGCGTCGCGCCATCAATCTCGCCCGCGCCGAGGGCCGCCGCGCGAAACACCAGGCGATCGCCGGCCGGCAACGCGACTACTGGTTTGCCCCCAACGACAGCTCATTGGATGAGCCCGATTACGAAAAGCTGCTAACTCGCCTGCCGCAACTCGAGCGAGAGATCATCGTGGCGCGGATTTGGGGCGAGCGATCGTTCGCCGAGATCGCCGCACTTGTTGAGCAGCCGATGAGTACGGTGCATCGAAAATACCAACGCGGCTTGGCCGAGTTGGAACAGATGATCAACGAATTCGAAGAGTCGAGACAAACAGATGAATCCAGATCGCCCCTCTCGCGATAGCGACTTCCCGACACCGTCGGCCGTTGAGCAACGTTTGCAGCAGTTGCAACCTCGACCTGTAGACTATGATGCTGCAGCGCTCGCTGAGGAAGCCCAGCGCCGCGAAGGGCCGGCCGTCACTCGCGCCGCCCAATTGGCTGGTGGCCGATCGCGGTGGGCGGTGGTCGCAGCGTCCTGGCTGTGCGGAGCCGTCGCCGGCGGACTGGTCACATTCGTCGTCGTTGCGCCGAACGACAATGAGAATCGTCGCGGCGGCGGAATTCCAACTGGGCCCAACGGGTCACCACTCGTCGTCGAGGTCGAAGAAAGCGGCGGCGGTGACAACGATCGCACGCCAGCCGCGGAAGGCGATATGCCGTGGTCGCCAACAGAGCGATTGGTTGCGGCCCACTTGTCAGAATTGGACCGCGATCAGCTAGCGAAAGAGCCGCCTCTCATGGCCGGTGGTTACGTCCGCTTGCGCCGGACTTTGCACACTTCGATGCGAGCACCCATTCACGCCAAAGCCAACTCCAGCGTCGACCAACCGCGGGCTGGTGCGGACGGTCGCCCTGCATTGTCAACGGACCCGGACTCGCTTCTGCGAGAATTGCTCGGAGCCGATTCCGACGCCCGTCTGTAACTTGAGTCGAACCACTCGTCGATCTCGCGGTCGAAAGGAACGAATAATGTCTGCGCCTCTGCGGTCGTCACCGTCTGTTCTCTTCCTGTTGTTCCTGGTTGCGGCGTTTTCGACGTCGATCGTCTTGGCCCAAAACACTGAATCGTCATGGGCCCGAGACGGGTGGACGTATCAGCGCGACGAACAGGCTGGCATCCAGGTGCAAACCAAAGAGCTGGCGATCCACCCGCGGGCGGAAGCCACGCCGGCGTTGAAGCATCGATTCCTGCCGGATGCGTTTGAGGCGGCTCCGGGCAACGCCGCCGTTTTCTACCTCAAGGCGTTGGGATTTCTCGAGCAGGATCACGCGCGCGAACGCATCGCGCAATTCCGCAAAGACGCTCTGGCTCACGCGAAGGAAGAGGGGAAACCGTTCGATCAGGCTCCCCCTTACGTGTGGATGAACACGGCGCCCGACAAATTGCCGATCGAAGAGGTCAAGGAGTACTTGAGACTATCGTCGTTTCAGTCGTTTTTTTTGCGTGAAGCTGCGCTGCGCAATCGGTTTGACATGGATCGCAAGTTCCGTGAATTGGATGATCCGATCGCGTACTTGCTGCCGGAAATCCAAAACATGCGCGAACTGGCGCGGACGCAGAGCATGCGTTGCCGGCTGGCGATCGCCGAGGACCGCATCGCGGATGCGGTCGAGATCATTGGCCAGCAGTTTGCCTTAGCTCGGCACTTGGGCCAAGACGACTTTCTGGTGTCCAACCTCGTCGGCATCGCGATCGCCAGCATCGCTTGGAACGACTCGCTCTACCTGGTCCAACATCCGCAGACGCCCAACCTTTACTGGGCGACCGCGACCATGCCGACGCCCCTGGTGGACATGCGCCGCGCGATGGCGATCGAACGACAATTCCTCTACCAACAAATAAAAGTGCTTCGCGAGGTCGACGAGACGCCGCGGCCGGCTGGGTATTGGCGCGACTTCATCGATCGACTGATGCCGCAATTGGGTCTGCTGGCTTCGGAACTCGAGTTGCCGTCGGTGTCGCAAGACCCCGATGCGGCGCGGGCGGCGGTTGTCGGTTTCATTGCCGCGGCGTACCCCGGAGCCAAAAGATACCTGATCGACGACCAGGGGATGGATCGCGAGCAGGTCGAGGCGTACCCGACGGCGCAGGTCGTCTTCCTGGCAATGGTCCGCTACCACAACCACTGGCGAGACGAGGTGTTCAAGTGGACTCACCTCCCGTTCTGGCAAGCTCGCACCAAGGCGACTTCGAGCGCGGTTCAGCAGGCGTTGAGCAAAGACGCCGAACGTCTGGGGTGGTCCGCGCTGCCGACTCAGGCTCTGTTGCCGGCCGTCTTGGCGGCGCGAACGGCGGAAGCTCGCTGCGATCAGATCATCGCCTTGCTGCAAACGGTCGAGGCGATCCGGATGTACGCCGCGGAGAATGACGGTAAGTTGCCGCCGACGCTCAGCGCGCTCCCCGTACCGGCTCCGATCGAACCGTTTACCGGGAAGCCCATCGAGTACGAACTGATCGGCGAGCGAGGCGTGCTGAACGGGCACGCTTTGCCCGGCCTCCGCTACCGCCTGATCGTCCGCATCGCCGACTGAGTCGCTTGATTTCGCTCTTTCAATCCTTTCACCATAAAGAAACCGCCATGCATCGATCGCCATCAACGCCTGTTCAGACGATTCGCGCCGTCATCTGTGGTCTCGCTTTGGCGGCGGCCGCACCGACCGTCGCGGCCGATCCCGCCAAGGATGTTCAAACGGTGAAGCCGTTCGTCGGCGAGACAACGATTGTCGTGGTCAAGATTGACTCACAACGGCTGGCGGCTCCCAGCGAGGACGCGGCGCGAGATTTGCCGCCAGCGGCGCGCGCGGGAGTCGGGCAAGCGGCCAAGGTGATGGAAGAAGCGTTGGGGCAACTCCGCAACCTCGCGGACAAACAAATTGTCTTCGCCACCATTGGCGTCCCCGAATCGAAGAACCGCGCCGCGATCCACGTATTCCGCCGCGCGACGACCGCGCAAAATACGGCGTCCGTAACGGCATTCGCCAAAGTCCTCAACATGAAGACCGAAGTTCGCGGCGACCTGCTCGTCGCCACGCCCGCCGGAGAGACGCCGCCCGCAACGTCGCCCAACGCGAGAACGCTCGCGGCGATCGAAGCCGGTTTCAAATCGGTTGAGAAGTATCCCGTCCAAGTGCTCGTCGTGCCTCCTGACTACCTCCGCCGCACGGTGACCGAACTGTCACCCGAGTTGCCGCGGCAACTCGGCGGCGGACCAAGCCGCGTCCTGACTGAGGGAGTTCAGTGGGCCGGTCTCGGGGTAGATCCTCAGAAACTACAGGCCGAAGTCGTTGTGGAGTCAGCCAACGATTCGGCGGCCCGCGACTTGGCGGCGTATTTGCCGAAGTTGTTGAACGCGGCAAGCGAATCTCTGGGACCGATCAACTCGCAAGTCCCCACCGACGTGCCAAAGCTGTTGATCGACGACCTGAAACCTGACGTGCAGGGAAACCAAGTGCGAATCCGAATCAACGGACTTGAGCAAACGCGAGCTAACGTGGTTCTCTTCGCCAGCATGGCTCGTTTTGCCGAATCGACCGGCGTCAACTCGAATGTGCAGAAGTTCAAGCAAATCATGCTCGCCATGCATAACTATCACGACGTCTATCGGACCATGCCGCCGGCCGACAGCCGCCGCAATGACCAAGGCAAGCACAATCTGAGTTGGCGCGTTCACATCTTGCCGTTCGTCGAGCAGCAACAGCTCTATCAACAGTTTCATCTCGACGAACCATGGGACAGCCCCCACAACAAGAAGCTGATCTCAAAAATGCCCAACATTTACGCTCAAAAGATCATTGACCCGACGGCCCCAAAGATGAAACCGGGTCACACGACATTTTTAGCTCCGGTCGGTAAGGGCACTATCTTTGGCGGAGCGAAGCAGACGAGCCTGCGCGACGTGGTCGATGGTACTTCGAACACCGTCGCCATTGTGAACGTGCGCCCCGAAAAGGCCGTGCCATGGACAGCGCCTCGCGATTACGAATTCGACGCCAAAGACCCCATCGCCGGCATCCAGATCGGAGCCAACGACCGCTGGTTGAGCGGATTCGCTGACGGTCGCGTGCAATTGCTTCACCGCAAGCTCCCCGCCAAGACGGTGGTGAACCTGTTCCGCATGAACGACGGCAACGTCGTCTCCATCGAGTAACCGAGGCGGAATAGAAGGAGGGCGAGCGGCGCCAAAGAATTTCTTCCCGCCTCGAAGGCCCGAAGGGGCCGCAACATGTCAGCCCGGGGCAGAGCGCAGCGGCGCAGCCGCGAAGCGCCGCCCTGGGTTACCGATCTCACGCGGCACGCCATCGTATTCGATGAGCGG
>JASMLW010000409.1 GCA_030748485.1 Pirellulaceae bacterium
CAACGACCAATGTGCGAGCCGCCGCCAACCACGGCTCCGTGCGAAAGAACGGCTCGATCCCCATGTACGCGACCCGTGTCACTTCGGCTTCATCCAGAGTCTCGACCTCGAATCCGGTGGCGATGTAGATCCGATCCTGAAACGCCAGACGATTGCGAGCCTCCCGCACGGCGCTGGTCGCCACGACGCGGATCTGGTTTGGATCGGAGATGTCGTACTCCTCGATCAACTTCCGATAACTCGACAACACCTGGACGCACTCCTCAATCGTCTCTTTGCTGATCTGGTCGGCCGTGAATGTGTCCGTGCCCAAGTTGACCGGCTGGGAGAGCCGCTCGAGCGTTCGCGACGCGCCCTGGTCGTCAATCTCGGCGATCGCCATGCGAATCGAGGTCGCGCCGATGTCCACGACGGCGACCGTGCGAATCACTGCGTTCGTCTCTGTTTTCATTCGCGCCATCGCATCACCTGGTTTGCTGGCCGCTGGGCTGCGATTCCGCGCAGCAGTTCTCGACTTGGCTCGTTTGGCTCATCTGCGTTGTTCACTCGCCGCGACGTTCCCCATGTCGCCGGTGGCCGGACATTCGTTGATCGTATCAACAAGCGTTGGTCGAGACCAAGGAGTGTTCGAGACGGTCGGCGAATTCACTTGGACTTCTCGATCCTCTCGATCCAACCGGCCGCTCCCATGATGGACGCGTCATCACCCAATTCAGCGGGGGCGACTTTGAACCGATCGCGAAAGGCGGGCAACACCGTCTTCCGCGCACTGCGTTTCACCTCGGCCACCAACAGGTCGGGCATCGCCTCGACCAAACCGCCGCCGAGCAAGATCATTTCCGGCAGCAGCAGCGAAACGACATTGGCCGCCGCGATCCCGATCCAACCGGCGGCGTCCACGACGATCTGTTTGACCACCTCGTCGCCGGCCGCAATCGACTCGGCGATCGCTCCGCTGCGAATGTTCGTCAGATCCGCACCAGCCTCCTCCATCAGATGCGGAGCCTCACCGCGGAGCGCGGCTTTGGCGGCTTCGGCGGCGATCGCCAGCCGGCTGGCGACGGTCTCCAGACACCCGCGCGAGCCGCAACCGCAAACACCACCGCGCGGGTCAACGCAGACGTGCCCAATCTCCATCGCCGAACTCGAGCCGCCGGACAGAATCTCGCCTTCGTGGACAAACCCACCCCCGATGCCCGTGCCGGGAAAGATCCCCAGCATCGAGTCGACATCGCGGCCCGCACCAAAACGAAACTCGCCGTAGACTCCCGCGTCGACATCGTTGAGCACGGCTACGGGCGAATCGAATTCGCTCCGCAGCAGTTTGGCGAGCGGGACGTCCTCCCAACCCAAGTTGGCCGCATCCAGAATCACGCCGCGGCGCATGTCGACGGGCGACGGGCAGCCGATCCCGATCCCCGACAACTGGGAAGCCTCGATCTCGCACGACTCCAGCGCTTGTTGAATCGTCTGAGTAATCCGTTCGACGCCGACTTCGGCGCCCCGGTAGCCGTGAGTTCTCCGCCGCTTTCGACCCAGACAATTGAACTCGTCGTCAAAAACAGCGGCCAACATTTTCGTGCCGCCAAGGTCAAAACCCAGCCAGTGTTCTTTCGCCATATCGAGCAGCTCGAGCCTCGCTCGGAATTGGGGTCGCCGAATTGATCTTGGACCGTAAGAGCCTAGCATGCGGGACCGATCGCGCATAGCGATCGCGATGGGGTGATGTTGAGCTTCCAGCGTTCCCGCGGGCGAGTCGCCGCGGCGCGCAAAAAACGCGCACATCCAATGGACGTGCGCGTTGGGTTCGCAGTAGAGCAGCCGGCGGCTCTATGTCCCAAATTCAGGGCGGCGACGACCGAGCTGTAGTTGCAGCCTCTGTACGATCGAGCTGTGCATCTGACTGACACGGCTCTCGCTCAAATCGAGCGTGGCTCCGATCTCCTTCATCGTCAGCTCCTCGTAGTAGTAGAGGATGATGATGAGTCGTTCATTGCGATTGAGTCCCTTGGTGACCAACCGCATGAGATCGTTCTTGTGGACTCGCCGAGTCGGATCCTCACCCTTCTTGTCTTCGAGGATGTCGATCTCACGAACGTCTTTGTAGCTATCCGTCTCGTACCACTTTTTGTTGAGGCTGATGAGATTGACCGCATTCGCCTCGAGCATCATTTTTTCGAGTTCGGGGACGCTGAGGCCGAGTTGTTCGGAGAGTTCGACTTCGGTCGGATGTCGGCCGAGCTTGGCCTCCAGGATTTTCGTCGCCTCGCCCAGCTTGCTGGCCTTGGAACGAACCAGTCGCGGCACCCAGTCCATTGTCCGCAGTTCGTCGAGCATGGCGCCGCGGATTCTCGGAACGCAGTACGTTTCGAACTTGACGCCGCGCGTCAGATCGAAAGCGTCGATGGCGTCCATCAACCCGAATACGCCCGCCGAGATGAGGTCGTCGAGTTCGACGCCCTCGGGCAGTCTCGCCCAAATCCGTTCACCGTTGTATTTGACGAGCGGCAAGTAACGCTCGACGAGCCGGTTACGCAACTCCTTACGCGTCGGATCCGCCTTGTAATCCGTCCAAACCTCGACGACATCCTCAGCCAGGGTGGCAGTAATGGCCATGCAATCCTCCGTGATCTTCTACGCCGCTATGGCGATATATCTTGGCGTATCACCAACCCGCGTCCTGCGGGTGGCCGCGACGACCTAAACAGCCGCCTCGCTTACATCCCCTTGACCTTCATCCTTCTTCTTCTGCAGTGCATCAAGTTCTACGTTAATCTGAGTACGCACTGACTCCCGAACCGTTCGGCAAGCAATGCCGCCCACGATGTAACCGATTGCGGCGAATGTGAACAGAGCGACAAGTGCTTGTTCCATTGCGCCGTAGAGTCCGCTGCCCAGGGCGATGTGTCGAACCAACACAACGGTGAAGGCAAGTGGTCCCAAAACACCGGCGAAGTCGCGGCCCACGTTGATGGCTCCAGAGCGTTAAAGTCGCCTTAGACATTCCAGCTTAACGCGATAATGTCTAAGAACACGCTCTCAGGTTATCGGCCACTCGGCGGGCGAAGGTTAAAGGAAAATTTCGATAAGCAGCATTCTCCGTGTTGTCTTAGTGAATCGTGATTTGATAAAGCGATCTCTAACCTTGTCTCAACCCGCCGCGGCGGTCGCGTCGCGATTGTGACGATATCATGTCATCACTCCAACGACGCAGCGCCTGCCCGGTCGTGGAGGTAGGATTCTGGTGAGCTAGCGGCAGACCTTGAATGGCGGTTAGCTGGATCTGTTCGTCCAGCGGGAATTCGCCGCCCCAAGCCACCGATACCTGTAAATGCCGCCAAGCCGCTCGCTGCAGGCGCTGATACGCGTCCCAGCCGCACCGCCGGCCGTCCTCGGGGCATCGATTGGCGGCGACGCTGATCGAGCGCCCGCCGCGCCTGCCATAAACCTTGATGGCCGCGTATGTCTCCAGCAGAGAAATGGAATCAGCGGTCGTGACCAGGGCCAGGTCGGCCTCGCGCAAGACTCTCGACAGCCAGTCGTGCGGTCCGCAGCCACAATCCCAATAGACGATGTCGGGCAACTCGTCCAGCGACTGAACTTGTTCGATCAACCCGGCGGCGAACGCCGGCCGGCGAAAGCGAGTTCCCAGCGCGACGCCGCCACAGACGACATCCACACCCGCCGCACTACTGACCACCGCATCCGCCAACTCGCATTCGGACGACAGGACTTCGCCCAGGCCGAAAGCCGAACGGACTCCACAGGCGGCGGCGGCGTCCCCGCATATTGGATCGGCGTCGACGAGCAGCGCGCGGCGGCCGCTCTGCGCCGCGGCGGCCGCCAGGTTGACAGCGAATGTCGTAGCGCCTGCGCCGGGTTTACCGGCCAGCACGGCCACGTGCCGCGGCGGACCGCCAGCCCATCGGTCGGGCTCGCCGCCCGCCAGGCGTCGCAATTCGGTGGCTTGATCTGCTAGGTTCGGCATCGCCGCTCAACTCGCTCAGATTGTGTCCTGTCCCAGGATTGCTCTGGCCAACCGCCGCGCATCGGCCGGTCGAATGTCGTCGGGTACGTTCTGTCCGTTCGTTACATAGCTAAACGGCAGCCGACAGTTTTGCTGCAACTGCCATAAGCATCCCAGCCCCATCGCCTCGTCCAGTTTGGTGATCAGCAGCGACGTCACACCCACTTGCTGGAATTGGTGAGCGGTCGACTTGAGACTTGATGCGCTGGTGACGCCACTGAGGACGAGCAGAACATCGTCGACTCGCGCCTCGGCTAGGAAGGCGTTCAATTCGCGAATCTTCACTTCGTCGCGCGGACTGCGGCCCGCCGTGTCGACAAGCACCAGATCGAGTTCGCTCAGCCGGTCGGCCGCGTCGCGCATCTCGCGGGGCGTCGAAACGACCTCCATTGGCAGGTCGATGATTTCAGCGTACGTCCGCAGCTGTTCGACGGCGGCGATGCGATATGTGTCGACAGTGATCAGGCCCACTCGCCGCCGATCCCGCAACCCGAAGTTGGCCGCCAGTTTGGCGATGGTCGTCGTCTTGCCGACACCGGTCGGTCCTACCAGCGCCACGGTGCGGCATGCTCCAGGTCTCAACTCAATCGGTCCGCAGACGCGCAAATCGTCCTCAACCAATCGGCAGGCTCGAGCCCTCAGCAACGCGTCGTCCTGCGGATCGCGGTCCCCCTGCGACGCCTGCAGCTTCTGCACGAGGTCGCGGGCCAACTCCTCGTCCAACTCGGCGTCGATCAACTCGGTGTAAAGTCGGAACAGGCCAGCCGGCAACTCGCTCGAACGGTCGCGCGATTGCTCGGCAAGACCCTCCACCATCGAGTGCAGGTCGGCCGCCTGATCTCTCAAGCCGCGACGAAAACGCTCCCTGTAGTTGTCCTCATGGGCTGGCGCAATGGCTTCGGAGCGGCGGTTGCTCCTTTCGCCAACGACATCGAACGAGCCGCGCCCCGCCGCGCCTTGGTCCAAGTCGCGCGCGGATGATTCGCCGGTGGATGGTGACGAAGTGTGGAGTCCGGTATTGGCGTCCAGCGCTGGATCGACGGTCGCCGAGGCGGCGGTTTCACTCGCCTGAAAGCGGCTGGGAACATCGAGGTCGGCCGTCGCTGTGACTTCGACTCGCTTCCCAGAGAACATACTCAACGCACCGCGGCTCACTTCGCGAGTCCTCAGCACAGACGCCTGGGGACCGAGATCACGCCGCACCAATTCGAGTGCTTCCTGCACTGACTTGGCTCGATATGTTCGGATATCCATTTCTATTCCTTAAACGGCGGCCGCGGCGGCGTCAGCGACCACGCCTACTGAGTCGAGGTGGGTGTCGCGCGTCACTTCGTTGTAGCTGAGCACGTGCATGCGCGGCAGATTGCCCGCAGTCATTTGCCGCAACCCGGGTCGGATCTGTGGGCTGACAAGCAGCACGGGCGGCTTGCCAGTCTGTGTCAGCTTGATCAGTTCGGTGGCAATCAACTCGCACGTCGCGTCGACTGCGGGCGGTGACATGCGGACGAACAGACCGCGTTCGTTGTGTTCGATTCCCGCGGCGATCCGCTCCTCTAAGGCGGGGTCGAGCGTGACCACAACCAACCGTCCCTCGGCGTCGCGCAAACGCGTGCAAATGGTCCGAGCCAGCCGGTGCCGCACGTATTCGGTCAACCAGATCGGGTCTTTCGTGCGGCCGGCGTAGTCCCCGAGCGTCTCCAGGATCATGCCGAGTTGCCGGATGGGAACTTCCTCGCGCAACAACATCTGCAAGACCTGCTGCACCTCGGCCAGCTTCATTGCGTTCGGAATCAACTCGTCGACCACGGCTGGCGAGATCTCCTTCAACTCCTCAATCAGATGGTGAGTCGCATCGCGCGTGAGCAGTTCGTCGGCGTGGCGGCGGACGACCTCCTGCAGGTGCGTGGCCAAAACGGCCGCCGGGTCAACCGGCGTGTAGCCGAGAAACTCAGCCTGCTCCCGCAATCCAGGCTCAATCCAAACGGCCGGTTGATTGAACAGCGGATCGACCGTTTCTTCTCCCGGCAAAGACCCCGTCGTCATTCCCGAATCCATCGCCAGCAACAATTGCGGGTAGACCCGGCCCTCGGCGACCGGGTTGTTGGCGATCTTGATCCGGTAATCGTGCTCACCCAAACGCATGACGTCGCGAATTCGGACTTTCGGCAGCACGATCCCGATCTCACTGGCGACCGATTGGCGAACGCCTGTGATCCGCGGCAACAAGTCGCCACCGCGATCGGGATGAGCCAACTTGATCAGGTCGACGCCGATTTCCAACTCCATCGGATCGATGGCCAGGAAGTCCTCGATCCGCTCCTCCGCCGGCTCTTCTTCTTCCGCTTGCGACGCCGCCTCGGCCGCGGCGGCGTCTTTGGCCGCCTGCTTCTTGTTGCGCGCCACCACGTAGGCGAGCGCTGCGCAGCCGGCGCCAATAGTCAGCAGAGGAACCGCAGGCAGTTCGGTGAAGACGAGAATCAACAGGAAGCCGGCGGCAACCAGCAGCACTTGAGGGCGAGACATGATCTGGCGGAAGAACTCCGTCGGCAGATTGACTCGCTGAGTACTTCGTGTCACAAGCAGACCAGCTGCAAGCGAGATTAGAAAAGCCGGCACCTGGCTGACCAAACCGTCGCCGATCGTCAACTTCGTGTAAAGACTGATCGCCTGCAGCACGGGCAAGCCGTCCTGGAAGATTCCAATCACCAACCCGCCAACGATGTTAACCAATGTGATCACGATGCCGGCGATCGCGTCTCCGCGGACAAACTTGCTGGCGCCGTCCATGGCGCCGTAGAAGTCGGCCTGGCTGGTGACCTCCTGGCGACGACGTTTCGCCTCGTGCTCGTCGATCGCGTTGGCGTTCAGATCCGCGTCGATCGCCATCTGTCGGCCGGGCATCCCATCCAACGCGAACCGCGCGGCGACTTCGCTGATCCGCGTGGTGCCCTTGGTGATCACCAAGAACTGAATCGCCACAATGATGATGAATATGATGATGCCGACAACTTCGTTGCCGCCAGCAACGAACTCACCGAAACTGCGAATCACACCGCCCGCGGCATTGAGTTCGTTGGAACCCGCGTTGGTCAGGATAAGTCGCGTCGAAGCGACGTTGAGCACCAGGCGAGCGAGCGTTGTCGACAGCAGCAGCGATGGGAAAACGTTGAATTCGAGTGGTGTCTTGACATAGATCGTCGTCAGCAAAACGATGATCGCCATCGTGATGTTCGCCGCCAACATGACGTCCATCACAAACGGCGGCAGCGACACCAAAATCACCAACAAATTGGCGATTAGGCCGACCGGAAGAATCAGGTCGTAATAGCGAGATAATCTCGACATCAGGCGTCAAACTGCTTGCGGGCCGAACGGCGTTGATCGATCGATGAACCGGGATGAACCATCTCCGGCTTGCTCGACGTTGGGGGGCGGAAAGTACTCGATGCTATGTCAACTGTCCAGGTCGTTTCACAGCGCTGACATCGCCAACAGGCTCTTCCTCGCTTCCCCAGGTCCCCATCGTCGGAAAGCTGACGGAGTGAACGGCGGCAGTGCTGGCGCCATTGACGCTACCACGTGTCGCTTGGAGAATGCATGCCGCCAATGCCCCACCTCACACTTCGATTGATAAGACATGAATGGGACTGACTCGGTCACTGGGCGATTCGCTCAGAAGCGCGCAATTGTGACCGGCGCGAGCGACAAAGGCATTGGAGGCGCCATTGCCGAGTCGCTAGCAACCGAAGGCGCCGAATTGCTGTTGCTGTCGCTAGCTGAACCCGCGCGACTTATGAAACTCATCGCTCGTCGCGGCGGGATTGCCCATTGGAAGCACTGCGACGTCACTGATCCCAGCGCAATACAATCCTGCATTGGGCCGATGCTGGAGGAGAGTGAACTCGACATCCTCATCAACAGTGCCGGTGTGGAGGCGGCCGGCCCGGTGGAGTCGTTGGGTGACGCGGACTGGCATGAGATCCTCGACGTCAACCTGCGGGGGGTGATCGAGATGACGCGTCGCTGCGTGGTCCGCATGGCGAGCGGAGGCGTGATCGTCAACATCTCATCGGCGCTCGCCTTCGCCGGCTGCGCCGGCTTCTCGATCTACAGCGCCAGCAAGGGCGGACTTAACAGTTTCACTCAGTCGTTGTCCTGGGAATTGGCGCCGCGAAAGATCCGAGTAGTGGGCGTGGCGCCGGGAATGGTGTACACGCCAATGATCCACAAGCACATCGCTGAGCTGAATCCGCAGGTGCGGGAGCAAATCGAACGAGCTCACCCACTCGGCGTCGGGACTCCACAGGACGTGGCGGACGTGGTGTCGTTTCTGGCATCGAGGGCGGCTCGATGGGTGACAGGGGTCACGATTCCCGTGGGTTGGTCGCCCCACTACGCGCTGCCGTCGGCTCCATTCTTCGATGAGGGCTGACCGGCGGGCGTTTCATTTCGCCTGCTGAGGTTTCATTTCGAGCATAGCCGCCCGCCACCGTTGCTCAAAGTCAGTCAGCGTCGCGCCCGCGAACGACTCAAAACTCTTGATCTCATCAGCCCGCTTGCGGCTCACGAACTCATTGACTGGCTCGACTTGTGGGGGGCTGTGGAACATCAAATAGTACGCCAACCCCCAGGAGTAGAGGTAGCGTCGCTGCACGCCCCCGGCGTCGTGGGTGCGGAGAAACTCAGCCTGGTTTGAATTCAGCAATTCGGCGAGCCGCAGGCCCTGTCCGCTCTTTAAATCGTCCTGTAGCTGGACCAGCAACCGTTCGTGGGGCGCGTCGATGCGCAGGACATCTGCATCGATTTGAGCCGTTTCAAAAATCTGCGCCAGACCTTCGTTGAACCACCGAGGCACAGCAAACTTCTCACTCGGAAAGACGTAGTTCTCCAGGTAGGCGTGGAATGCTTCATGATTGAGGCGTTGAAACATCCGCTGGGTGCGTTCGACGAAGACAGCGTTGTTGCGTCGGCGCGCCTGATGAATCCGTCTCATCGCCAGGTCGTATTCGTCCCGCCACAATCGTTCGCGGGCGTTCTTCTCGCGGGCGACGTCATCCGCCGAGAACCCCGCGGCCCGCAACTGTTCGGCCAGTTTACTGAATCGCTTGGAGAACGCTTTGTTCTGTTTCTCGAGTTCCTTCCGCGTCGATTCATTGTGACGCCGCGCCTCGCTGAGTCGCTGCCCGAAGGCGCGCAGGTCACTGCCGGCGACGATCAGGTTGCGGGGGGCCGAATAGAACGCCGGGTTGCGCACTTGAAGCTGGTGGCGGGCGAGGAAATCGCTGTACTCGTCCAATGACCCAAGTAGCAGAATCTTGAGTCCTTCGGGGTCCTCGCGGGGAGGAAACATCTGTCGAAACGCCCGGAAGATTTGCTCGATGCGAACGATACAGCGCCGCGTCGTCTCCTCGTCCGACGTGCTCCACAAGGTGAACCATTGACCGTTGTAGCGGCGACAGGGCAGCTCCTCCCAAACGTCGTCGGTAAGCTCAACGTTGTCCATCTTGCCGAGCTCGATGCGAGCCCGGTTGCGAAAGCGGAAGAACTGCTGTAGCGATCGCTTTCGCAAAGCGTCGGGCAGCGTCGTCACATTCTTGACCTCACTCGGCTGGAGCGACCGAATGACCGCGTACATCGGACGACCCGGCGGACGGACGATCTCGACAAACTCGATCTGCTCTTTGGAGGCCGAGTAGACAATGCCGCGGAGCGTCTTGCCCGTTTGCAGCGTGAGAGACTCCATCGGCCAGTCGTCACTCGGGGCGGCGGGCGCGGAGTTTTGAGCGCGGCCTGTGGAGCAGTCGCCGGTGAGCAAAATGGATAAAGCCAACAGCGCGACAACGAAGCGAACGGCGCGCCTCGCGCGGGAGGCGTCTTGGGGTCGCGGCATGTTCTCCATACTCACACTGGACTCATTCCCAACCGACATGTCAAGTCACACGACGTGTCGGTCGTGTCCAAATCGTGTGGGCAGAATCAATCGACCGTCTTTTCCTCTGAACTGAGCGAATCAACGGCGCCGTCCAATCGAAACATGACCTGCGTAATCCACGAAGAGCGGCCACAGAAGAGAAAACCGAAAACTGTATAGACTGCGCCCGAGAACCAGCTTGCGAGCTCGGTGGGCTCGAATGGCGTCAGAGTTGAGTCAAAACGACTAGCGAGGAACGCCCAAACCAGCGATGTGACACCTCTGAAAAAGAAGTACAGCCCCAGAAGCTTGCAGGCGACGTTGAACAATGATCGCTCGGTCATTTCAAAACCTCGTCTGACAGTTTGTCAAGCGTCCAAAGAGATGGTTCGTCACTTCATCATCATAGCGCGGCTGGTCGCTTCCGGCCAGATTCAAACGCCGGCAGCGGCGGGGCGATCTAGCCGCTCACGCGCTTGATGATCTGGCAGCCGACTTTGTAAGTGCCGGGGCGGTGAGTCTCGAGCGTATGCATGACGCGGGCGGCGAAAATCCGAAACGGCAGGTTGCCAAACAGTGTGATGACGTACTCGTAGCACGGTTTCGGCGAGTCAAGATAGGCGAATCCATGCGTCGAGATGTCGAGAAACTGAACGTGGCGAAAGTCGGCCTGAACGGGCAACTGCTTCCCGTCAAAAGGAGCGATCAACTGAGTCGCTTCGAAGGAAATTCGCTGCTCGGTGCGGCGATCGCCGCCGGCCTCGTCGACCTCGTCCACCTCGCGCAGCAGTCCGCACTCCTGCACGGTTTCGTGCACCATGTCGAAAAACGCCGCATCCTCCGCCCGCTGACTCTGCATTCGTCTCGCGCCCGCCAGTCTCGAATGGATCGAACCAGATGTATCGAACACCATGAACGCACATTCGGGGCGACAGCGTCACATGCCCCCGCGAATGCAAAGCGCCTACTCTACATAGGTCACGTTCCCACGGCGGGCAAGTCGATCAGCCGCTGCGACCGGTTGTAACGATTCGCCGACCGAGAGGACTGGGGCCAAACGGGGGCGTTTACGCCCCCATCCGCCGCAGGCGGCATAGGCCAAGTTTGGAATGACTAAGGACTAAGGACTAATGGCTAAGGAATGACGAAGGACTAATGACTAAGGAGGCAGGACGCCGGCGAGTCAAAAGAGTCAGAGGGGCGTTTACGCCCCATTCCGCCGCAGGCGGCATAGGCCCGTGCTTGAGCACGGGTGAACCAGGCGCTCCAGCTGCAACCAACGCTCCATTCTCGCGTCGCCCCGCGCCACCGCGTTCCACCCTCGCGTCGCCCCGCGCCACCGCGTTCCACCCTCGCGTCGCCCCGCGCCACCCGTAGCAAGTGCTCGCCTGCTGACATCGGACAGTCGCGTTCGCGCCGCTGCCGGTTAAGATGTTCTCGTCGGCGCGCCGGTCACGGTGGGGCGGAAAGACGCTACCTTGCTCGCCTCTTGTTTCAGCACGCGGGCGAGTGAACGAGAAGCAGCCGCTCTGCTGGACGGTCGTTCACTCTTCGGTAACTCGACCCGAAGGCGTCTTTTCTTTCTTCACTCGGCGGAACGCGAATGTATCGGGCGTCTTCTTTTTTGAGCCTGTCTTGAGCGTCGGATTGAAGTCGATCGCCAACATGTCGTCAGCAGGCGTTCGCCCGCGAGTGATAGAAACCCGCCCGCCGTAAACGGCCACGTATGGAGCCTCGACCCAGAGGAACATCGCCCCGCCCTGCTCCGTGATGAAACAGTCCGGACCGATACCCGCATCGATTTCAAATTGCATCTGGCAGCGCCCGGTCGCCACCAATCGATGCTTGAGCTTGCGGTTGAACAAGTCTCGATACCCGGCGACCTTCTCCGCATGAACGCGCCCGCCGATCTCTTTGTCGATCGAGAGCTCGAAGGAAACAGGATGATCCATCGTGGCGTCAGCCCGTTTGGCGCGGTAGCCCAGCAGTCTGCTCAACTCGACAGACACTTGCCAACCGCCGCTCCACGCGCGGAAGTGCTCCACCTCCTGGGGCTCGGCGGCCTTCTCCGCTCGAACGTGTGGGATCAATAACGCGCCGGCGGCGAGCAAGACAACAATCGGGAATCTTTTCATCGCGTTGGTTCCTTGTGCGAGCGGTCGGCTGGTCAAATTCTAACGGCGCCAGCCGCGCGAACCAAATGCGAGCGGCGGCGATGCGAATCGCTACGATCGAGACAGACGCTCCGCCAAGTTGTTCTGACCACCGACATCGGTAAGCCGGTGATCGCGGCCCTCAAAATAATACGTCAACTCTTCATGGTCCAAGCCGAGCAAGCCGAGCATCGTGGCGTGCAAATCGTTGACGTGCACCTTGTCGTCAACCGCGTTGAAGCCGAAGTCGTCGGTGGCTCCGATCGTCTTGCCTCCCGCCACTCCGCCACCCGCCAGCCAGGCGGAGAAACCGTAGGGATGATGGTCGCGACCGTTGGAGCCCTGGCGAATCGGCGTCCTACCAAACTCGCCGACCCAAACGATGAGCGTGCTGTCGAGCAATCCTCGCTGCGACAGGTCCGTCAACAGTCCGGCGATTGGCTGGTCGACCTTCATCGCTTGCGTCTGGTGATTGCCTTTGCAGTCGCCATGCGCATCCCAGCCGCTGCAAATCAACTGCACGTAGCGAACGCCGCGCTCGACCATGCGTCTGGCCATCAAGCACATTTTGCCGAACCGATCGGCCGGCCCACCCGCAGCGCCGTAGAGATCTCGCGTCTCTTGAGACTCGTCGGACAGGTCGATCAATTCGGGGGCCGCCGCTTGCATGCGGTACGCCAATTCGTAGTTGGAAATCCGGGCGTCCAACCGACTGTCGCCGGGACGTGTCGCCAGGTGCCGACGATTCCAGGCGTTGATCTGCTCCAAGAGCAAACGCTGATCGGCCGGCGAAATATCGGGGCGCCGCTGCAGGTTCTTGATCGGGACCCCCTCGGTTCGCACGGGCGTGCCCTGATAGACGGCCGGTAAGAAACCCGATGTGTACATCGACGCGCCGTTGCGAAAGATGTTGTCCGTCATGGCGATGTAGGCCGGCAAGTTGTCGCTCTCGCAACCCAGCCCGTAGGTCACCCACGCGCCGACACTCGGGCGCCCCAGCAACCGCGTGCCCGAGTGGACCATAATCATCGCCGAGCCGTGAATGAACAGGTCGTGATGCATCGACCGCACGATCGCCAGCTTGTCGGCGTGCTGACTAAGTTGAGGAAAAACGGTCGAGATCTCTTGTCCGCTCTCACCAAAACGCTCAAAGGGGAACTGTGGAGCCAACACCTTGGAGTCGGCCGTGTTGATTTGAGCCAGGTCGAAGTCGCGGAGCTCCTCGGGGAGCAACTTGCCGTCGTACTTCGCCAGCGCGGGCTTGTTGTCGAATGTCTCCAGATGGCTGGGACCGCCTTGCATGAACAGAAAGATGACGCTCTTCGCCCGGCCCGCGAAGTGCGGTTGTCGCGGCGCCAGCGGGCTCTTCTCCCGCCCGTCGTCCGCGCGGCCCTCGCGACTTAGCAGATCGCCGAGCGCCATGGACCCAAGCGCCAAGCCGCTGTGAAACATGAAATCTCGACGATCTTCGCGATGATTCATCGTTGGGCTTCGCATTGGATGTAGAAGGGTTATCACCGTGAGACAACGATCAGTCGACGAAAGCGAACTCGGTCAGATTGAAAAGCGCCAGACACAGCTTGGACAGCGCCTGGGCGCGAGCCGGCGGCAACGACTTCAATGCATCTGGCGGGTCCTTTAATGACTCCCCCTCGGATTCTAGTCTTGCGACTAGTTGCTGCGCGGAGTCGAGTTCGTCAGGTGTCGGCGGACGACCGAGGGCGAGCCGCCAAGCGAGCGAAATCTGAGCCGCCAGATCGTCGCCGGCCGAGCGCCCGATGCGGCCGGCCATCAACATCGCCTGGCGGAATACGGACGGGTTATTCAGACCCCACAGCGCCTGCGGGGCGACCGTCGTGACGTCGCGAACCGGACAACTAACGGCGTCGACCGGCGCATCGAACACGTCAAACATCGGAAACTTGAAGTTTCTCCTCGCGAGAATGTAGACGCCCCGCCGCGTATGCTGCTGGGGATCGGCCGAAACGACCCAATGCCAGCGCTCCCGGAGCGAGGCGATCTCGTCACTCGCCAACGGAGGCACAACGGGCGGACCTCCCGTCGCGAGATTGATCGTGCCGGCGACGCTGTGCACGGCGTCCCACAAAGCCTCCGCCTCCAAGCGGCGACGGTTCATCCGCCACAACAATCGGTTCTCGGGATCGCCTTGCAAGTGAGCGGTCTCGCCGAACTGACTGCTCTGCCGGTAGGTGGCGGAATTCATGATCAGCCGATGCAGCTTCTTAACGCTCCAACCCTGTTCGACAAACCGGACCGCCAGCCAATCGAGCAAGGCGGGGTGCGAGGGAGGCTGCCCCATGTTGCCGAAGTCGTTGGGTGTCTCGACCAGACCGCGGCCAAAGTGCCAATGCCAAACTCGATTCACCATCACGCGCGCGGTCAGCGGATGATCCTTGCGAGTCAGCCAGAGGGCGAACTGCTTGCGGGCGGTGAAGGGGTCCGCCAACGTCGATTTCGTCTGCGTCACGGCGGCCAGCTGCGCCGGCAGCGCGGCGACGACCTTCTCGCGGGGACTTTGCAGCTCTCCTCGATCCAGAACGCGGATGGTCTCAACAAGCGACGGGTGTTTGCGAGTGAGCACACTGGCGGTGGGGATGTGCATTAGCGGATCGTAGGGAATGGTCCCCTGCCCGGCCGTCGACTCGGGCAGCGCCAAGACGGCGGTGCCAATGTTCGCCAGCAGCTGTTGCTTGCGTTCCTGTTGCTCTTTGGACAACGTCTTTCCCGCCGTGGCCGCAGTGAACAGCTGGTAGGCTCGACGCGCCTCCTTGACCGCCATGACGCGGGGGAAACTCTGCCGCCAGTCCGACTCGCCCATCGCGTTCCAGAGCGGCGTCTCGACCTCGCGAGCCGACGCGAACACAGCCTGCAGGGCAAAGTAATCCTGTTGCGTGAAGGGATCGAACTTGTGGTCGTGACACCGCGCGCAGGCGAGCGTCATGCCCATGAACGCCGCGGCCGTCGTGTCGACCCAATCGGTCATCGTTTCGTAGGCCAGGCGTTTGGCGTCCAGCGCCGACTCGTGCACGCGGGGGCCGAGTGTGTAGAAACCGGTGCCGATGCGAGCTTCCAAGTGGCGCATCTTCTCGGCGGGAACGATGTAGACGCGACGCGGATCCAGGTCGAGGTTGTCCGGCCACAGTTCGTCGCCGGCAATCTGCTCCTGCACAAAAACGTTGTACGGTTTATCGTCGTTGAAACTCTTGATGACGTAGTCTCGATAACGCCACGCGTTGCGATAGTAGATGTCCGTCTCATATCCGCCGCTGTCCGCATACCGGGCGACATCGAGCCAGTGGCGTCCCCACCGCTCGCCGTAGTGCTTCGACTTGAGGAGCGTGTCGATCAAACGCGGCCAGGCGTCCGGCGACTTGTCGTTGAGAAACGCGTCGACCTGGGCGGGCGTCGGCGGGAGCCCCAGCAGATCGAAATACGCGCGGCGAACCAGAGTCAGACGACTCGCAACTGGAGCCGGCTGCAACTTGGCCGCCTCCAAACGCCGCCAGACGAATTGGTCGATCGCGTTGCGAACGCGCTTCGCATGCTGGAGCGACTCCACCGGCGGCGGCTTTCGCGCCTGCGGCTCGGTGAAGGACCAGGGAAACTCCTGCTCAGCCGCCGCTTGCGGCGCGATCAGAGTGACAACCAACAGACCAACGAGAAGGCGGGCCGATCTCATCTCTCCCTCCGGACGGACGAGTTCCTGGTCCGCATATGATAACTCGTGGCGCGGCGCGCGGGTCGGGATGGCTCAGAGAGGACCGGGCGTTGCGGCATCGCCCTCCACCGCCGCCTTCTCCGACTCCCCGCCAGGATCTTTAAGGCGAATCGAATCGGCTGGGACCGCCAGCGAGCGTCTCGATCTACGCCACGAGCCGTCGTCGATCGACACACCGGCCAGTTTCCGTTGAGTTTCGTAGTTCACGTCGAGGTTGCCCTGGAGCTTGAGTTTCTTGAGTCGTGGGAGCGCGGCGAGCTGCTGAATCCCCTCCTGCGTCAATCCCTCGCTCGATATTCTTACGCGCGCTAGATTCTGAAACTGGCGGAGGTGGGCGACCCCTTCATCCCCGATCGGTCGTGTAATATCGACTTCCTCGAACTAGTCATTCCTAAATCGCCTCCTCCCCTCGTTCGCCCGTGCGGATGCGGACGCAGTCGTCGAGAGGAAGTACAAAGATCTTGCCGTCGCCGATCTCGCCTTTGTCGCCGCTGCGACCTCCTTTGAGCACGGCGGCGATCGTCGGTTCCACGAATTCTTCATTGACGGCGATTTGCAACTGAACCTTGCGCAGCAGATTGACGCTGAATTCGTGCCCCCGGTAGACCTCGCGCTGCCCGCGCTGCCGCCCAAATCCCTGGCAATCCATTACGGTGAGCCGAAAGACCTCGACCTCCGTTAACGCCGCTTTGACATCTTCCAGCTTGTTGGGCTGCACGATAGCAATGATCAGTTTCATGGCGAGGTTGCGATTTGAGTGAAGTGTCCGTGCCCCATTCGCGAGACAGGTCCGCGATGGACGCTCGTGATTCGACAGAATCGAACGGAAACGGGTTGAGTCAGACTGAGCGTAGTTCGTCGATTGCGGCGCGACAAGGTGCGAGCGGGAGACTTCGTCGTCCGACATGACGGTTGGATGGAGCGCCGCTCAAGTTGCTTCCAGTCGACCTCTACGGCTCGTACGCCTCGGAAAACGGGCTGCGGCTCTGTGGCATCCACTTGCAGAGCGCTATGCCGAGGAAGTAGAGCACGGTGAGCGGGCCGGCCATCATCAGCATGCTGATCGGGTCGGCTGGCGTGAGCAGCATCGAGATCACGAAGATCACCAGCATGGCGACGCGCCATTTTTCTACGTACGCTTCCACGGTGAAGACGCCGATGCGGTTGACGAACAACATCACCAACGGCAACTGAAAGGCGATCCCAAAGCCGACGGGCAGGAACAGAACGAATCCGATCCACTCACTGATTCGCGGGTCGGGGTCGATCTGCATCGCTCGATTGAAGCTGAACAGAAAATCCAGCACCGGTTCGAAGACAAAGAAAAACGCCATCGCAGCGCCGGCCAGGAACAGGCCGATGCTGAATGGCATGTAGACGTAAACGTAACGTCGCTCGTGCGGGTAGAGCCCGGCGGCCACGAACCACCAGATGTGCCAGAACATGTAAGGGCTCGACAGAATCGCTCCCGTGATCAGACCCGCCTTCAACCAGATCATGAAGGCTTCCTGCGCGTTGAGGCTCTTGATCCGCGTCCTGATCGGACGCCAGACTCGCAGCTTCTCCATGACCGCGGTCGGTAACGGCAATTCTTCTTCGACGACCTCTCTGATCGCCGCCGCCGCCGTCACCGCTTCGGCCTCGAGTTCCTTTTCGGTCTTCTTTTTTGGCTCATCGCTCTTCGCGGCCGGCGGCGGCTCGGGCAACGACTTGAGCCTCTCCCCCAGCTTCTCCCCCACACGCTGAAACTCGCTCGCCTCCACCAGCACCTCGTCAAACGTCACGCGATTCTGCAGCATGAACGACTCCGTGGGCCCGGTAATCGTGTCGCCGTACTTCTCCTCCAACAACTTGATGTCGGTTTCCAGGTAGTAACTGGTCAACGCGTCGACCAGCGGTTTTTCGATCAGGCGGATGACGTGGTTGGCTAGAAACAGCCCAATCAAGAAGCCAATCGCCAGACCGGTCAGCGCCTTGATCAACGCCTGTCGCAACTCGTCCAGGTGCGACCCGAACGTCATCGTCGAGTTGTCGAAGAGATTGTCTTTGGGTGCTCTCGTCATCGCAAAGCTCCTTGGCATGGAGGACAGTGGCGGCCGCCAACCGACAGCAAAATGCAGTTAGCGCCGCAGTGGCCATGACGCCCGTATAGAGCGGGCAAGACGTACGGGTGGAAGCTGCCGTACCAGCCAAAAGGAGCGGAGATCCAGAGGGACCTCCAACCGACCTCGAGTGATGATAATAGCACCGCGTGGCGGGGACTTCAACGCCCGTCTTGCGTGAAAATAGGGCGAGTGGGAGATCTGCGGGGAGTGACTGGCCGCTTGTGCCGAATCACGACAGAAAAAGTTGTGGACACAGTTGAAATGAGTTCACTACAATCACGTATCAAATTCGACTTATGTTTATGCCGTCGGTCAGGACGCCGACGTCAACCAGAACAATGAACTCGCGAAAGGGTGGCGCCATGCTTGATTTGGTCTTTCCTCGTAAGAGTCAGGATTGTGAGGGCACCACTCGGCGTGATTTCATCAAGGTCGGTACGCTTGGCCTCGGGGCGCTTGGACTCCCCCAATTGTTGCGAGCTCGAGCCGCGGCGGCGGAGCAAGGTGAGGCGACGAAAGACACGTCCGTGATTTGGGTTTGGTTGAGTGGCGGACCGACACACGTCGAGACGTTTGACCCGAAGATGGCCGCGCCATCGGAGTACCGAAGCGTGACGGGCGAGGTCGCCACGAACGTGCCCGGCGTGACAGTTGGCGGGACGTTTCCCAAGATCGCACAAGTCGCCGACAAGATGGCTTTCGTTCGGTCGTTCGCCCACACCAACAGCGGCCACGGCGGCGGCACGCACTACGTGATGACGGGCTACGACAACCGCTTGATTGACAATGGCGGCCTGCCATCGCGACCCTCGATCGGCTCGATCGTCTCGCGTGTCCGCGGCGCCAACAATCTATCGACCGGGATACCCACCTACGTGCGGTTGAACGGCATTGGTTCGGACGGTCCCGCGTTCCTCGGCGCCGCCTACTCACCGTTCGATCCGGGCGGGCAAGCGCGACGAAACATGTCCTTGGTCGTCGAACAAAAGCGGCTCGACAATCGCCGCGCGTTGCTGAAAGGACTCGACTCGGTCAACCGCCAAGTCGATCGCAATCGCCTGATGGAAGGACTGGACGCGTTTGAGCGACAGGCCTTCAACCTGGTGCTCAGCAAATCACAGCAGGCATTCGATTTGAAGCACGAAGATCCTCGGGTCGTCGAGCGTTACGGCGGTGGCTTGGGACAACAACTGCTGACAGCTCGTCGGCTCTGCGAAACTGGTTGCGGGTTCGTGACGGTCAACTATGGCGGCTGGGACATGCACGGCAACATCGCCAACGCGCTCAACAGCCGGGCGCCGCAGCTAGATCACGCGGTGGCGACGCTGGTCGACGACCTCGAGCAGCGCGGGATGAGCGACAACGTGATGTTGGTGATCAGTGGTGAGTTCGGCCGGACGCCGAAAGTGAACGGCAACGCCGGACGCGATCACTGGGCTCCGCTCAGCACGTTGGCGTTGGCCGGCGGCGGCATTAGCGTCGGTCAGGTCGTTGGCGAATCGGCGGCCAAGGTGGACGTGCCCAAGTCGACACCCATCACCCCGCAAGATTTGGTCGCCACGATCTTCCATGTGCTCGGCGTCAACCGGCGAACTCAGTTCGTCAATCAGGCTGGCCGCCCGGTCTACATGGTCGAAAACGGTCGACCAATCGAAGAGCTGGTGTAGGTCAGTACGTCCTGCCTGCCCGGCAGGACATCGCGACACCAGACCGCGCCAGCGGCGTTGCCCCAGGCTACGGTGAATTTGGCATACGGCCAAAAAATGGAATTGATTCGGCGCTCGGCGCGAAAATGCTCGCGCGCTTTCGCCGATGTGGGCATTGCTCCTGGGGCGTTGCCCCAGGCTACGGTGAATTTGGCCTACGGCCAAAAATGTGGGTAATGACAAGCTCGCCAGCAAGGGGCAGCAGCTGTATAGATCCAGCACCTTCCAGTTGCTACAGCGCCGCGATTTGATTCGACGCGCCTACTCAGCGCAGTTTGATCACCAGCTCATCGCCGTCCAACTCGCACTTCAGATTGTTGTCGTCGAACATCACCGACAGGAACGATCGCAACGATATGCCGCGAATATTGAGTGACCCCTGACAATCGACGTCAGCCAATTCCGGTGACAGGCGGATCGGAATGCGATGCAACGCCGCCAAGTGCTCGACCATTTCTCCAAGCGTCGCCTGCCGGAATTCGACCGTCGTGTCCGCGGCTAGCGCGGTTGCCATGTCCGGCGGCGCGGTCAGGTCCGCTAGACCGGTCTCGTCCGTCCTATCCATAGCGTCCCGCAACGTGGTGATCCGCAAGTGCTCGTCGCGGTAGACGCACGTCCAATCGTACTCGTCCAGCATGATCGTCAACGCGGCGCTCAGCGGCAGCCCACTGATGTCCGCCGCGATTTTCTTTTCAAGCCCCCCGTCGCGCACGACCTTTTGATCGATCAAGAACGGGACTTGATGCAGATCCGACATATAACTAACCACCATCCCGAACGGCTGGCCGCTGAGACGCAGGGTAGTCTCTTCAGTCAATTCCCGGCAACAACGCGCGCCCCGTTCGTCGCCGTCCTTTGCCTGGCGGAACTTGGTCACGTCGGTGACTTGCTTACCGTTGAGGGCCGTCAGTAGTCCATCGGCGAACTCACACGTTCGCAGCAACTCGCGATCAGCATTCGAGAAAATCCAGCGTCCGGTCGGCTTGCCCAAGTGATACTCGCCGCTCGTCAGTGTCGCGCCGTTTCGATGACGACGAATCACTTTGCCGTGCCGCACGCCATCCTGGAACTCAGTCCGCCGCGTCTCGGTGTACCCGCCTTGATCGTTTTTCTCGAACCACCGCTCCAGCTGACGTTTCCCCCGCTCGTCCGAGTCGCGCTGAATCCAACCCTGGCCGTGCACCGACAGCATCTTGCGCTCCACGCCATCAGTGTGGACGCGAACGAGAAAGTCGCCCCCACGCTTGATTTCAATCCACGTACCGGCTCGTTCGCCGGACTGGAATGCGCGGATCTTTGCGACCTTGCCGCCGGCGTCCCACTCGGTCCACTCGCCGTCCCGCTCCCCGCGTTTGAATTGCCCGGAGAACCGCAACTTCCCGTTCTCATCCCAATACCGATAAGGACCGTGGAGAATGCCTTCGCGCCAGGATTCCTCCACGATCAAGCGGCCCGCTTTGTTGTACGATCGCGTCGGCCCGTGCCGCTCGGTTTCATTGCGCCCTGTGCGACGGACGATGCGCACGACGCGTCGGTAGTAGCCGACCTTTCGCAGCATCGTGTCGCTGAAGCTGCTTGTGGCTTGACGACCCGGAGGCGCTGGACCGAGGAGGTAGAACGGCCGCACGAGGTACTCGCGGCCGTCGTCGCCAACTATCACCTCGCGAGGACTCGCCGGTTCGGCCTCAATCACAATCTCTTTTTCAAACGGCAGCCGCCACCAAAACGCCCAGACGATGGCAGGAGCGATGACGAGGACCAGCAACATCCCGCGCAGGCTGAATCTCAAGTACTTCGCGGTGGACATAGCGATTTCTCCAGACAATCGGAATCGATTGAGATACGCGAGTGTAGAAGTGGACAGTTATTCTAGCCGATCACCGCCGCAGCACGACATCGGGGCTTATCATTGCCGCGCGCTGGTGAATGGAGCTTCGCCGGTCGCGAGGTCCATGTACGATGGCCTTCCGAGGC
>JASMLW010000410.1 GCA_030748485.1 Pirellulaceae bacterium
CGGCGAGCGCACCGACCTGGCTGAGCAGAAGCCGGCGATCGTCGCATCAATGCGGGCGGCGATCGACGCCTGGAAGAAGGACGTCGGCTGGACTCCGCCCGCCGATTGACGACCGTTGAGCGAAAGAACGGGCGCGACGAAAGAACGGTTGGTCGAGGGAGGATGAAAGAAAGACCGGTCGCGCACGTCGCATGCCCGAACATGGATGCGCAGCGACCGGTTCCCGATCTGCCCAAACGGGACAACCCGCTCACGAGTTGGTATGGGTTAGTTGCTATGCGTTCTCGTCCAAGTCCAACGACGTCACCTTGATCCTCATCAGATCGGTAACGCGCAGTTGCTCGGACGCGAATTCGATAGCCTCTTCCTCAGTCTTAGCGTAGACGACGGCAGCGTGCTCGCCGTCCAGCGATACATTCCACAACATCTTCGCCCAACTCTTCATCGCCAACTGTCCCGGTGCGAAACACAACTCAACAGACCGAACGGGCAGCGTGGCGACTAACCTGATCATTTCCCCAGCGTGCAGCGTGCGCGCCGGACGCCTCTAAGTTGTACCATCGGAAATTGGGTTGGGAAGCAGGCGATTGCCCCCAAAAGGATAATACGTTCGCCAGAACGTGGAGGCGGTCCGTTTGATCGCAAGATCGGCCGCGCTGCCCACGCCCGGGGCTCAGGCTTCGAGCTCAATTTCTCGAGGCCATTGTTGGTAAGCTTCCCAATAGGTTTTTTTGAGGGCGATTTCGTCATCCTCAGCGGACGGCTGCGCGCGGCCATCGGCGTCGATTGCTCGCGACACGAGCGAATGCTTGCCGGCGGCGAGCGAACCGAGGTCGATCGAGAAGAAAGTCCAACAGAACTTCGAACGGGGCTCCTTGTCCAGCGTCGCTCGACGCCAGGGGCCGTCGTCTACTTTGACTTCGACGCGCTCGACGGCCGTTCCGTCGCTCCAAGCCGCGCCGTACGCTTTGGCGGGAACCTTGCCTCCTTTCGCCGGCTGCCGCATGACGCGAGCGATGATCGACTTGAGGTTCATCCGCCCGACGGACGTTTCGACGAACACTACTTCGTCGCCGCGTTTCTCTCCCCGCACGGTCACATAGTCGCGTCCCATGTATCGTCCCATGTAGCGGCGGTCGCGAAGTTCAATCTTCCGCAACCATTTGACGTTGGCGATGCCGTACCAACCGGGCACGATGAGTCGCAACGGCGCGCCATTGCGTTTCTCGAGCGGCTTGCCATTGCGCTCGTACGCCAGCAGGAGATTGAGTTTCATCGCGTCGGCGACCGACATGCTGCGGCCGAACGGCACGTCGACAGTCAACTCGCGATTGGTGCCCTTCCGGAGCGTCTCCTCTTTGCGATCGACGCCGAAGAAAACGACTTCCGTCGCCTGCGGATCGACCTGACATTCCTCCAGCAACGGAGCCAGCGGCGCGCCGGTCCACTTGCTGTTGTAGATGGCGTTGATGAATCCCTTGCCCGCTCCGTTGCCGGAGCACTCCAACGTCATCAGCTGCTCTTGTCGAGGCCGCTTCTTGATCGCGTCAAGAGAAAGAGTGACGGCGTTCTTCACCAACCCGCCTACGTTCAGCTTGTATTTCGAGGCGTCGAACTCCGGAATCCCATAGTGCTGCACGCTGAAGACCTGATCTTGTGGAGTGATCCACGAGTCGAGCGTCTCCCAATCGAGTCGGTTGGGCGGCGTGCGGGGCATATTCAAGAAGGGCGCTAATTCTTCGTCGTCACCCTGATTTGGAAAAACGAAATCGGGCAGCGCCAACTGGGCCGCCATGGCGGCCACGGCGGCTCCGCCGGTTTGCAATACGACTCGTCGATTCGGTGTGGATCGCGTCATGTTGAACTCCTGGTGGTCTCCCGTCATTTCCGATCGGGACCTAGGGCGAGTTGGTTTTGTCGTCGGGTGAGACACGGATGTCGATCTTCAGCGTCTCGCCGGCTTTTACGGTCACCGGTTGGCTCCACCTCAATCCGCCGGCCGGATGCGCCAGTTCCAGTTTGTATTTTCCCGGGGCGATTTTTTGCAAGGTGAATTTGCCGTCCTGCTTGGTGAGTTGAAAGTGGGGATGGTCAAAAACGTAGATCCAGGCCCGCATCGAGCTGTGGTAGACGCAGCCGATGCGGAAGGGACGGCCAATGCCGCTGGCGCGAGGAAACGGCTCCAGGTGCTCACCGCCCGACGGCAGGTTGATGTTGAACGCATGGCGAGGATGAGACGTTTTCACGTTGTGAACGGCGTTGTCGCTGTTGAGAAACTTGATTTGGTCACCCGTGCGAACGGCCACTGTTTCCGGCGTGAACAGAAAGTTCTTCTGGTCGATCACCCGCGTGGCCGGTTGCGGCGGCGGCGGCGACTTGGCTGAACGAGGAAGCCGCAACGCGACCACCGCCTCCGCCAACTCCCCCTGCCCTTTCCGCTTGACGTAGTAACGGGCAAAACGCCATGGCCGCTTCGTGTCGGCTTGGTAGCGGACCGACCCCACGATTGCCCCGCGCTGGCTGTCGACCAAACTGTCGCTCTCGTCAGCAGCTCCACCAATTCGGCCAATGGCTGTCAGAGTGACAACAAAGGTTATCGCTTTAAGCCGCAAATGATCTCCTCCAACCACATCGTTGAAGTGGCCAAGTGTCGCTGGGAGTGGATGATGTAAGTCCGATTGTAACGTCAACCGAAGAGCTCGATTGTCTACACGGGGACTTTCCACCGGTTTCTCGGTCAAAGATCCGAATTAATCGCTGCCGGAGCCGAATTGGCCCCAGGTTTGCATTCTCCACGCGCTGATCAAAGCGGCGACAGTCAATTCAATCGGAGAGCATCCATGAGCGCCGAAAGGCAGTTGATCGAGAGTGAGTTGGCGAAGGAAAGTCGTATGGCGGCGCGGCAAGTATTGCTCAAACGACTTTGGAAACTGGATCAGACCCTCCAACACCTCGACAACGGCGACACGCCTGCCGACCTGCTTACGCCAGGCCAAATCTCACGGCGCCGCGAAGTCGCTCAACGGCGCGTGTCGGCCGCCAAGTCCGTCTAGGCGTCGCGATCGCACAAGACAGCCCGTGCGAGCCGCTGCCAAGCGAGTCAGTGACCCAGGTAGCTAATGCAGTGGCGGGCAAGGTTCTTATGGTGTGTCAACTTGGCACGATTGGCGCGCCTCATGCGCACTCTGGACGCGCACGCAACCCTGGTGTCTTCGCGTGTCCGTGTGAGAACTCGTTCTCTGAGGATCGTTGAATGAGGCCGCACACCAAGCCACAAAGTCACCAGGACGCTCATTCCGCCGTGTGCTCGTGCCCGAACACGAAGGACAATCCAGCACGCGGGTGGATCAGCGCACAAGGCTCACGGATTCCGGTCACGCGCCAATTTCCCACCGAAATTGCCGCCAACACCCGAAATCAAGCTCCGTTTTCAGGCGCCCGACCTCGCTATCCGCCGGAGTTCACGGCAGAATTGATCTGGACTCGATAAACTGGCTAGAAGCACGTTGGGAGCCGATGCGACGAACGGATTCTTTTCGCAATACTGCATCAAATGCCACGATCAGCGCGAGCACAAAGGCGACGTGCGGCTCGATCACGTAACGCTGCTGAACTCACCGGACGTGCCGACGGAGCGATTCTCCGACAGCACGGGGTCGTTGGACATCTTCCAATAGTGTTGGCGGGCCGCCGCACCGTACGACGACGGCGACCGATTATGAAAGGGAACGTGAATGCTGCGACGAACTCGCGCTGTTGTCCTGTTGGAAATGTGCTTCTGTCTGTTGGCGGCGTCGGCGGGCGCGGCGGAGCAGGCGCGGCCCAACATTCTGTTTCTCTTTTCCGACGACCACGCGGTGAAAGCGATTTCCGCCTATGGCGGACCGCTCGCCGACGTCGCTCCGACGCCGAACATCGATCGGCTGGCGCGAGAAGGAGCCGTGTTTCTCAACTCGTTCTGCGGCAACTCGATTTGCGGTCCGTCGCGAGCCACGATTCTGACCGGCAAGCACAGCCACAAGAATGGATTCATGCGCAATGGCAACCAGTTCGACCCGAGCCAGTGGACTGTCGCCAAGGCGCTGCAGAAGGGCGGATACACGACCGCCGTGATCGGCAAGTGGCACTTGAAGTCGAACCCCGTCGGCTTCGACCACTGGGAGGTCTTTCCCGGCCAAGGCAACTACTACAACCCCGTCTTTATTCAGAGCGACGGCAAGCGGAAACGATTCGAGGGCTACGCCACCGATTTGACCACCGACAAGGCAATCGCCTGGCTCGACAAACGAGATCAAACGAAGCCGTTCTTCTTGATGTGCCAACACAAGGCTCCTCACCGCACCTTCGCGCCGGCCCTGCGGGACCTCGGCGCCTTCGATGAAGTGGAGATCCCCGAACCGCCTCATCTGTTCGACAACTACGCGAACCGCAGTCGCACGTTGGCTCGAAACGAAATGGAGCTGGACCGCCACTTCGACTGGGCCTACGACGCCAAGGTCCGCAAGGACGAACGCGGCGACGTCAAGCTGCCGAAGCCGGACCGCTACGGCACGCCCGAATACAACCGCATGACCGAGGAACAGAAGAAAGAGTGGAACGAACACTTCGGACCTCGCAACCAAGTGTTTCTCGCCGACTTCGCGGCGGGGAAGTTGAGTCACCAGGATGTCGTCCGCTGGAAGTATCGCCGCTATATGCGGAATTACTTGGGCACGGTGAAAGCCGTCGACGAAAGCGTCGGCCGTATGCTCCAGTATCTCGACGACAACGGTCTGGCGGAAAACACCATCGTTATCTACTCATCCGACCAAGGTTTCTTCCTCGGAGAACACGGCTGGTACGACAAACGATGGATGTTCGAAGAGTCGTTTCGGATGCCGTTTCTGATTCGCTGGCCCGGCGTTGTGAAACCCGGCTCCAAACCGCCGGAGCTGATCCAGAACATCGATTACGCGCCGACGTTTCTCGATATCGCCGGTCTCGATTCGCCGGCGGAAGTCCAGGGCCGTTCGCTCGCGCCGCTCCTAAAAGGTGAGTCGCCGGAATGGCGCAACTCGCTCTACTACACCTACTACGAATTGGGCGAGCACGCCGTGCCGCAGCACTTTGGGGTCCGCACGAGGACGCACAAACTGATCTACTTCCCCCGCAGCGACGAGTGGAACCTGTTTGATCTCAAGCGGGACCCGATGGAAATGAAGAGTGTGCACGACGATCCCGCCTACCGGCGAACACGTGAATCTCTGACCGCCGAATTCGACCGTCTGCGGAAACACTACGACGCCCCGCCCCTTCCCACCAAGCGTTGACCGTTCAAGGTGGTCGAGTGATTGGTAAGGGCGTGCGCCGAGCCTGCAGCGCCGATACACGGCGCCCGCCGGCCACTCCACTCCACGCCGCTAGCCTCTAGCCGCGGATGTACGTGCGCATGAAGTGGTTTTCCGCCACCAACTCGTCGTGTTGCGCCTTGACGATGTCGCCGATGGAGACGATTCCAAACAACTCGCCGTTGTCGTCCACTACCGGCAGATGACGAATCCGGTGTTCCGTCATCAGACGCATGGCGTCGGTGAGTGGTTTGTCGACCGTCGTGCAGACAACCTCCACGGACATCACCTCGCGGACGAGCAAGCGTTCGAGTGGCTTGCGTCGATTGGCTTGAGCGCGGAGGATGTCGCGCTCCGTGACGATTCCCAACATTCGCCGCCGTCGACCGTCGCTGCCGAAGACGACCAACGATCCGATGTTGTAACGAACCAGTTGTCGCACAGCATGGTCGGTCGTTACGTCGGGCCCGACGCTGTGTACGTCGACTCCTTTCGTACAGAGAACGTCTGAAATGAACATCTCATTGCTCCTCGTTTTTCGTCCGCACGCTCCACATGAGGTCCAACCTCACGTAGAGCACGAGGACTGACTGCCACCGCAATCGCCAGGATCGGGTTCGCATCAATTCCGCCCAACTCTGACGAGCCAGATCGAAAACGATCAATTCTACTTTGCTTCAGTCTTCGGCCCCCACATCTCGACTGAGCGCGTCTTGCATCAGTGTGTTTTCATCCTCTTCGTGTTGGGAGAACTGGCGCATGAAGCTGTCAAAGAGAGTTGCGATTTCATCCCACCACTCGCGCGAGTCCGCACCGCACTGGGCGACCGAACACAGGTCGTCGAGCATTGCCAGGAACTGGGGATGTTGTTCGAGCAACGTGTTCGCTCGTTCGTGAAGCCAAGGCGCTTCCTCCAGTTCGGCGTGAAAGAAACCGCCGTCTTCTTCGTGGTCAAAGTGCCGTGCGATTTGATCTCGCAAGTCACAGAAATGCGAGGCCATGGTCGCCCGCGGAGCCTGCCCCGCCGACAGGACGGCGGCGATCTGACCGAGAAGCCGCCGCAGGTGGCGGTGCTCGTCATGAATGTCGACGGGAATGTGTGGTAGTCGGCGAGTCACAACCGTTCTCCTTTCAAGCTCGAGCCACGTGATTCGACGGAAGAACTTAGATATTGGGACCTTTATGTCCTGAATTCTTCGTGGATCCGTCGAGTGTGTCAAGAACAGTCTGGGCTCGAACCCGTGCGAAAAGTGTGGCGATCTTCCGACACACCCATCCCCAGAGGGAGAGAGCCCGCCGATTCGCGCGTTGACGCGCGGTGAGCCGACTGAATCTGCTCCACATCGCGACACAACAGCCACCGACCGTTCACCATGGAACGTCAAGCTCGTCGCGACTTCGTCGCGAAGTCCTGCCCGGCAGGCAGGACCTACTGCAGGACTTACTGGTGGATTACTTGGAACGCTGGGCGGAGAAACAACGCTCGTTTGGTTGACTGGGCAGCGTGGCCTTCCATTGGTTGATCAGCGCCTGCAATCGCCGAACCTCGGCGGACTCAGCCGCGCGGAGGTTCGTCTTTTCGAGACGGTCCTCTGGAAAACGGAACAACTCAACCTGCTGTGGATTCTTGCCGAGTAGCATCTTCCATCGGCCGTCTCGAACTGCGAGCGACGGCCAGTTCGCGCCGCGCCTGGAGGCGAAACTCCATTGCCAGAAAATGGGCTTGCCGCGAGTACTCGACGGCTCGCCAAACAGGGCGGCGGACTGATCGACGCCGTCGGGCCGATAACGACGCGGCAGCTTCGCTCCGGCAATCTCGCAGAATGTTGGCAACAGATCGACCGCCGTGATCGGTGTTGTGTCGTCTACCTTGCCGGCGGCAATTCGGCCGGGCCATTTGGCGAAAAAGGGAACGCCGACGCCGCCTTGCAAGAGGGATCGCTTGCGGCCTCGGTGACCACCGGTCGTGCCGACGGATGCAAAGCTGCCGAAGCCTGGACCGGTGGATCGGTCGTCCAGCTGTCGGCGACTCGCCGGTCCCGTATTCTCCGGGCCGTTGTCCGAGCTGAAGATGACGAGCGTGTTGTCGGTCAGTTTCAGTCGATCGAGCGCCCCCAGCAGCTCGCCGATTCGCGCATCGGCATGAGCCAACACGGCCGCATAGATCTCTCTGGGCTCGTCCTGGAGGTGCGAAAACTGCTTCCGGTATTGCGGTTTCGGATAGTGCGGCGTGTGAGGCTCGTGAATCCACAGGTTGATAAAGAACGGCTGCTTCGCGGCGGCGCTCTGCTCGATAAACGCGATCGACCGCTTCACGTCATCGTGGACCGGCATCTGGGGTCCAGAACAATTGAACGCTCCGTAGTCGTCATAGCCGTACTCGCTCGGCAGCGGCGCGTCGTTGACCATGATGTTGGTGAGGTGCCACTTGCCGTAATGAGCGGTCGCGTACCCGGCTCCCTGCAGCAATCGCGGCAGCAGCACGGTTTGCGGATCGAGCCAGTCCGGCATGCCGCGTTTCACGTGACTTTCCACCGTCGCAAAGTGCCCGTGGATGCTGTGTCGCGCCGGGAATTGCCCCGTCATCACCGCCGCCCGGCTCGGCGAACAGACGCCGCTGGCGACAGTGAACTGGTGGAACTCAGTGCCCTCTGCAGCGAGCCGATCGAGACTCGGCGTCTTGAGATACGGATGCCCGTGGCAGCTGAGATCACCCCAGCCCCAATCGTCGGCAAAGATGAACACGATGTTCGGCTGCTCCGCGCGGAGGCCGCACACGGTCAATGAAGCGACGATCAGAACGACCATCCGCGGCACAAGCGCCTTTGGTCTCTTGTCGAGCATCGTCTGCAGTGACCCACTTATTCAGGTGCGCGATTAGTCGGGGCGAGTTCTATTTCTTCCACGGCAGCCCGGACCACCACTTGGAGCCGGCGTGGTTGGGCTGTTGAGGACCCGGTGTCGACCGCCCTCGTTCGACGATTCGGCGGAGTTCGGCGGTCAACTCGGCGACGACCTCCGGGTAATCCGCCTGCAGATTGGTCGTCTCTTTGGGATCGTCGTGCAGATTGTATAGCTGCACGGCGGGGAGTTTCTGCTTCGCGGCAGCCGCTTCACGAGGAGGGCTCCAGCCGCCGGACCCGCGGCAAAACAGCAGTTTCCACTTTCCCTGGCGAGCTGCGAAGTGCCCCGACACTGAATGATGCACGACCATCTCGTGCAACGGCCCGTCGACGTCTTGGCCGCGCAGCGTCGGCAGCAGGCTGACGCTGTCCTCCGCGGCGTTGGCTGGCAGTTTGTGTCCGACGACGTCTGCGCAGGTCGCCATGATGTCGGCCAGCGTGATGGCCTGATCGCTCTGAGTCCCCGGTTCAATCTGACCGGGCCAGCGAACGACAAACGGCACGCGATGTCCGCCTTCGTAAGCGTCCGCCTTCCAGCCGCGCCAATGTTCGTTCAGGTGAATGCCGGCGGAGTCCAATTGGGCGAAGTTCGCTTTCGGTGATGTGCCATTGTCGCAAGTAAAGATCACGACGGTGTTGTCGGCCTGCTTGGTTTCTCGCAAGGCTCGCATGATTTCGCCAACGGCGCTGTTGGTCTGAATGAGGAAATCCGCGTACTCGCTGACCTTCGACATTCCACGAAAGTCCGCGTGTGGCGCGATGGGCGTGTGGGGCGACGGCATCGGGGCATAGAGAAAGAACGGCCGCTCTTGGTCGGCGCGTTGACGAATATACTGCGACCAACGCTTCGAGTACTCGGCGAGCACGGCGCGAAAATCCCAATCGGCCACCGACGGCCCCGCGGAAACGCCGACCATGGCTCCCGCTTTCATTCTCGTCGTCAGCGCGCCCAACACGCGATCGTTTTCGCGCCAGGCGTAAGGCGGCCAGTTGGGAACATCGTCGCCAAAGTACTCGTCGAAACCGTGGTCGCAAGGCCCACCCTTCACCGCCGCGGTGAAATCGATCGCGTTGAGGTTCTCGGTGGTCCCGCCGCCCATCTTCGGCCACCGCCAGCCCAGATGCCATTTGCCGATGCAGGCGGTGTCGTAGCCGCGTTCACGAAACATCTCGGGCAAGGTGAGTCGCCGATCTTCGATGAGCGGACGCTCCCACTTCCCGACAATTCCGCGTTTGAGTCGCGAACGCCAGTTGTATCGACCGGTCAGCACACTGTACCGCGTCGGCGAGCAAACGGCGGACGTCGAGTGCGCGTCGGTGAACGACATGCCCTCGCGAAACAACCGATCGATGGCCGGTGTCTTCATGCCCATCTTGTCGTTCAACGACGACACCGAATCGAAGCCCATGTCGTCGGCGAGGATCACGACGACGTTGGGGCGGACAGTCTCGGCCGCGTGCAACGACGCCGAGATCAGCAGCAAGACAATAACGGCGAGCGATTTCATGGGAGGTCGTCCTGAGAGTCCAGATTCACGTGAGAACACAATTCGGGTTGGGCTCGGTCGGCGCGGGAATAGGTCTTGCCGCCTGGGATATCGATCGTCAACCGCATTTCACAGTTGTCTCTCTTGCGATTCAGAAGATGGTCCGTCGAGAGCCGAGCAGACTCACAACGGCGATCGACATGTGTCAACGTTAGATCAGCATAATCACTTCAGCCACAGGGCCCGCTTCTTTTCCGGTTTGTCGTCGGTGACCGGTCCACCAAGTGGAATCGCATTTGCTTCGATCTCCCTGAGACGCTGAAGTGCCAACTGCTTCATCTCGCGGACTCTTTGCGGGTGTTTGTCGCTGAGATTCGTTTGCTCGCCGACGTCCGTCGCCAAGTTGATCAGGACGGGACCCTCGCCGGAGCCGGCTATTTCCTTCACTTGATCCAAATACAGTTTCCAGTCGCCGACGCGGATCGCCTGAAGCACTCCCCATCCGTGCCAGTACAGCAACTCCGTCCTCGCGTGGGGGCTGTCCGGCTCGGCGACCAGGGTCTTCCACACGTTCACACCATCGATCTTGGGGCTGGCGGAGGAGATCTTCTCCAGGTCGATTCCGCACGCGTGGGCCAGCGTGGGCAGCAGATCGATCGCCGCCGTGATCTCGCCGCTGACTCGACCCGCCGGTATCACCCCCGGCCAGCGGACAATACACGGCACGCGATTGCCGCCCTCCAGCGCGCTCCACTTCAATCCGCGGTAGGGGTCGGAGCGGGCCCACTTCTTCTGTCCCGGTTCCACGCCGTTGTCGGACAGGAAGACCACGATCGTGCTGTCAGCCAGCTTGTGTTGCGCGAGCGATCTGAGGATTTCGCCGACGCGACTGTCGAGTTCCTCCACCACATCGCCATAGGCGTTGTTGCGCGACTTGCCTTGCCAGTCGGGGTGCGCTTGAGCGGGAAAGTGCGGCGCGCTCAGCGGCAGGTACAGAAAGAACGGCCGGTCGCGGTCAGCTTCGATGAACCGAATGGCCGCTTTGGTGAACTGTTCGGTCAACCGTCGGTTGTCGAACGGGTCGGCAACCAGCTTCCCGCCGCGCCACAGTTTCTTCGTCTGATTGTTGCTCTTGTCAATATAGAACGCCGTCAAGAACCCCTGGTTCATCGGTGACAGTTCGGGAGTGTCGCCCAGGTGCCATTTGCCGATCAGCGCCGTCCGATAGCCGGCGTCACGAAACATCTCGCCGATCGTCAAAGCGTCGGGAGAGAGGCCGTTCCTCGTCTTTACGCCGTACCCCACCACGCCTCCTCGCCAGCCCATTCGCGGCGGATAGGCGCCGGTCAGCAATGCCATCCGCGAAGGAGTACAGATCGTGCAGCCGGCGTAGAAACTGGTGAGCCGAATCCCGTCGCCCGCCAGTTGATCCAAAACCGGCGTGCGAATCGTCTGGCTGCCGTAACACGACAGATCGCTATAGCCGAGGTCGTCGGCCATGATCAGAACGATGTTGGGGTGTTTGACCGTCGATTTGTCAAAAGTCGTTGCATAGACAGATGATTGGAGCAAGTGGCCCAACGCAAGTGGCTGTGCCACACACAAAGCGAGCTGCCGCTCGGTAGTCGTTCGTCCGCTCTCGTTGGTCCCTGGAATCGACTGGAAGCCCCAAACCCTCAACGCCACAAGTGCAACGACAAACATCCTCTTGCCTACCGCCGCCATTGCTTCCACCTCGTTCTCAGTGGTCTACCCGTCTGCAAACAAAAGACCAGAGGGCACGGGAAAGCGAGTTAACCTCGATGACCAGAATCAGTCACAGTCTGTGACTTCAACTCGGCGATGTCAAATCCTTCCCAGATGAGCACAGACGCATGAAAGATGCGCGCGTTCACGGCCAAGAGTAAGAGAAGTGGCACGGCCACTCCTACTCCTGGCCGTGAACGCGCTGGCAAACACGACTCGCGC
>JASMLW010000411.1 GCA_030748485.1 Pirellulaceae bacterium
GGCGCCCGCGCAATGTTGAAAACGCGAGCCCTCCACCTAAACGACGAATGGGACGAGTTCGTTGAGTATCGGATCCAGCGAGAACAAGAAACACTATACGGCGCCGCCGTGTAAGACCCGGCGGCATGGCAGTTGCGCCCCCTCGCCATCAGTCCAATGACGACAAGGAACACTCCCATGACCAATTCCAATGCGCCTTGCACTACCATCAGAATGGCGACGATGCGGACCTGGCCGACCAAACCTTGCTCTCGCGGCGGAGGTAGCCGGAGATCATGGGACGGAATCGACTCATCCAAGCTCGTGGCCTGATAGGGATTGGACATCAAGTATTCTCTCCAGCAACAGGGTCGACGCGTCCGGTTGGGTCGTCTTCCCCGAATGCCCGCTCCTTGGTTTCGCGTCAGCGCAACGCGTATGGCTGCCGTCATCGTTGTCTATTGTGCAACCGCGCACGGAACGAAACAACTCTGCTCGAAATGTTGCTGGGAGTGGTGTTTCTTGTTTGGTGCGTTGTTGGCCTTGCAGAACTGTCGTTCGGGCGAGCCGATCGTCTCAGGTACTTTTCTCGCTAACCGGCTTAGCCTAGAGTGGGACTGTTCCGATCAATACTCAGACCGCAACCCCAACACCTCACAAGGCTAGAGGATCTCATGGGGCCTGCGAACCTCATACGCTGCCCCGTGCAGCGCCATCGTCACCGCAACCACAGCGGCCTGTCCGGGATGTGGAAGATGCCTATCCTGCGGCGCGATTCGCGCGGCGACCGACGCTGAGTGTTCCAAGTGCGATCTGCCCCACTGCGACTGCTGCGGCCGCTGCCCAAACTGCGGAGACCTACGGTACTCAGACGTGGAAGCGTGTAAGTGCGGGCACCCCGACGATAAAACAATGCTCGACAAACTCGTCCGATACAATGCGGTCACCGGCGCGGAAGGTCCTCCGCCGCTTCCCATCGGTTGTTGGGTCACCATGATCGCCGTCACCGGCGTTATCATCCTGAGCGTCGTAGGCCTGCTCCTTTGGATGTGGTGACGCCGACCTTTTGAGTTAGGCGGCAGTGACCAGTCCCACAAGCACACTATGGCTAAACCTGATGTCCAATCGTCGCGCCATCACCATCGAAGGCTACAGCCCGGAAGAGATTCTCGAGTTGCCCGCTGATTCGCTAAACGCCTTCGTCTTTTGCGGCGAGCCGATCGTCTTCCGCGCTGGATCCGCCGAAATCCTCGGTCAATTCCAGATTCAGGATGGCGCACTCATTCTGGAGTTCGTACAAATCGACGGGGGCGGCGAGGGCGTGCTGCCGACGATTTCCATGATTGCTCGTCAATACGCGCGGCGCGAGGGCCTCAACAGAATCGAATGGCGAGTCCACGCAATAGACTGCGCCAATCCGAATCTGAAGCTGCGCCGCGTGCTTGAACGCCGTGGTTTCGAAATCCGCGATGTACCTGGATCAGGCGAATGTTACAATCTCGTAGCGACCGTCGATGATGATGATTGACAGCACGATCTACTCTGTGTGTCCGTCTTCAGCCACTCAATGAGTCATCGCAGTGATCAACCCAACCTCGCGTCAACGTCCCTGAATGCCGAGCATCCTCCAAGCGCGTTGCGACAACTGCGACTACGAAGCGCCCCCGTTTCCGCACGGCGGCAGCGCCATCCTGCTGGACGACGAATCCGAATCGACGTTCGCCTGCAATGACGATCGACGCATTGTTCGGCTATCGCATCCAGGCGAGTCGCGCGCGCTTACTCAACTCGGCTACACCTACACATCGGCAACGCTGTCGGGGCGCATGCTCGCGATCAACGCACAGGTCTGCCACGAATGCGGACAGGTCTTCGAGTCTCGCCGGCTGACTGCGGCCCCCGGCGCCGGGTGCGCTGGCAACTTGCTCCTCGGCGCGGCGATCGGCGTTGCAGTTGGCGTCCAAACGACGCGCATCGGGGCTGCACTCATTGTCGGGGCGATGGTCGCGGTGGTTGGTCAACTCGTCGCCGAATTCGCCATCTGCCGAGCCGTACGATGGCGCTACGCCGAGCGAGCTCGCAGTCTGGACTCGTCTTCCGTTTGCCCGAGCTGCGACGGCGATGTCGTTTCCACACCGAGCACGGCGTAGAGAATCAAGTGCCCCGAGTGCGGCGAACTGGATTTGCGGTTCAGTGTCGCGGGCCGGTGCTAGAGAGCGCATGGGCGGCCATTTGCGCTTTGCGGATAATGTCAAACACGGCTCGCGCGTCCTCAATTTCCTCGAGCACCGCTGCCGAGAAACTGGGACCGGCAAACCAGTCTGAGCCGCCAAACGGTGTATTCGACGGCCCCAACCAGACAGTCCCCGATCCGTCGTCTCTCGGACAACGACAGGTCCGAAATCGCGGAGAGATTTCGGCACTTCACGAATCTGCGAGGCAAGGCGGTGATAATCAACACGCGATCGCTGGTCACGCCGTAAGCGGTGTTTGCTCGCTGCTTCGCATCCAACCACCAGCGACCAAAAATAGAATAGGCTCCGACAAGAAAGATCGGAATACCCACCAGGGACGCGGGAAATGGGACGAGGCCGAACATCAGGGCAGTGGCGACGGCGCACCAGCCAATTCCCAACTGGCATCGTGTAGAGATCCGTCCAGCGCAAGACGAGTCCGCGCCGCGGGCGACCCGCCCACAGCAACCGCTCGTGAGAATCGAGTTCAATTTCGATTTCGTGTTGGGGGTCGTACACGGCTCACTTCTTTAGTTGAGGGCCCGCCGGCTTGAGGCGATCGTCTGACCTTGGCGCAGCGAGCGTGGGAGTGAAATCTCGGAGCTATTCGTGCCGCATGGAGGCGTCTTGGTGTTGGAACGACTGCGATTGAAATGCGCGAAATGCAAATGGGCGGACAATTTCGTCGTCGACAATCGGGGATAAGCTCCCATCCAGCACCGACAAGCGTTCAACCTCAGGAAATCGACCTCGCATTTGCCACCGAAACGTCTAAAGTTCACCGTCGGTGCTCTGGTCAAAAACTTTTTCCTCAGTCGAACGCGAATAGGGGGCGCGAGCTGGGTATAGACTATTGTAGGGAGCCCCGTTTTGATCATGTCATTGCCCGACACGCGTGAGAGCCTGCTGATCCGCCTTGCCGACACGGCCGATGCGGCTGCCTGGGACGAGTTTGTAGCCATCTATCGCCCGGTGATCGTGCGACTGGGACTGCGACGAGGTTTGCAGCCGAATGACGCGGATGATCTGGCTCAACGCGTCCTGATGTCGGTGTCGCGAGTGATCGGTGATTGGGAAAAGGATCCGGCAGTCGGCAGTTTTCGCAGTTGGCTGCGGGCGGTGGCTCGGAACGCGATCACCAATACGCTCCAGCGCGGACCGAAGGAGATGGCCGTGGGCGGGAGTGATTTTCTCGACGTTTGCAATACGATCGAGTCACCCGCCCGAGAACTCGACCGCCTGATCGACGATGAACACGATCGGTGCGTGTTGCGGATCGCCGCGGCGCGGGTCGAACAACAGGTGAACGCGACCACCTGGCAGGCCTTCTGGCGAACGACCATTCAAGGCGAATCGCCGCGGCACGTAGCGGGCATTCTGGGGGTCTCTGTCGGAAAGATATATGGCGCGAGGAGTCGCGTGATGAAGATGCTGGGTCGAGAAGTGGCGGAGCTGCTCGACCAATGATCAGAGAACAGCAGATGAGCACAACATTGGATTGAAAAATGCGACTCAAAAACCGAACTGACAATTGCGACGAACAACGGCTCACCGCCTACCTCGACGACGCGCTCAGCGCAGCGACGGTGATGGAAGTCGAAGAGCATCTGTCGGCGTGCGGCGATTGTCGCGACCTGTTGGAGCGCTCGGCCGGAGACCGAGCCCAGTGGACCCGGGCGCGGAGGCTGCTTCAGAACGATCGATTCGATCGCGAGCCGACGCCGGAGCTGTTCCCGCGCGGCGAATACGACGGCGAAAGAAAGCCCGTGGAAGCGGACATGCTGGCCCGCGAGATCCAAGGTTGGCTCGATCCGACCGACGATCCAGAGTCACTCGGTCGTTTCGCCGGCTATGAGATCGCCGGCGTTGTCGGTCATGGCGGAATGGGAATCGTACTAAAGGGTTTTGAAGCAGCGTTGAATCGCCATGTGGCGATCAAGGTGCTGGCACCGAGGATGGCGACCAACGGCGCAGCCCGCAAGCGGTTCGCTCGAGAGGCCCAGGCGACGGCTGCCGTGCGGCACGACAACGTGATTGCGATTCACTGCGTCGACGAATGGCATGGTTTGCCGTTTCTAGTGATGCCCTACATCGCAGGCGTCTCCTTGCAGAAGCGGATCGACGCCGAGGGCCCGCTGAGTATCGAGCAGACTCTTCGCGTGGGAGTGCAGATCGCCGCGGGGCTCGCCGCCGCACATGCTCAAGGACTTGTGCACCGCGACATCAAACCGGCGAATATCCTGCTCGAGCGCGGAGTCGAGCGGGTTACGATCACCGACTTTGGTTTGGCTCGAGCAGCCGACGACGCCTCGATGACGCGCACCGGAGTGATCGCCGGCACGCCCCAATACATGTCGCCCGAACAGGCGGAGGCCAAGCCACTCGCCGCAGCGAGCGATTTGTTCAGCCTCGGTAGTGTCTTGTACACGATGGCGACCGGCAGAGCCCCGTTCCGCGGTTCCGGTAGCTTCGAAGTGCTCAAACGCATTGTCAGCGAGCCGGCGCGACGAATGCGTGAAATCGAACCAACTGTTCCCCAGTGGTTCGAGCAGTTGGTTGGCCAACTGCATGCCAAGTCGCCCGAACAGCGATCGACGTCGGCTGAAGAAGTCGCCGATCAACTGCGGGAATGTCTCGCGCACGTCCGGCAACCCGAAACAGCTCCCCTGCCAAACGCTTTAGCCAAGCCGTCTGACGTTCGCCCTGAGCGCGAAACCTCACAGATGCGGTTGAAGCCACCGTCCTTCCAGATCGGTCGCGTTTTCGGAGTCCTGGCAATGTTCGCTGCAATTCCACTCGGCATTTTGGGAATGCTGCTTTGGCAGTCCACTTCGCCCCCCGACATTGCGGGCAAATGGGTGGGAGAACAATGGGGGCGTGTCGAGCTGAAAGAATCGAAACCCGGAACGTATGTAGGCGCGTCTTCGGACAAGGAACGCACGTTTCAACTGAAATGGTCGCGAGTCGAACGTCGCTTTAACGGCGGTTGGCAAGACGACGCCGGCCGCAAAGGAAAGATCTCGGTTCGACTGGTCGGCGATCAGGTTCAGGGCGCGTGGACGACCAACAAACAGTCCAACCCGAAACCGGAAACACCTCGACTGGCCGACCTGTTGTGGACACGACGTACAACTCGACCGGCAACTTCGCCGACGACTTCGCCGACGACACAGCCCAGGATTGCGGCACTGCCAGCAACTTTTCCCGGCCACCAGAACTACGTCAATTCCGTCGTATTCTCTCCCGATGGGAGGATTGTGGCCGCCGCCGACGCGGCCGGAGCGGTGTTCTTGTGGGATGTGTCGACGCAGAGAAAACTGCGATCGCTCGACAACACGCAAGTGCTTCAATGCGTCGATTTCTCACCCGACGGCAAGACGTTGGTGACTGCCGACCGCGGTTGGACCATTGCGTTTTGGGATGTCGCGACCGGACGGGAAATCAGCCGATTCAAGGAGCATGACTCCGTTGTCATGAGCGTCACCTATTCCCCCGAAGGTGATCTGTTGGCGTCGGCGGGTGTGGACAAATCCGTCAAGATTTGGGAGTCGGCAAGCGGTGAAGTTCGCAGGACTCTGACCGGACACGAGAACGCGATCCAAGAGGTCGTGTTTTCTCGCGACGGGACGAAAATAGCGAGCGTTGATCTCGACGGCAAACTGAAGATCTGGGACACCGCCGAAGGCGAACTACTGAGCGACTACAAGATCGACCGGTCCGGCATGGGACTGTCTTTTTCTCCCGACGGGAAGACAATCGCGACAGCCAACTACCCTCCCAAAATTCAACTCCTCGACGTCGCGACTGGCCGAGTGCTGAGAACGATGATGGGCCACCGCAGCCGTGTTCGGGACGTCGCCTTTTCGGTCGACGGACGCGTGTTGGCTTCGGCCGGAGACGACAAGACGATTCGGCTGTGGGATGTGGCGTCCGGCCGACAAATAGGAATGTTGTCCGGGCATTCGCATCGAGTTCACGATGTCGAGTTCTCGCCCGACGGCAAGATGCTCGTCTCGGGTGGAGCTGACAAGACGAGCAAACTGTGGG
>JASMLW010000412.1 GCA_030748485.1 Pirellulaceae bacterium
CGAACACTCACAAGTATGCGCCTTCCCAACGCGACCAATATCCTGATGGAGGCCATACCTCCGTCTACCGAATCATGCAAGAGGCCCGTGCTGGGCCCAAATAAACATGTTCACAGCAGCGGCCTTGGAAGGCCATCGTACTTGCGTTGGAAGGCCATCGTATTTGCTCAGCCGTGCTCATCGTTGAATCAAATCGCCGCGGTGTAGTAGGTGGAACGTCTGTTCTCGACGGCCTTGGAAGGCCATCGTACTTGCCTTGGAAGGCCATCGTGCGTGCGCTCGCAGGCCATCGTACGCGCGGGGCGGGTTCTTTGCGGCGAATAAATCTTGGCTTTTCTCGCGAAACCACCTAAGAAATCAATTGGCTGATGCGTCTCGTTTTTGAACACCAGGTGAAATCGCTTCATGGATCGGCCTGCTCACTGCCAGCACGCGTGGCTTCGGGAAGTCGTAGAGACTTTCGAGGGACGTTTGCTGCGCTATGCGGCTCACATCACAGGCGATCTCGAATCCGCTCGCGATGTTGTCCAGGACACCTTCGCCAAGCTCTGCCGTCAGGACCGGGATGAGGTCGAGGGTCACCTGGCGGAATGGTTGTTCACAGTCTGCCGCAATCGGGCGGTCGATGTTCGCCGCAAGGAGACGCGCATGAAGACGAGCCAAGTGGAAGCGGATGGCATGGCGACTCGCGAGACCCCCCAAGACATCGTCGCCGAACGGCGCGACGAGGTTGAGCAAGTCGAACGAGTTCTCAGCCATCTCTCCGACAACCAGCAGGAAGTCATCCGCCTGAAATTTCAAAACGGGCTGAGTTACAAAGAGATCGCCCGCATTACTCAACTCTCCGTCGGCAACGTGGGCTACCTGATTCACACGGCCCTACAGAAGCTGCGCGTCGAGTTGAATGTCGAGTGTTCTTAACGACTGAGTCGTCCGTCGCATGGAGTTCGACGGGCGTTCCAGCCATCCGCCATTTTCCGCCGCGACGGGCGGACCTGACCGTCGCCCATTCCAGGGAGTGACCCATGAAAGCCAACGATCCGCTGTTGACCGCCTACGCGTTGGGCGAATTGGAGCCGGCCGAGACCGCCGAGGTGAAGGCGGCGGTGGAGGCCAGCCCCGAACTGCAACGCGCGGTCGATGAGATTCGTCAAACCGCGTCGACCGTCGCCGGACTATTGCGGCAGGAGCCGTTCCCGGAGCTGACCGCCAAGCAACGCGAAGAAGTGCTCGCCGCTTCCGCGGGGGACGAGCAAGCACAGATGGAGCAAGCACAGATGGATCAGCCCGTCGGTGAAAAAGTCACGCCCCAATCGGCTGCTCCCAACGCCAGCCGACGTCTGGTCCGCGTGGCCATCGCCGGCTTGGCGCTCGCCGTCGCCGGCCTGTTGCTCTACCCCACGCTGACCGGCGGACCCGGCGATGTAGCGAAGTACAGAGCCGGGAACGACTCGATGGACGATGGCTTCAAACAAGGCAATGGCGGCGAGGAAGATCCCGCCGCACTGGAGAAGATGTTCGATGAGGCGCGGGTCAATCGACACCTGACCGGCGACGGACTCGTTGAAACTGAAGAATCGACAGCGGGCAAGGCCGTGTGGGGCGGTGTGGCTAGAGCTCTCGAAGACGATGTGGAGGCTAAAGCGGCCTACTCGGAATTTTCCTTCGGTGGACGTCAGGGCCGCGATGGTCCTGGAGCTTATGGTGGTTTTGGTGGTGGCGGGCAGCCCCCCGGCGAAGATGGACAGGTTGGCGGTATGGGTGGCGGTCTCGGCGGTGGCTTTGGCAGCGCCGGCAGCAGCGCCGGTGGCGGCCTTGGCGGTGACGACGGGCCTGGCCCCAGCTTTGGCTTGGCTCCGACCGGCGACCCCAATCCTGGCGACGCCGCTCTTGGACGTGCGAGAACAACGCCCGGGGTTTTTGGCGATTCTTTCGGCACTGGGAATGCGAGAACTGCTCGTCCGGAAGAGACCGACGAGGCGAAGCTGGGAATTGAGCTGGAGGTGGACGCAGCTGCAGACGAGGCCCGAAGGCTGATTGCTCCTTTGCAAAACCGCATTGTGCGAGATCCGGAAGCGGCGGCAGCAGAGATCAAGATGGCGCTGGAGGAGGTGAGAGAGGCAGTCGACCTGGATGAAAGCGATCGCGACAAGCTGCGCAGCGATCTCGAAGCGGCGCTTAAGTCGGCGCAGCGGCGGACGATTTCAGAGGATGACGACGAAAAGAAGGGTGTTGAGGTTTTCAGTGACGGCGACCCAGCCAAGAACAAGGGGCGTTCCGGTGCGCGTCGAAGAGTTTGGACGCGGGCGGCGGCGACTCCCAACGCCACGCGGCTGAAGATCGGCGACCGCGACGAACTGCCGGCGGAGGGCCTGCAGGCTCACGTCCACATCGACGGCTTTCGAGCTCGCGTGGTGCTTGACTGCTACTTCTACAACGATCGCGGCCGCCAATTGGAAGGCAACTTCCAGTTGCGGCTGCCGACCGGAGCCTCGCTCTACTATTTCGCGTTCGGCGACACTCGCTATCAGTACCAACCGATGGTCGATCAATTGGCGAGCAACGCGTTTTTGAACGCCGACCTGGTTCGCGCGGCGCGAGGTTTGGGCCCCAACGAACTGTTGGCTGCTCGTAAGGAATCGTGGGGCAACGTCAAGGAAGCCCGCGTCGTCCCCCGCGAGAAGGCGGCTCACGCCTATAGCGAAACGGTGCGGCGGCGAGTTGACCCGGCGTTGGTCGAGTGGTCGGGAGCCGGCGTCTTCAACGCTCGCGTCTACCCATTGCAACCGAACAAACTGCACCGCATCGTGATCGGTTACGACATCAACCTGCGTCACTCGGGAGACGGTTGGCGCTACGAGCTCGACTTGCCCGCCGGGTTGCCCGAGCGGATGGCCGACATCAGCGTCGCCGCGATCGGCGGCGAGGTTGTCGAGACGTCGCCGAAACAGCAGCCGTTTGTTTCCGGCGGTCGCGCGTTCTATCACTTTGACGGCAAGGCGCTGGCGGGCGAGAAGCGGACGACGATCAGTGTGCTCCGCCGCGGCAATGGCGTGGTCGCGATCAACGGCGGCGACAAGCAAACCGGCGACTACTTTGCTCTGCAGGTGGAACCCAACCTGCCGGCGGGAGCCAAGTCGGATAGCTCGTCGCACGCGGTGTTCCTGCTGGACACATCGTTGAGTTCTCAACCCGAGCGATTCAACGTTTGGCTCGACATGCTCGAACAAACGCTGAACAGCAATCGCGATTCGCTGAAGAAGTTCTCCGTATTGCGATTCAACATCTCGACGAGTTGGTGGCGGGAGAGTTTTGTCGACAATACGCCGGCCAATGTGAAGAAGCTGATGGCCGATTGTCGCAAGTTGGCGTTGGAGGGAGCGACCGACTTGGAGCGAGCGCTGCTCGAAGCGGCTCAGCCCAGTTGGTGGGAGAAGGAAGAAGACATCGCCGTCGACATGTTCCTCTTGTCGGATGGAGCGGCGACGTGGGGTGAAGTGCAGACTCAACGACTGACCGCCGCATTGCGGCGCGTCGAAGCCGGTGCGTTGTTCGCTTACAACACGGGGACGACCGGAACGGCTGTCGCCGCGCTTGACCAACTGACTCGTGAGATGGGCGGGGGCGTCTTTTCGATCGCGGAGGAGAGCGAGATCGAGAAGGCCGCAACGGCTCATCGCCAGCGACCGTGGCGTCTGCTCGAAACGGTTGTCGAAGGCGGGCAGGACGTGCTCGTCTCGGGCCGCCCCCGCAATCTCTACCCGGGCCAGCGATTGACGGTCGTCGGCCGCGGACAAGTGGGGCAGGGAGGCGCGGTTGAATTCCACGTGCAGCGCGGCGATCGGCGGCGGACGATTCGAACTGAGATCGTTCGCGGCGAGCAGAGCGACATGGCGGCTCGCGCCTACGGCGAAGTCGCCGTCGGCCAGTTGGAGCAATTGGCGGCGGCGGGCGAAGACGTCGCCATCGCCTATGCTCGTCACTTCCGAGTGCCCGGCCAAACCTGCTCTCTGCTCATGCTCGACAGCGAAGCGGACTACGCGCGATTCAACATTCGCCCCGAAGACGACGCGCTGGTTGTCAACACAACCGGAGCCGACGCCGTCATCATGAATCGCTTGGACGAGTTTGAGCAGTCGTTGATGAATCCCAAGGCGGCGCTTCGCGCGTGGCTCGACAAACTCGAGTCGACGCCGGGCGTGCAATACCGACCGTCCGCGGCGCTCAAAATCGTGCTCGAGGAGCTACCGGCCGAGTCGTTCCTCACGCGGCGAGCGAAGTTGACCGGCGCGGATCGCCAGGTCGATGTCGATCGCGACTACGCCCAGATGTTGCTGGGACGCGACCTCAACTACCCCGCCCTGGTCGCCGAGGCGGCGAAGCGGAAGGGTGGCGATCCAACCTCCGCCCTGCGGGCTCTCAGTAATCTGGTTGAGAAGAACCCGGGCGATGTCGTCGTCGCTCGCGACGTCGCCTTCTCGGCCATGCAATGGGGTCTGACCGGTGAGGCCTATCCGTTGTTGCGGCGAGTTGTCGAGTCGCGGCCCTACGAACCGGTCACCTATCAGGCGATCGCGCAGTGCCTAACCGAAATGGGCAACGCCGATTTGGCGATGGTTTACTACGAAGTGGCTGTGGGCGGCAACTGGAACAACCGCTACCGCGACATTCGCAAGATCGCGGCGGTCGAATACCTCGACCTGCTGCGACGTGTGGCGGCCGGTGAATTGAAGTCGCAGGCGAAGTCGTACGCGTTGGCGCGACGCGAATCGCTCACGTCGCTCGTCGGGCTCTCCGAAGCCGATGTCGTCGTCACGATGATGTGGAATACGGATCGCACCGATGTCGATCTGCACATCCGCGAGCCGTCCGGCGAAGAGTGCTTCTACAAGAACCCGAAGACGAATTCGGGCGGACGGATCACCGGCGACGTGACCGAGGGATTTGGGCCTGAGATGTACCTGTTGGCCGAGGCCGGCAAAGGCAAGTACCAAGTGCTGGCGAATTTCTACGGATCGGACGCCAATCGCACGAGCGTTCGCACGAAAGTCTACGTCAATGTCTACCGCAACTTCGGACGCCAGAATCAGCAGGTGGAACGAAGAACGGTGCTGCTCAATGAGGCGAAGGAGAAGCACGAGTTGGCGACGTTCGTCGTGAAGTAGTTCGTTGTGAAGTAGTTCGTCGTGAAGTAGCTCGTCGTGAAGTAGGTGGGTTGCTGGGAATCGCCACAAGTCGCCAATCCCCGCCGCCGCGTGTGACGGCGCGAGTATAATGTCGAGACCCCGCTCGCAGCGCTCGCAGCGAGGGCCTCGCCTGACACGATCCCAGCATCGAACTCGCCTGTCATGTCGTTTCGTCTGCGTTCTCTGATCCTGTTGCTGACGGCAATCTGCTTGTGGCTCGGCTACGAGGTGGAGCAACTGCGGCGGCACCGCCGCGCGACGCTCGCCGTCTCGTTCATCGGCGCGACCGCTTCATTTGCGGTGGATGAGTCGCCCAGTTTCTACAAGCGGGGGCTGCGAAAACTGCTGGGCGCGGACGTTCGCCGCCGCATCGAGGGATTGGCGTTTGGCGGCTCGGACGACGAGTTCGCGGCGCTGTTGCGGATTCCCGGTCTGGAGAGAATTGAGCGGCTCGAGTTGCGTGGTCCCAAAATCTCGGACAAGTCGCTCGCATCGGCCGCGCAGCTCGCCAGCCTCAGCAAACTCACGTTGATCGACACGCGCGTCACCGACCGCGGCCTGTACGCGTTGTGGTCGGCCCGCGAACAGCTTGACATCGACGGCCATTCTCAATTCGCGCTGCTCCATCCGACGGAGTTTGAGCATCAGCAAGTGCTGGATTTGAGCGGTCCCCACCTGACCGATGCAGGGCTCGCCGATCAATCGCGTCGAATCACCATGCAAGCGCTCACGCTGGATGGCGTGGAGGTGACCGGATCGGGGTTCAGGCGCCTGCAGATGCTGCCGTCGTTGCGGGTCGTCTACTTGCGAAATGCCAGACGGCTCGACCAGAACGGCATCGCCGCGCTCAGCCAGTTGCCGAAGCTGCACGCGCTTTATCTAGATGGATCGGCCATTTCGGACGCCGACATCGAATTGCTCGCGGCGCTCACGAAGTTGCAGACTCTGTCGCTGAACAGAACGAACATCAGCGACGAAGGTTTGGCGAAACTCAGCGACCTCGGCCAGTTACGGGCCTTGAGTTTACATGGGACGAGCGTGACTCAATCAGCCGTTGCCGCGCTTCAGGAGCAACTGCCCGAACTCAACATCGAATACTCAACGGCTGCCAGCGCGAGGCGATAGCATTGGCGAGGCGGCGGAAAAGGGGAAGCGGCTGCGGCACGAATGCCGCAGGCGCCGGAGGTTGTCTGATTTGGGCTGGCGGATTTGCGTTGTTCGCCGCTAGTCGTCATAGACCAGTTTCGCCGCCGGAACTCGCGCGGCGATTTGGCGAAACGCGTCCAGCAATTGCTCTTCCATTTCTTGCACGTTGGAGCCGCCCGGGACGTTCATCCAGACGCCCTTGCCGGCAAAGGCGATCGCTTCCATAAGGTCGCGATCGGCGTCGACCCCCACACTCATCGTGTGCACGGTGACTCCCCGCTCGATCGCTTCGGTCGCTTCCCAGAAGGCGTACTTCTTCTTGCTGTCGCTCGTCGAATAATCGGCGTCGCCATCGCCGTCGTAGTCCGTCCAGTCAGCCCAGTCCCAGCCAGCTGGGAAGTTGAATCCACTGGGCCCCTGATTCGTTTGACCATCGGTCATGATGATCATCGTGGGCCGCGCTCCGTAGCGAGAATGGCCGTCGTCGCTGGGCACATTCGAGTCGCCGATCAGCAGGATCTTGGCGTCGCGGATACCGTAACCCATGCCGGTCCAACCGTCGTAGTGGCCCGCCTGCTTGTGGCGTTGCATCGTATCGACGGCGTTGTAATCGGCTGTGATCGGGTTGGAGGTGATGTCGACAACGGCGACGCCATCATCCAGTGTCTGTTCGAACTTGGAATAGCCGCCGTAGCTGACCAACCCCACCTCGTCGCCAAAGTCGAGGTCTTCAAGGAAGTCGAGGAACATGGTCGCGCCTTCCTTGACCGCATGGAACGGGTAGTGGGGAGTGCGCCAGAGATCCTCGGACATGCTGTTCTTGTACCGCTGCTCCTGCATGTAGTTCATCAGCGTGCGATAGCCGTAGCGCTTGCGGTAGGTGCCGCTGAGGTTTTTGGTGTAGTTGATATAGCCGTACCAGAAGCTGCGGCTCGAGTAGTAGCTGGGCTTGGGCTTCGGTTGACCGTTGCTATAGCGGCCGGATTGCGGGTAAGGGTACTTCGCCCCGCCGCTCTGCCAATCATCCAAGTCGAGGTACTTAAAGATCTTGCTCTTTTTCGAACTGGAGTAATACGTGCCGTAGTAGCTATCGACTTTCCCAAAGCCGGTCGACTTGAACTTTTTCGTACTCGAGTTCGGCCAGGTGACATCGGACGCTACCAGCGCGTCCCACATCGCATCCAATGATTGCTCGACATTGGTTTGTCCGAGTTTGGAGAACGACTTGATGGAGCTGTCATCGTTCATCGAGGCGGAGAAGTCGAGCACCAGAACCAAGTCGCGCGCTTCGACGAACGCGGTCGACGCTGCGTGCAACTCGATGCTTGGCTGGCCGACCGCCCAACCGAAGGCCAGTTTGAGTTTGCCGTCGGGCGCGTTGACATTGTCGTTATCTCGATCGGTGACGACCTTGACGACATTGTACGGTTCCTGCCCCCATTGAATGGGCCAGGCGCCGGTGGCGTCATCGTAGACTCGCTTGCCGAACTGAACGTCTGTTTCTGGATCAATCGTCAGGCCATTGGCGAAGGCGACGTCGTGGGCGGTTTGCTTGGCCGTGGCGACAGCAATCGAA
>JASMLW010000413.1 GCA_030748485.1 Pirellulaceae bacterium
GCCATGGGCGAGCGACGTTTTTGATTCGTCAGCTTATCGACTGAGATCTAGAAGAGAATGATCGCGTCGAGAGCGGCCGTGAACTGTTCTTGCTTGGTGTTGCCATCGTACGGATTGCCAACACCGTTGAACCAGTCCCAGCGGACTTCGGGACGAACGATGATGTTCGAGCACGGAGTCCAGTTCAGACCGGCCGTGACTTCGTAGAAGCTGCCTTCCCAACCGCCGGTCGCGGCCGGATTGCCGGCTCGCACGCCAGCGACTCGGGCGCCATCGTCGTCACGGAACCACTCAAAGCGGGCCCCGGCCGCCCAGCACTCGTTGATCGTGTAGATCAAGTACTGGTTCAAACCGTACCACTCCACTCGGGCTCCGCCGTTGGCGGCGAAGTCGTCTTGCCAGCCATTGTCGTGCTGGATGATGTACTGCAGATTGTCGCTGACTTGGAAGCTGCCGACGAGACTGTACATCGTGCGATCCGAGTAACCGTTCGCAGCCACACCGCCCTGCTCGTGACCACTGGTGAGGGTGGCCGCAAGACTGACGGACTCATCGCAGTTGGTCCAGAAGGCGCCGCCGATGAAGCCGGCTCGCTCGGTGACGGCGTCGAAGTTGTCCCAACCATTGTGGACACCGGCAACCACTTGAAGCGAATCCGAATAGTCGTAGGTCGCCAACACACCCGTGTGGGTGAACGGCTCGCCATACTGCATCGTGTAAGCGTGCGAGTAGAAGAAGTTGTCCGGAGCGGTGACGACTTCATGACCAATAATGGTGTAGAAGTGACCCACTTTTACGCCCAAGTCGTTGTACGTGAATTCGGCGTACGCCTGCGGCAGAGCCAAACCGTAGTGACTGCGGTTGTTCCACTTGGGCGCACCGCTGCGCGTCGTTTCCAGACCAACCGCCTGAGTGAAGATGTAATCGGTGCCGAAGAGCACGTCGATTCGTCCACCAAAACCAATCGTGTCGCACGAGCTATAAGCTTCCCGCTCAATAACTGCGTAGAGCTGATTAACTTGAACTTCATCGCGATCGTTGAACGACACCGGCCCGTTGTATCGGCTGCCCGGTGAATCCGCGTTCACTGTGGCTCCAGCCGCCGCCCAACCAGTGATGGTCGTTTGTCCCACTGACGGGAAAAGTCGCCACGGTTCGCAGATGTCTCCACAAGATCCCTTACAGGACGATTCACAGCCGCATGCGTCCGACTTGTCGGCTCCGCATGAGTCGCAGCCATCCTTGCCACCCTTGGCGTCATCTTTCTGAGCCGCCGCGATTGCAACGTCCGAGATTCGATAACTTTCGCCATCTTCAGCACAGATAGCCGTGGCTCCGCCCACGAAGGCGGCCATCGCAGTCGCCGCGCTCAGCAACCATCTAACCTTCATTCGATTTCTCCTTTAACTTCCGCCTCTACGGTGGATCGTTTGGTGCTGCGCCGAGGGGTCGCCGTCGGCGCCACGTTTCGATTCTGAGGGACGAGGTCCATACAAACCTCGCGCACCGCACAATTGCATGAACTGTGCAACTTCACGTCGCACAAAGAACTAGTTCGAACGGCACACCCGCCAAAATCCAAAAATCATGGCGCATGCCGAAGCCTCTACGGAACCAGCACCCACGACGCACTTGATTCAGCTTTCGTAGACGACCCAGTTCAACGCTCGCCAAGAAACAAAGGCAGGCCGGTTCCAAGCGAACCGGCCCGCCTTTGTAAAATCTCAGCTAAATCTCAACAGCAGAACGAGTTAGACGGCCTTCGTCCGGCCGGGAATGGGTACTTCGTAGGTGCCGTCGGCGCGGGGAAGCAACGGTGGCGTGTCGGAGAAATCAGCGTACGCATCGACATCGGCCAAGCCAATCTTCGACTCAATCGCGTCTTTCCAGAGGAGTTTCTTCCCGGAGTAGGTCGCCAGTCGCCCGAAGATCGACGTCATCGTGCTCTTGGCGCCGTAGTCGCCCTCGTTCGGACGCTCGCCTCGCCGCAAGGCGGCGAACAGATCGTGGTGCTCCTCCTGATGTCCACCCCGCTTGCCCTTCGTCGACCAGATCATCTTGCCGTCGGGGCCGTAGATCTTGCCGCCGCTGATATCGGCGTGGCCCTTTGTGCCGTGGGCGTGTTCGGAGACCGAATTCCAGCAGCCCTTGATGTGCCGACATTGACTGTACAGCTTCGTGCCGTCGGCGTAGGTGAATTCCACAAAGTGATGGTCGTAGATCTGACCGTGGTCCAAGCCGGTGCGAACTTCGCGACCACCCATGCCATTGGCTTCGACCGGAAAATCTTCCATCAGCCAATTCATCACGTCCAAGTTGTGAATGTGCTGCTCGACGATGTGATCGCCGCAGAGCCAGTTGAAGTAGTACCAGTTGCGCATCTGGTATTCCATCTCGGTCTGGTTCGCCTGCCGTGGTCGAGTCCACACGCCGCCCCCATTCCAATAGACTCGGCCGACGACGACGCGGCCGATGGCTCCATCCTGAAGTTGCTCCATCGTCTCGCGATAGGCGACTTCGTGGCGGCGCTGCAGCCCTACTTGAACCAGCAGATTCTGCTTCTTCGCCACCTTGTTCGCCTCGAGAACGCGGCGCACGCCGGGAGCATCGACGGCAACTGGTTTCTCCATAAAGATGTGCTTGTTGGCCTTCACGCCCGCCTCGAAATGCAGCGGGCGGAATCCCGGTGGGGTCGCCAAGATGACGAGGTCGATGTCCGACTCCAGCACCTTTTTGTACGCGTCGAATCCGACGAACTGCCGATCCTTGGGGACGTCGACCTTATCTCCGTGCCGACCGGTAATCGATCGCAGGCTGCTCTGCAGGCGGTCGGCGAAGACATCTCCCATGGCCACCAACTTCACGTCGCCGCCCGTCGTATTCATCGCCTGAGTGGCGGCTCCCGTGCCCCGCCCGCCGCAGCCGATCAAGCCAATCTTGATCGTGTCGCTGCCGTATGCATGAGCCGCTTCTGCGACACTCAACTGCCCGGAGGCGACGGCGCCGCCAGCGACGAGGATCGACGACTTCTTAATGAAATCGCGCCGGCTGGTACCGCTGCTCTTCTTTTGAGCATCCTTGTTCTTCTTCATCTGATTACTCCTAGCAATGGCTTGGCCGATGGACGTCGAGCCGGATGGTGTGTGGTGTGCAATCCAGAACGACCCGCGAGTGGCCCGTTCGAATGGTATTAGAATGGACTCGACCTTCCACCGATTGTCTGGTGAGGGATGTTGGGAAAGGGTGGTGGTCAACTCAGACAGCATACTCGGGAAGTTTATCTACATCAATGAAGGGGACGCCCACGGCCCGCCCCCGATTCCGTTGTTGTCGATGAACAGAAACGAGCGTACCGTATAGGAAACTGCACTCTCTTTGAGCACCAAAGCCATGCCGAACTTATTCCTCTTGATCGCGCTGGGCTCCGCTCCCATCGCCGCCGATGGCGAACTACAGCGGTTCGAGGCGGCGGAAGTCCATATGGGCGCTCGGTTTAGCATTACCGTGTACGCGCCGGACCAACCCGCCGCGGAGGCGGCGGTCGTCAAGGCGTTTGAACGAGTCGAGCAGCTCAACAGTCGATTGAGCGACTATCTACCGGAAAGTGAGCTGAATCGACTGTGCCGGGAATCGCCGCACGCAGACGCGCAGGTCGTCAGCGCGGATCTTTTTCGTGTGCTCCGAGCCGCGGCCCAAGTGAACGAGACGTCGGGCGGAGCGTTCGATGTCACTGTCGGTCCGATCACGCGCATCTGGAGAAAGGCGCGTCGCGACAAGCGGCTCCCCGACAAGGTCAAGTTAGAGACAGCGCTGCGAGCTGTCGGACAGCGGCACGTTCAACTGGTCGGTGAAACTCGCGTCAAGTTGACGGCCCCCAAAATGCAACTCGACTTGGGCGGAATCGCTAAGGGATTCGCCGCTGACGAAGCGCTGGCCGTGCTGCGGGAGGCGGGACTTTCGCGAGCTCTCGTCAATGCGGGCGGCGACATCGTCGTCGGAGATGCTCCGCCGGACCGGGCGGGCTGGCGAATCGGCGTGGCGCCTTTATCCCGCGGCGCGAAACCCAGTGAAGTGGTCACGCTCACCAACGGCGCCGTCGCCACTTCGGGCGACGCTTGGCAGTTTGTCGAGTTGGACGGCGTCCGCTACTCTCACATCGTGGATCCTCAAACGGGCGTCGGCTTGACATTGCGCAGTTCGGTAACCGTTGTTGCACGCGACGGCATGACGGCCGACGCATACGCATCCGCGGTCAGCGTCCTAGGACCGGAAAAAGGAATGCGACTCGCCGAGGGGCGACGAGGCGTGTCGACGTTACTCGTTTATGAGCGCGACAAGAAGGTCCACATCCAGCGCTCGGCGGACTTCCCCGACACGACGCCGGCGATGGCGCCGTAGCGACACGGAACCGTGGTTGAATCGACCGTTGACAATCCGCCGTCCGATGCGTGGGTTGTGCGAATCCCCGCCGGCGATATCTTTGGGCCGGCCACCAAAGCGCAACTCGACGAATGGGTCGCCGAAGGCCGCGTCGATGGGTCCTGCCTTTTGAAACGGGAAGGAGAGCTCGAGTGGATCGCGGCGTCGCGAGTCTACCGTCAGTTGGCCTCGGCGAGTCCGACTTCTTCCCCTGATGCGGCAGCCGCTGTCGTGGCCGAGGCGACTCCCTTGGCCATCCCCTTCGCCGACCCGGCGTCGATCCCAGAAGTGCTGCCTTCCTATCCGACCGACGACGATCAAGCCCGCGACGAAACGTTGGCGGCGAATCGCACGGTCCAACGATCGGCGGCGAGTTTCGTGTTTTGGATGAGGCTGGGCGGCTGTTGTTGTCTGGTGTTTTTCGGCATACACATATTTCTCGCCGCGTTTCGAATGGGCGAAGGATTGGACGTCGGCGGCGAGGCGGGCGACACGCGAGTCCTGGCGGGCCTGGTCCATATTGTGATCGCCCTCTGTCTGGAGCTGGCTCCCGGCTTCTTACTTCTTCGCGCAGCTCAGCGATGGAGCACTTTCAGCCGCGCTCCCAATCCGCGCAACTTGCATTTCGCCATGCAAGCGCAGCTGGCTTTTTGGCGCGTCGCTTCGATCGCCGGCGCGTTGGCTTGCGGCGTCGCGGTCGCTTGGCTCGTCCTGCGTCTAGGTTGAGTACGGCGTCTCGCTGAGTCACTCTTTGCCGGCGGAGATCGAGCCGCTATTCTTCTCGCATGACGCTCATCTCTGTCGACGATCTGAACGATCCCCGCCTGGACGACTACCGCGACCTGACGGACGGCAAGGCGGCGCGGGCACACGTGATCGCCGAAGGACAGGTGCTCGTCGAGCGGCTCGCGAAGAGCCAGTGGGAACTGCGATCCATCGTGGCGGCGCCCCATCTGGCGGAGCTAGCGCTCTCGCTCGTCCCCGCCGACACTCCCGTTTACGTGGTCGACAAGGGCGCCCTCAATCAGCTGCTGGGATTCAAGTTTCACCGCGGAGTCCTCGCCGCCGCGCGCCGACCGCCGCCGCGATCAGCGGCCGATCTGCTCGTCGATCTCGCACCGTCGTCGACGATCGTCGTTTGCTGCGGTATTTGCGATCCTGAGAACATTGGCGTGATTGTTCGCAGCGCTATGGCGTTTGGCGCCGATCGGATTCTGCTCGGACCGGGCTGCGGCGATCCCTACTCGCGGCGCGTGCTGCGAACTTCGATGGGCGCCGTCCTGAATGCGGTCGTCGCGAAAACGAACGATCTTTCCGCGGAACTCAAGCGAATCCGCAACTCCGGCGTCCGCACCTGCGCTGCCGTTGTCGACAGACGGGCCGCACCGCTCCATTCGATGCGGCGACACGGCCCGCTCGCCATCGTGCTGGGACCGGAGGGCCCCGGACTGGACGCGGAAATCATCCGTCAATGCGACCACGCGCTGACGATCCCGATTCACAGCGAAGTCGACTCATTGAACGTCGCGTCGGCCGCCGCCGTACTGCTCAACCATTTCGCCCCAAGGCGGCGCGATTGAGCGCCTCACGTCTCCAACTCGTCAATCGTCTTGGGCCAGTCGCCTTTCAAGAGTCGAGACAACGAACGGTCGGCAAGTAGCTTTCCATCGGTCTGGCAGCGCGGACAGTAGTTAGTTTCATTCGCGGCGTAACGGATCCGCTGAATCGACGTCTCGCAAACGGCGCACGGTTCGCCGAATTTTCCGTGCACGTTCATCTCGGGGCGAAAGGCCGTTACCTTCTCGGGAAACTTCTCCGCGGCTCCTTCGCGCAATCGCGCGAGCCAATCGGCAAGCACCTCTCGCGTCGCGCGATGCAGTCGCTCGACCTGCTGATCCGTCAGGCGGCTGGTCCATCGCACAGGCGACAGACCCGCCGCGTGCAGTATTTCATCAGAATAGGCGTTGCCGATTCCGCTAAAGATCCGCGGATCGGTGAGCGCTCGTTTGAGCGTGTGGTTGCCTCGTCGCAGGGCTGCGGCGAACTCGGCCAACTCGCACTCGAGCACTTCCAGGCCCCCGCGATCAAAAGACTCGACGGCCGCCTCGTCCCCCACGACGTGCAGCGAGGCCCGCTTCTGTTGAGACGCTTCGGTCAACATCATGACACCGTGCTCAAACTGAAACGCGGCCAAGTCGTTCTTGCCTCGGGGCAGCGAGCCAACTTTCCGCCAGTGGAAGCGACCGGCGATCATTAGATGGATCACCAGAAAGAGTGAATCGGGAAACTCCCAGACGATCCGTTTTCCGATTCTTCGAAAACCCGTAACGGGGCGCCCGGCCAGGTCATTGATGTCCGGTGTGAACGTACGGAGAACAAATGGACTGCGGATGACGACACCCGCCAGCGTCCTGCCACCCAACAAGCGTTCCAGCGCCTCGACGTAGACAACGACATCCGGGAGTTCGGGCATTCGTCCGTCCGCCGCCTCAACCTGAATTCAAATCGCCGAAAGTGCGACCACCGTCACGGCTCAGCATCTTCTGAAGTTTCTTCAACGACCTGGTCAGCATGACTCGGACCGCCGCGTCCGTCTTGCCCAGCCGCTCCGCGATCTGCTTGGTGGGCAGGTTTTCGACGTATCGCAACCGGAGACCCTCTTGTTGATCGTCCGGCAATGACGCCAGGGAGTCCGCCAGCTTTGCTTCGCGCGCGTTGCGAGAGAATACGGCGCTGGGCGTCGTGATGCTGGCCGCCAACAAGTCACTCCAGCCGCCCGAGTCATCGCTGTGGCTCTCGAGCGAAGTCTCGCGAGACGCGCTGCGCTTTTGAGCGGCGAAGTAGCGTCGGTGAGCGTCCACGGTGCGGCGTTCACACAACTGGCACAACCAATGAAACGGCTCACGCTCACGAAGGTCGACATCGCCAAACGTGCGAACGGCTTCGGCCAACGCTTCCTGAACGACGTCCTCCGCCTCAATCCTAGCGCGCAACGAATCGCTCATGCGGCGATGTGTGAAGGCCAGCAATGGCCTCTGCACAACGCTCATGTATTCGGAAAACGAATCGACGTCTCCGGCTTGCACGCGCTCAACCAACACTGTTGAATCGTCCACTACACAGAGCTCCTTCAAAGAAGCCAACTCGAACGACCTCGCCCGCCCACCGCACATTCGAGATTCAAGACATCCATTTTGCGCCGCCCGCGAAGCCGAACGCAAACAGATGTCCGCTCACCGAGCCAATACGAATTCAAGCGATAGGACGAATTGCCGGTTCGGCCGGCAAGAATCTTGCGACAGATCAAGTCGAGACAACTCCCTTGTCCCATCTTGCCGCCTCCCGATCAGGCCGGACAATTGAATCGTTGGGGTATTCACGCTCATCAATTCCGCGAGCCGATCGCCGTATGGATCTAGATTCAACGCAAAGCTACGCGGTGCTAACCGATCGCCTGACAGCTTTTCTCGAGTCGTGGGAACGCCAGGGCTCCGCGCAAACCTCACCGCCGAAGATCTCCGACTACCTGGATGTCGAACCGCTCGAGCTCCGCCGCTTCGTGCTCATCGAACTGATCAAGGTCGACATCGAAACGCGACTCGGTCTGCAGATTGCTCAACCGCTGGAGGACTACCTTCACGAACACGCCGAGTTGCTGGAAGGTTGGCTGCCGTGCGACTTGATCTATGAGGATTTCCACCTGCGACAATCGTCGGGGTGCGACGTCTCCCCCGACGACTATTGCCGCCGCTTTCCCGCGGCCGTCGCGGAACTGGCGCGGCTGTTCGAACTCTCACCCGACTCGGCGCCGACTCCCGGCGCACCGCATCTATCGGACATCGAGCCGGGTGAGACAATTGACGACTTTGAGCTGCTCACGCTCTTGGGCAAGGGGGCGTTCGCGCGAGTCTTTCTCGCCCGGCAAACTTCGTTACAGCGACTGGTCGCGCTGAAGATCTCAGAGAATCGCGGCCACGAACCTCAGACTCTGGCGCAACTGGAACACCCGCACATCGTCCGCGTCTTCGATCAGCATGTCTGGCGCGATCGCAACTTGCGATTGCTGTATATGCAGTACGTTTCTGGCGGCACGCTCGGCGACATCATCCGCGCCGTCCGCGACGGTCCCGGCGAATTGGACGCCCGGATCTACACGGGCGCCGTGCGAGAGCAACTTGTACAGACGAGCTTTTCGAGTCCCGACGAGGCGGGATTGTCGACTTGGGACTCATTGTCGGGCAATGACATTGTGTGCCGAGTTGGAGAAGCGTTGGCGGTCGCCCTGCACTCGGCCCACGAGCAGGGAATTCTGCACCGCGACGTGAAACCGGCCAACGTGTTGATCAGCGCCGGGGGCGAGCCGATGCTCGCCGACTTCAACATCAGCTTTTACGACAAGGCGCCGGCCACGTGCGCGGCGGCCTACTTCGGAGGCAGCCTGGCGTACATGTCCCCGGAGCAATTGGCCGCTTGCGACTTCCAAAACGCCGTGGCTCCCGAGTCTCTGACCAACCGCGCCGATCTATACTCGTTGGCCGCCTTATTGTGGGAGCTGAGGTTTGGAGTGAGGCCTTTTCCCGACCCGCCGCTCACGGCGTCTTGGACCGACTCGCTGCGGCGACTGCAAGATTCGCGACACGGTGATGTGTTGCCGGCCGATGACGTTGACGAGGCGACGCGCCACTTGCAGCAAACCCTGGCCAAGTCGCTGGCCGTCGATCCGGCCGACCGCCATTCCGACGGCCGCGAGTTCGCTCGCTCGCTGCGAGTTTGCCGGCACGCCGTCGCCCGCCGGTTGACCAGCCCTCAACCGACCGGAATCTTGCGGCTCGCCCGCCGCTTTCCCCTCGCCGCCATTATCGTCTGTGTGATCGTTCCGCACGCCTTCGCCGGCGCATTCAACTATTGGTACAACAAGCGGGAGGCGATCGATCGAATCGATGGAGCCGGTGACGCCTTCCAGCGCGTTCAATTGGCGATCAACTTGACCGCCTTTCCCGTGGGCGCGGTCGTGCTGATCGCTTTGTGCTTGCCTCTTGTCGTGGCGCTCAAAAAACGGCTCCGCAAAACGGCGGGCCCGAACGAGGACGGCGTCAAGCAGAACCTCTGCACACTCGCGTTGCGCATTGGAATCATCACGAGCGGACTGGGACTAGCGGAATGGCTGCTGGCGGGAGTCGCCTACCCGGTGGCGCTTCACGC
>JASMLW010000414.1 GCA_030748485.1 Pirellulaceae bacterium
GATTCCAGCGACCAACGGGAGCGGGCGAATGACTTTCGAGCGGCAGCTTGTCTTGAACGGCCAGGTCGACCTGGCAGATTCCCCACCACACTCCCAACAGTGCGAAGATGGTGGGCGCGAGAATCAGCACCTCGTCGACAATGACGGCGTTCGGCGGCAACGACTGCCGAATCGCATGCGGCCAGGCAAAGAGGGCCGTGGCGAGCGGCATGGAGACCAGCCAACAGAGCACGCCGCCGCGTTCAAGCAACTTGGCGCGACGCATCCACCGCCGCCAATCGGATCTTGACTGGCAATCCCGGACTCCTTTCGCGATCAGCGACCCAGCTTGGTGAGCAGTCATGCTCAACGCCAGCGCGACGGTGAGGACGCCCAGGCAACAGGCCCAGAACGGTGGTGTGGCCGCCGCTTCGGAATACTCCGAAATCGATACAACCGCCAAGATGGCCAAGATCAGCGCAAGGTGCATGCCACGCCGCGAGAGACGGGAGGGATGGGAAGCAGAAGGGCTAGCTCCACCCTAATCGCAGACGCCTTGCTGGCAAGCGCCGGCGGCCTACAGCGCGACCGCCTAGTCGGTGTGATCAGCCCAACCAGGCCGGCCGCTCGCCGGCCGGCGGGAGTTCGAGGACGCTAACGCCATGAACCGAATCGTGCTGGAGGATCTCGTCGATGGCGGCGTCGGCGGGAGCTTCGTCGAGATTCAGGACACCGATCGCCTGGCCGCCCTGCGCGTCGCCGGCGCGGCCCACCGACATTTGACCGATATTGACTTGATGGGCGCCGAAGGTTGTGCCGACCGAGCCGATGATTCCGGGGACGTCCTCGTGGCTGAAGATCAAGAGCGTGCCGTCAAGGTACGCCTCGAGCCTGTATTCGCCGAGCCGAATCAGTCGCGGCATGCTGGCTCCGAACAACGTGCCGGCCGCGGAATGCGAATTGCCATCTCCTTCAACCGTCGCCGCGAACGATGAACTGAACGCGCCCATCTCGGCGGAGGCGTGCTCGGTCAGTTGAATCCCGCGCTCCTGCAACAGGACTTTCGCGTTGACGATGTTGACATCTTCAATCGCTCGCGAGAGTAAACCGACACAAAAACTGGCCGTCATCAACTTCGTGTCTGAATTCGCAACTTCGCCCCGGTAGGAGAGCGAGCACGTCGAGATGCCGCCGTCGTGCCATTGCGACAGCAGCAGCCCGAGCCGATAAGCCATGTCGAGGTGCCCGCGCATGGCGTCCAGAGTTTGCGGGTCGATGGCCGCCATGTTGACGGCGTGGCGAATCTCGCCCGTGGTCAGGAAGTTGACCAGTAGGTGGACAGCTTCCACCGCAACTTGCGTTTGCGCTTCCTCCGTGCTGGCTCCCAGGTGTGGAGTACAAAGAGTTCCGGGCTGGCCGAACAAAGGGCTGTCTGTGCACGGCTCGCTGTCGTAGACGTCCAGCGCCGCGCCGGCCAGCTGTCCGCTCTCGAGGGCTTCGAGCAACGCCGACTCATCGTAGATCCCGCCTCGCGCACAGTTGATCACTCGCGCGCCGCGGGGCAGTTTGGCGATCTCATCTCGGCCGATCAGCCCCTTCGTTTCATCGGAGCCGGGCACGTGCACGGTCAAGTAATCGCACAGCGGCAACAACTCGTCGATCGTATCGACCGGCTTGACCCCCAACTGCTCCGCCTGTTCGGCGGTCAAGTATGGATCGTATGCGCAAACTCGCATCTGGAAGGCCAGCGCCCGCTTGGCGACCTCGCGCCCGATGCGGCCGAGCCCGATGACGCCCAACGTCTTGTCCGCCAGCTGAGCCCCCATGTACAACTTGCGGTCCCAGCGTCCCGCCATCAGACTCGCATGGGCGGGGGCCACATTGCGGGAAAGCGCCAACATCAGCGTAAACGTGTGTTCGGCCGTGCTGAGAGTGTTGCCGGTCGGCGTATTCATGACCACGACACCCTGTCGCGTGGCGGCCGCCTTGTCGATGTTGTCGGTGCCCACCCCGGCTCGTACGATCGCCTTCAGCTTACGATTGCCGGCCAACGCGGCGGAGGTGATGCGAACGCCGCTGCGACAGATCGCTCCATCGAACTCGTTCAAGGCCGCCTGCAACTCATCGCCGGCCAAGCCCGTGCGGATTTCGTATTCGATTCCCTCGGCTGTTTCCAGCAACGCCAGTCCTTCCTGGGCGATGTTGTCGAGCACGATGACGTTGGGCATGACAAGTCTTCCTCTGCATATCCACCGCCAGGCGGAGACGCAATAGATGGGCAACGGGGTGTTGGGTTAGCCGTTGGCGGCGATAAAGTCTCTCATGAAATCCCGCAAGGCGACGACGCCGGGCCGCGGCATGGCGTTGTAAATCGACGCCCGCACTCCCTTCACGCTGCGGTGACCGGCCAGCGAGCCGAGTCCTTGCCGGGACGCCTCATCGAGAAACTTCGCATCCAACTCGTCGCTCGACAGGCGAAATGTGACGTTCATCAAAGAGCGATCCGCGCGGGCTACGTGGCCCTCGTAGAAGCCCTCGCTGGCGTCGATCACGTCGTACAGCAGTCGCGCTTTCTCACGATTGCGTTCCTGCATCGCGGCCAATCCGCCCACATCGTCGCGGAGCCACTTCGCCACCAGCCCCAGCACATAAACGGCGAAAGTCGGCGGCGTGTTGTACATCGAGTCGGCGTCGGCGTGCTCGCGGTAGTTCAAGTAGCCCGGCAGATCAGCCGAGCTGCGCTGGAGCAGGTCGTCGCTGATGATCACCGCAGTCACGCCCGCGGGACCGGCGTTTTTCTGAGCACACGCATAGATCAGGCCGTATCGGCTGACATCGATGGGGCGGCTGAGAAAGTCGGACGAGCAATCGCAGACAAGCGGAGAATCGCTCCACGCCGGGTCGTCGGCGAATTGAACACCTTGAATCGTCTCGTTCGAAGTGATGTAGGTGTACGCCGCGCCTGCCGTCAGCTCGAGATCCGCTTCCGTTGGCAGCGACCGAAAGCCGCCGTCCTTGCCGGACCACGCTTCGTTGACCGATCCTTCGCGACGCGCCTCAGTGATCGCCTTGGCTCCCCACGATCCGGTGGTGATGTAGTCAGCCGCGGCTTCTGAACCGCGCAACAGATTCATCGGAATCATCGAGAACTGCAGTCGAGACCCGCCCTGCAGGAAGAGGATCTGATATCCAGCGGGGACGCTCAGCAAGCGGGCCAACGTCTCGGCTGCTTCGGACTGGATTGCCTTGAATTGCTTACTGCGATGGCTGATCTCCATCACCGAAGCGCCGCAACCGGGCAGGCAGACGATCTCGTCGCGAATCTGCTCCAACACCGGTAACGGAAGGACAGCTGGTCCAGCGGAGAAGTTGAAAATCCGAACCGTCGCGGTCTGTGTAACCATCGAACGCCCTTTCGTGCTGTGGGACAGCACGCGATTCTACGTCCGACCTCAAATCCTGAGAAGGCGACGGGCGATCAGGCGTTGCAAAAAGCGCTGGGAGTCGAGAAACGCCGCTGAGATCAGTAGCGACGATTGCCGTTCGAGCGGACCACTTCGGTGTCGGACTCAGTCGCCCAGGGAGCTTGATCGGCGAAGTGCCGATTCAATGAAGCGATTCGTGTTGAGACGCCTTCCTGGTACTGGTTCAGATTGTAGGCTCGTCGGTAGTTGGCCAGCGCTTGTGGGAGATCGCCCTCCCGCTCGCGGATTTGAGCCAGCGCGGACCAAGCGCGCGGATTTGGCGCGATCTCGAGCGACTGTTGCAGATAGAGTTTGGCCGCCTCGACGTCCTTGTGCTCTTCGTACAGCCGAGCTAGTTCGATGCGGGCGTTGGGGTCGTCCGGCTCACTCGCCGCCCAACTGCGGAGCAACTTGAACGCCTCCTCTCGGCGGTCCGATTCGGCCAATAAAACGGCCAAACCCCGGTACGATTCGGCGTGCCGGTTGTTGCGATTGAGCGCTTGGTTGTAGAGGTTCTCGGCGCGACTGCGGAGATCGTCGACCTCCCGTACGCTACCGCCCCCACGGTCCTTCGACGTGGCGATGCGGTGGTAGACGGCAGCCAAGTTGTAGTACGGATCGGGATTCTGCGGGTCGTTCGTGATCGCCTTCTGGAACTGACGGGCGGCGTGATCGTACTGCCCCTGATCGAAGTCTCGCATTCCCTGTGAGTTCTGTGTGACAGACGCGAACTGGCAACCGCTGACGAATAAGATCAGCCACCCCACCAAAGTGGCAGCCGCTCGGCAGCCACTTGTCCGCTCATGCTGGTTGCGGGGATCGCTGAAGAGTATGGGCAGGCATTGTCTTACCACGGACGAACTCCTCGATGAGTCGGCTTCTGTCGCCTGCGCTCGGCCAGCCGTCGCGCGGCGGCGGAGAATATCGGCCGACCAGCCCCACTGGCAAGAGCACTTTCGGAAGTGGGGCGAACCGGGGACTCTACAACCGTCACAACTGGGCTTTTTGCCAGAAGCAACTGATTGGGAATACTCCCCAGGATTGCCCAGATTTCCTGATTGTTGAATTTTATCAACACGTTGTGACGATCTCTTCTCTCGCAAGCGGGTAAGCTTGCCTAGGCTGAATCTCTAAAACCTTGATGGGAGGTCTTGCTGTGGCGAAGAGCAACGAAGCGACGATGAATCGGCGAAACGAGGAAGATCGACGAGACGCTGAGGATCGACGACAGCAAGACGTGGCTGTGGCGGACGACCGGCGGCAGGGTGACCGACGAAAGGTCCAGCGACGTCGCCAAATCGATCCGACGACGTGCGAACGCGACTACACACAAGACGAGATCGAGTTCATGCACGCCTTGGATGAATACAAGCGAGCCAGCGGCCGCATGTTCCCCACTTGTAGCGAGATTCTCGAGGTGATCCGCGGTCTCGGTTACGCCAAGATCAACGATCCCACCGCCAGCGTGTCGATTTCAGCTCCCGAGTTCACTCCCGAGTTTGAAGCGGAAGCGGAAGAGGAAGAGAAAGAGTTCGACGGCGAGTGAGTCGGGTCGCGCGCGAAGAGCCAAGAAAGACGTATGCATCGCATGCGTCTACTTCATCGCGTCTACTTCATCGCGTCTACGCGACGCCGGGCGCGACGAGGATTGCGGCTCCCCGATTGGCGGGAGCATCTTTCGAAGATCGTCGCGGCAAAGTGCGGCGGAAGACGTCGACGGCCACCGTAAAGGATGACGCGATGGGGCGCAGGCCCCGAGCCAAGTCGTCAGAGTAGTCAGGCTCCAACGCTCCAATCTGATCCGTGCTGATTGAAGTCCACCGCCACTCGCTCCAGTTGTCGCGGAGCCCAGCCAACGCTTGTTGGGGTGCAGTTGTCTCTGAAGATTGGGCTGTCTCAGAAGATTGGGCTGGCGTTTTTGCTCCGTCGTCGACTCCCACCATCTGTTGTCGGCGTGGGCCCGTTCGAGCGATGCTCAGTCCTTGTTGCCGGCTGGCCTTCCCCGAATCGGTACTCGGGCCCTCCGCGACTGGCTGATTCGAGCCGGGTGAGAGGAAAGTCACGACTAGGAACGCGGCTGCGGCAATCCACCCCGTCACCACAAACCAGTGACGTCGTGGCCTGGCCACCGATTGCACGGCGACCGCGGCGAAGTCTCGGTCACTCTCGGGAGGCGACCACGTGCGGAGCCCCAAGTCTAGGTCCTCGTACGCGTCCAACTGGTTTCGGCAATCTGGACAGCGGAATGCGTGGGCGCGCAGAGCGTCGTCCAATTCGGGGTGCTTGTGAGCGTCCAGCATTTGGTGGAAGCGTTCTTCAAACGTTTCGCAACGCATGGGCGGGTTCCTGAATGACAGCGCGTCGTTGGAGATGGCGGATTAGTTCCTTGCGAGCTCGATGCACCCAAGTCTTGACGGTCCCCAGGGGGCACTCGAGCGAAGTGGCGATCTCGGC
>JASMLW010000415.1 GCA_030748485.1 Pirellulaceae bacterium
CCGTTGTGCCGGATTGACAGTTGGGCCGTTCCAGTGCGGCCGTCCAGCACACCGTGGAGCCCCGACGATTTGCGCGAGTTCGTCCGGGCGGGCGGCCTCTCCATCGACATCTCGAACCAGTCAGCGTCTTTGAAAGTTCGCAATCGAGTTTTCTTTTCGGCGATGGGGTGGTGCGCGCTGATCGCCTGTTTCGGAGTCGTCGGAGCGCTCTGCCATCGCCGCCGCGGTTGGGGCCGATGGGTCGCACTGGCCGCTGTTCTGTTCGCGCTGGCCGCGCCAAGTGATTGGGTGTTTCTCAGTCGAGGGATATTGTGGGGAGTCCTGGCGAGCGTTGTGTTGTCGCACTTGATCCGCCGGCAGACCCCGATCGACTCAACAGCTGCGCCGGGAGCCAACAGCTCGCAGTCCAGCGCGTTTATCGTTTCGGGAACGGCGGCGACCGCCTGGCTGCTCATCTGCCTGTGGCACGCTCCCGCCCAAGGACAAGGCGAGAAACTGCTCGCTCGATTACCCGTCGATCGGGCGAATGTCTTTGTTCCCATCGACGACGACGGCGCGGTTCAGGGAACTTACGTCTACGTTCCACGAGATTTTCACGCGCGCATGATCCGCCGTTACACGGACCTCCGCTCGCACCAACAGAACATGTTGCTACAGCGGGCCGTTTACCAAACGCGAATCTCGAACTCCGATGACCGGTTGCATGCTGATGAGTTCGTCGCGGAGCTGACTTTTGCACAGATTCCGACCGGCGATCTCGCGCTCTCTTTCTCAAAAGAGCAGGTCGAATGGCGCGAGGTCCTCGTCGACGGTCAGGTCGTGGGGCAAGTGCATTGGTCCAGCGACGGGCGATTGATTGTGCCGATCGAGTCGCCAGACGCCAAGAAGGTCGAGATTGCGTTTTCCGCTGTTGAGCGAGCGGGCCAGCGGCTGGAGTTCCAGGTTCCACGGTCAGCTCTGTCGACGCTGTTCATTGAGACGACGCTCGATGAGCAGGAATTCGAAACGAATTCGGCGGGGGGCAGCTACAAAGACACCGGCCGCTTGCGGTTCGATTACGGCGCGACCGAGCGACTGGAGATATTCCAGCGCGAACAAGGTAGTTCCGGCGCCGCGGCGATCGTCGACGAACACCATTGGCTGCGGATTCGCCCCGACTCCGTCGTGCTTGACGTGCGATTGGAAGTCGTACCGGGCGACTCTCCGCTCAGTTCGCTGGCTATCTCGGCGGATTCAACGTTGCAGTTGCTCCCGCTCAGTCCCGATTTACAAGTCGAGTCTGCCGACGACCCCGAGTATGTGGGGAAGCGCCGTCACGTGCTGACGTTTTCTGAGGCGGTTTCGGAGCCGCGGCAAGTGGGCGTTTCGTTTTTGCTGCCCAACACGAGCGGAGTCGGACTCTATTCTTACCCCACCGCCACCGTTGTGAACCGCTCGGCGGGAGCCAGTTTGTTTGCTGTCACGGTGGATCCGGCGCTGTCCGTCGAGGAGTTCCACGACAGCGAATTGCCCTCTGCTGACGGCGATGCGTTCGCCCGGCTGTGGTCCATGGAGACGCCGCCGGATCGGATCTACCAGCAGCCGCCGGCCAGCAAGACCTGGCGAGTTGAGACAGCTTTGCCGGTCTGGGAGGGCGAGATCGAGGAGTTTTCCGATGTCATCGCCGGCGCGCGCAGTCACCGGATTTACTACGAAGCACGCGTGACTCCTGAGCGCGGCTACCTGCTCCGCCACGAAATCGAAGCGCCGTCCGGGATCGAGTTGCGCAGCGTGACCGTCGACGTCGGTCAGCAAACGCGGGCAGTCCCGGCCGCCATCAACGCGGCTGGCGTAATCACCGCATTCCTCGATTCGTCCATCAACGAACCCTACATCTTGCGGATTGAGGGCGAGGTCCAACCGCAAACGGGATTCAATGATGCGCCGATCTTGTGGTTGCGGGGACGCGACGTGAAGAGCCGCGTTGTCACTTTGTTCCGAGGCTTCGACATTCGACGCATTGATCTCAACAAGCCCGCGAATGCGGAAGTGGAGACCGCCTTGGCTGGGGAGTACCGACCGAATCGGGGGCGCGTTGTGGGACGTTTTCAGTTCGACGCGGATAGCCCGCGGACCATTCGGTTTCGGGCCGCGGCGAAGAGCGGCGTGACCGCGGACTCCGTGCTCGTCACTCAAGTATCCCGCGAGAATGACCGCTGGATCGCCGAAGCTCAGGCGACCATCGTCGTTCCCGAAAAACGTCTGCTCGACCAGCTGCGGTTCGACGCCCCGCAACATTGGACCGAAATCGCGAGCGATCCCCCGATGATCATCGAGACAATCGACGATCCGGCGTCGACGCGGCAACAACTCGTCCTCTATCCACCGCAACCCATCACCGGTGGGTTTCGGGTCAGGTTATTTGGCGTGTTGGGCAACGCCGACAATGACGACCGCTTGCGACGGGCGCCGGACATCGTACCGCTCGACCTGAAGACGTCCGGGCGTTTTGTCGTCTTGCCGCGAGCTGTTGGCGATCAGCAGTATCGCTGGCAATTGACGGGACTGTTGCCCGGTTCACCACCCGCCGAGTCGACTCCCCCGTCGCGGCCCGGTGAATATGAGACT
>JASMLW010000416.1 GCA_030748485.1 Pirellulaceae bacterium
CTACTTCGAAGGCAAGAACTCAAACGACCTGCCGAAACTCTTCAAGACCGATCGCTTCCGTTTCATTCCGGAGACGCCTTACACGGATCTCTACGGCCGCCATTATCGCGGCGGACACATCGGATTCATGCCGCTGTTTCGGCGGGGCGGCGTCGCTCACAGCGGCATCTACACCATTCGCGTTCGAGCGGCAGCCGTGAGCCGCGTCCATGACTATGGCAAAGCTCTGGGCGATTTTCGCAACGGTGATCCGCTGGTGATGGAAGTCGCCGCAGTTGATCGGCGAGGCAGCGTCACGAGCACTGGAAACGTCTCGAAGATGACATCGCTGGCGCGAATCGAATTGACGAATGAAGAACCGCGGTGGTTTCAGTGGAACGTCTACATGGAAGCTGGCTACGAGCCGGAAGTCCGCTTTCGCAATGGCCCACTGGCGGCCAAGCGAATGGTCCGACTGCTGACGACTCAGGCCGCCGACAAACCGGAATTCAAACCATTCATCGATATGAAGCCCGGCATGGAGAAGGCACACGGAGTTCTCAAAGCTTACCTGGGACCGCGTCTGCGGATCTGGGAGATTCAACTCGAAGGCCCCCACCTTGACACCTGGCCGACCGCCGGTCATCGCGCGTTGTATGGCAACCTGACGCCCGACGAACTGAATGCCACGACGATTGCTCAACGGCTTGGAGCATTCGCCGAGAACGCATTTCGACGTCCACCGGTTGACGGAGAACTGGAGCCGATCCGCCGACTCGTGGCCGGCAAGCTCAACGAAGGCGTGGAGCCGTTGCACGCGCTCCAGCTTGGCTGCCAGGCGATTCTCTGCTCGCCGGGTTTTCTGTATCTGAATCTCGGCGAAGGCGAGCTGAGCGAAGTCGCGCTGGCGTCGAGGTTGTCGTATTTCCTCTGGTCATCGCCTCCTGATGAAACGCTTCTCAAACTGGCGGCCGCCGGAAAACTGCGGTCTGATTTATCGGCGCAAGTGACACGCATGCTTGCCGATTCAAGGTCGGATCGATTTGTTGGACATTTCGTGCGTCGATGGCTGGATCTGGACAATATCGGAACCATGCCTCCGTCAGAAGACTTTCTGGAGTACTACCGCGACAACCTGGAAACTGCGATGCGTGCAGAGACGGAAACGTTCTTCCGTCACGTGCTTGATAACAATCTGTCGCTGCGGGGATTCTTGGACGCCGACTATTCGTTTCTCAATCGCGAACTTGCTTTGCACTACGGCATCGAAGGCGTCCAAGGCAACGAGCTGCAGCGTGTTTCGCTCACAGGCAGCCGACGTGGCGGATTGCCGGGCCACGGCGCCTTCCTGACCGCCTCGGCCAACGGCGTCGACACGTCGCCCGTCGTCCGCGGTATTTACGTGCTGGAGAAACTACTGGACTACACACCACCGCCCCCTCCACCCGACGTTCCCGCTATCGAACCGGACATCCGCGGCGCGGTCAGCATTCGCGAGCAACTCGCAAAACATCGCGAAATCGCAACGTGCGCCGAGTGCCATCGCAAGATCGATCCGCTCGGCTTCGCATTGGAAAACTTCGACGCCATTGGCGGCTGGCGGGACGCATACGAGAAGAAAACTCCGATCGATCCCACCGGTGAACTCCCTGGCGGAGATTCGTTTCGGACAGTTCCGGAATTCCGAAAACTCCTTGCAGATCGACAGGACCAGTTCAACCGCTGCCTGACCAAAAAACTGCTCACCTACGCCTTGGGACGTGAACTCGAGGTCGGCGACCGCCCCGGCATCGATCAGATTCTCGCTGAACTCGAGGATCAGAAAGGCGGCCTGCGAGACCTCATGCGTCTGGTTGTCCTGAGCAAGCCGTTCCTGAGCAATTGAACTCTGCACAAGACGCGAGAACGATTCTCTGCCTACTGCAGAGTGCGAAGTGAGATTCACGTATCGAACTCAGAAATACAACAAACCAAGGGGCCAATGTTCGCACAACCGTCCGAAAGCCCCCCCGAGGCGGTCTCAATCCGAACATTCGGGCGCAAGCAATTCAGCCTCCGCCCAATCACACAGAGCGGAGTCCATAGTCATCGAACGACGCAATGTTTGACGGGCTTCGGGGTCCTCACGCAGAAGGTCCTGCAACGATGCAAAGTCTTTATCGCTGACCACGCCGTTTTGGTAGTCTTCGATCAACTGCCAGCCAGTCGGATCCGTCATGTTGGCTCTCCTTCCGAACGAACACTCTGAGTGCGTTTTCGATGCACCTCAACAGGATCAGCCGCCGGCACCCCAGTTTTTTGTAAAGTGCGTTCGGCGTCACACCGACTTCTGCCACGATCGGCTTAATCTTCTGGCCAGGCGTGAAGACGCGCAAGACCAGCTGTTTTTGATGCTCGGGTAGTCCCTTCAGGCAGCCGTCGAACGCCTGGCGTTCCTACTCGCCACGAGCGAAGTCGTCCTGACACTCATCGGCGAGGAGTTCGATGATGTCCTCATCAAATACTACGGTCGCGCTCTGTTACGTTGCGGGAAACGGACATTTTCGCCGCCATCACGTGTGATGTAAGCGCGCAGTGTATCTGGCTTCGCCTTTTCGTCGATAAACACGGTTGATCCGTCGGCTCTGGCTGCGTGAAAACCACCTTTGTAAAGCACCTCGAACTTGGGCAGTTCGTCGTCTGGCTGAAAGGCGATGTCGTCCGGCTTCGTCCAAGGCGCCGCCTTTTTCGTCTCCACGATCATGATCGTATTCGAGGAGCCGTCACGGATGTCCCTCAACGCCGTCGGCTCTTCGGCGAGGACGGTATTGGGGCCTACGATTGCGAGGTAGGGCGTGGATGTCTGATCACCGGAGTCCTTTTCCATCAGCGGGCTGCGAAAAACGTCGGGCATTTGCGCGAGAACTTTCTTGTTGTTTTCGCTATCCCACGGTTCATCCAGTCGATACTGCTCAAAGATCCGGCTCTCGTTGATGAACGGCAGGATCATCACGCGCCAACTGACGGGCTGAGTCATCTTGTTGCCGCGTTTGTTCGTTACCGCGGCGGGAAACGTCCTGTAGGTGTCATGATAATTGTGCAGACCGATGGCTAGTTCTTTGAGATTGCGGCGTGAACGCGATTGCATCGCGGCCGTCTTTGCTGTGAGCATCGCGCCGCCTATCGGCAGCTTGCCCGTCTTCTCGTATTCCGCCAGGGCTTGCAGTGTGGCGGAGAACAATGCGGTCTCGGGATCGGCAGCAACCTGTTTCAACCGGTCCGCGGTGATCGGAAAACGAGAGATGCGCGCCAACTCCATCGTTCCTCCTTGCGTTCGCATGCTCATCCTCTCGCCAGCCTTAAACTCAATGGTCGCCTGCATCGTCACCGATTCCGGCCCCTTAATTGACAGCGTCAAGAACTTGTCGTTCGTCGTGACGTTGAAGGCCATCATTTGAGCGGCTTCGCCGTTCATAAACGTAATGCATTGGTTTTTCGAAAACGCCAAAATCATCTGCCCCGGAACGCGGCCGACGTTGTCTCCAGCGACGGCGCGCCAAACGCCCTGCAAGCGAGCCGGGTCGGGCTGGACCTTCAAGGGTTGAGCATTCGGCGTTGTTGCCGTTCGCTGCCCGTCACTGCCGGGTAACTGAATTTCAACGTCGCCATCCTTATCGACGCTGGCTGCGGCGCCGCGAGGAACTTCGACCTGTGTCGTTGTGCCGTCCGGGTGTTTGATTGTGATAATGATTCCCAACGCCACACCAATCAAAACACCGATGAGCCCGCTGGCGATCGCTGCCAGCAACGGCACGCGCCGCTGCAGCATCGGCTTGGGCTCGGGCTGCAAGTCAAGCGGCGTCCCGCTGCGTTTCTTAGGCGGCTGACTAGCCATGTCGCCCGCATCGATCGCTTGGTCGACGAGTTGTTTCAAGTCGGCCCAATCTGAGAACTTCGCCAGCAGTTCGGCAACTTCGCGCGGCGATTGCGGGCGATCGTTGGCGTCTTTCCCGATCATGCGATGCACGAGCTTGACAAGATCCGCCGGAACTTCAGGAGCCAGCTTATCGAGTTGCGGCGGCTCCTCGGAAACATGCGCGGTCATCTTCGCAAACACGGTTGGGTATCGCTCGTCATCAAACGGCGGCTGCGCGGAGAGCATTTTGAACAACGTGCACCCGAGTGCGTAGATGTCCGCGCGAATGTCGACCAGACGACTGTCGTTCGCTTGTTCCGGAGCAATGTAGTCGGCCGTCCCCATCGCCTGGCCGGTCGAGGTCATGCCCGATTGCTCGTCGCCGAGTTGGAGTCTCGCGAGTCCCAGATCGAGCAGTTTGACTTCGCCGGACTTGCCGATCATCACATTGGACGGCTTAATGTCGCGATGCACTAACCCCTGCTGATCGACATAGTCCAGAGCCAGCGCAGTCTGGCGGGCGATTTCACATGCGTTCGCTACGGACAACGGTCCCGTTCGCCTCAGAATCTGCGCGACATCGAGCCCATCGATATACTCCGTGACAAGCACGGCAAACTCGTCGATTTCGCGCGCGTCGTGCGCGGTGACGATGTTGGGATGCGACAGCTGACCAACCGCCCGCATCTCGGCTTCGAACCGCTCGCGCATTCGCGGTTGCAGCAGTCGGTGGCTCGAGAGAACTTTCAACGCGACTTGCCGCCCCAGTTTGCAATGTTGGGCTAGATAGACGCTGCCCATTCCACCGCATCCGATCAGTCGTATGATCTCGTATTCACCCAGTATTTTCGGAATCGGACTGGAAGCCTCCAAGTCGCTCCGCTCGTCAGACGTATTGGCAAGCGCCCCGAGCGCCTTGGCCAGAGCCAGTTGGCACTCGGCTTCATCCGAGTAGCTCTCTTGCGGGGCTGTCTCACGCAGTCGCGCGACGAGCGTATCTTCCATCGGAGCTGCCGTTCGCATTTCCGCCTGGCAGGTTTCGCACGCTTGCAAATGGCCGAGCACTTCGTCGCTTTGCTCTTCGGAGAGTTGGCCCAGCGAAAGGGCTTGCAGGTCGTCAGGGGAGGGGCACGTTTCCAAGGTCATCATGTCAATTCCTCGTGTGCGGAGATTGGTCGCGTGCGGCGTTTGTGTTGGGTGTCGCGTCCGTTTGTCGCGGGCCGATCGCAGGTGATCGCCCGTTACCAAGAAGAACGCAGACGTCTGACACGACTTTCCGAGGATTTCTCGACGACCTCCGCATCACTCGGGCAAGTCAGCCAATTGTTGGCGTAAACGCCGCAGTATTCGGGATTTGGCCTGATAGACGGCTGCGACGTTCATCCCCAACTCCGCGGCCACATCCGCCGGCCGCCGGCCCTCCATTGCCGTCATTTTGAATGCCAACCACGATCGCTCCTCGAATTCGCTGCGAACCAGAGTCAGCACGCGCCGCGAAAGCTCACCTTCGAGGTCCTCGCTGCTGATGGTCTCGTCAATCGACATCCCATCCGGATCGGCGACATTCTGAATCCCCAATAGCGCTTCGGTGCCCCCCGCCGCCTCGGGACGGTTGGCCGCGCGGCGCCAGAAGTCACGAACCCGATTGCGCGTGATCGTCGCCAGCCAGTTACGAAAACTCTGGTCAACTTGCGATCGATGAAAGTCACCGATGCCACGCGTCACCGAGGCGAACACCTCTTGCACGACGTCCGAGGCATCGTGGCCCGACAAACCAGACTGACGACACCAGCGATAAACGATCGGACCAAACACTTCCACAAGCCGCGCCCAGGCGTCCGGTTGCATCTGCTGCACGCGCACCAGCAACGTGGTCGAGATCGAAGGTAACTCACCGCGGACCGGATTCTCAATGTGTTCGTTCATGCGCGATGCCTGGTGAGTCGAGTTGTCGGACCTGTTCAGTATTGCCGTTCAGTATTGTCTTAGTTCAGTCAGCATTCGCTTGCCTGCAATTCTAATTTGTACAAATCTTGTGTCTGCCCAACTTCTCGATGACGGCGTAAGGAATTGAGGCGCGAACTGCTGCAAGGCATTGGCGCGCACAACTTCACGGCGTTTCGCGACACCAATCCCGCCGCACTACCGGAGTCTCGCTACAAGGCGGTGGGTCGTGGCGTCAGCACACAGGATGGAGAGATCGGCGCCGTCCACCAACTGCACGCATTCCATTCCGCGGATGGCGTCCACTGGCAACCAATGCTTTCGTCCACTTGGTCCTCCGGTTAATCATGGATCGCCGATCCTGCAAATCGTTGTGGCCGACGACGGCTTGAGTTGGACCACGTCCGGCACCAACGGCAAGTTCCAAACTTGGGCCGCTCCAGAACCGATGACCGGAACGCCCGACGCGATTGCCACGCGTTTGGAAGTCGAAACCAGCATGATGTTCCAACACCAAACCTGTGTCCGCCTCACTGAAGAGCAGTGGCTCAGACGAAAGCAACAAAGCAGGCCGTCGAGGTAAAGGCGATCTTGCCGTTCGGGAGATAACAGGCGTCGTCACTGTCGACATCCGTATTTGGACTGCCCCACGTCCTCGTTTATTCCACTGTCGCTGTCAGCTTGCGCAAAGCCTGTTGGCTCTTCTTCTTCACATGGCCGTCAATGCACGCCTTGTTGTTCGTTAACGCCCGGACCTGTCCGGAAGGCTCCCACGAGTTTGAGCGGCCTGAGGCGTAACCTGCGCGATGTTGGGTGTCACATCCATCTCGATGTTCCCCAACACCCAGCTGAGGCCGCCTAGCACGATCTGCTGAAACGGCTGTTCAATCCAAACGTTCTCTCGGTGGGCCATCGACGTGAAGAAGACGCGTCCCCGCCCATGCCGGCGAGCCCACGTCGATGGGTAAGGGGGCCGATGATAGCAACCGCCTTTCATGCCTGCCGTCTCCTGGACGAGGATCACGTGCAGATCGTCAGCAAAGTTCTTCAAGGCGTACCATTCCTCGCGAAGCTTGAACGTCCCGCCCAGGCCCTGCATCCCGGCGAACTTCGGAGAAGCGACCCGCATCGTCGCCTCCTGCTGCGGACCGTGGGCGACGAACTCGCCACCCAACATTGCCAGGTACGGATCGAGCTTCTTGTTTTCTCCTTCGTTCTTTGGCGGCGTACGCCACGAGGCGCAACTGGAATGAAACGCAATAAAGCCGGCGCCTGAGGCGATTGCATCGAGCAATCGCTGCTTACCGGCGGGCGACATTGGCGGTTCCTTCTGCGGGTTGGGAACGGTCAAGTCGTTGTTCGTGAAAAAGGCGATCGCGTCATACTGTTGCAAATCCCCGTCGAAGACCCGGCCATCTTTGGTGCACGTCACCTCCACGCCGATGCTCGCGGCCATATCCACGAGCGCCCGCTCTGAATGGCTCAGCGCGGCTCCCTTTCGCCGTACGACCGAGTGATAGAAGCCGACGTTGCGGGTGAAGTAGAGCACCTTCTGCTTCTTCTTTTCAGCCCCGGCGACCCATCCTGAAGCGGACGCGGCTAACATCGCCGCTCCCGCGGACCAAAACATTTCACGCCGTTGCATCGCGAGTCTCCGTTGCGACTGTCATGTCTCAATTCTCTTCGCCGCACAAGCGGGCGTTCTTTTCCGATGAACGGTTTACCCACTTATCCGGCAAAACGCTCGTCGGAGCTATTTCTGTTCGAGTTGGCCAGTCTTCCTCGCCAATGCAATGACTTTGGCCTCGTCGACTTCGACGCCTAGACCGGGTCCGCTTGGAACCTTGGCCTTGCCCTCGTTGATCGTCAGCGGCGTAGTCAGCACATCGGCGGTTAGGAATTGCGGACCGTTCAGGGCGGCGGGCTTCTGCAGGTCGTAGGCGCCGTAAAGGCCGAGCGTTGCGGCCAACGAAATGTCGGGATCAGTTAACCCGCTTCCCAGCCACAGGAGTCCCTCGCGTTCGATGAGTTCGATCTGGCGCCGGGCCGAGACCAAGCCGCCGCAACGCGACGGTTTCATCGCCACACCGTCGATCATCTTCAAACGAATGAACTCCTGAAGCTCAACGGGAGAGACGACTCCCTCGTCCATCAGGATCGGCAACGCCCCTTGTTTCTTGAGCGCCTGGTAGCCGCTGATGCGATTCGGCTTGAGCGGCGCCTCCAGCACATCGACGCCGGCGTCGGCCAGCTTGGGCGCCGCGGCCAGCGCGATATCCATGTCGTATCCACCGTTGGCGTCGGCCCAAAGAAAACTATGGGGCGCTCGTTGTCGCACCTGGCGCGCGAGTTCCACGTCGAATTCTGGATCGGGTGCGACCTTGATATTGAAATGGCGAAAGCCGCGCTGCCAGCCGGCGTCCATCAGTGCATCGACTTCATCTAGTCGCCGCGGATTAAGCGTCCAACTGAGCGTCAGCGGCCCACCAGGGTCGCGGTCCCAAAGTTGCGCTAACGACTTGCCCTGCAACTTCCCGTGAAGATCGTGCAACGCCAGATCCAACCCGGCTCGGGCGATGGGCATGCCGGTTGAGAAACCGCCCGCGAGCGCACCCTCTAGCGCCTTTTGCATCGCATCCATATCGAGCGCGTCGAGTCCGATGACCGCTGGGCCGAAGTAGTCGCGGAGCACTACTGTCGCTGTTTCCAGCGTTTCGTAGCTCCAC
>JASMLW010000417.1 GCA_030748485.1 Pirellulaceae bacterium
ATCGTCAAACACATCCGCAGCCACAAAAAAGCTCCGCTACCAACCAATCCGAATCAGAAAACCCTGTTCTTTTAGCCACTTTCGAAAGAGTGCATCAATGTCCGACGCTCGCCAGAACGTGGAGGCGGCTCGTTTGATCGCCGAATCACCCGCGACGTCCGACCGTCTCAAGATCATCCGTAATCCTCCACTTGTGGCGTTGAGAGATCACCGAGCGGGAGCTCGCTCTGTGAGTGGCACTGCCACATTGTGCGAGTAGACCAGTTGCAACTGATCCGCCTCCGCCAGGTCCCTGGGCGTGATCATCTGGCGATTGAGGGGAACGGGGCCTTGCTCATAGAACTCAATCGTGCTCTTGTGGGGACGCCAATCGAGGTCGCCCAACCGCACGAGCTGTCCCAGTTTCTGGCCGCCGGTCGCAAGATCATACGCCTTGTAGATCAGCTCTGAGCAATAGATCTTCTCATCGTCCATCCGATAGCGAACGTCGTATGGCCGGCCGAGGAACAACTCGACTTGGCGAATCGTTGCGGGCACGTACTGCTGACAGTCGGGTTCGAGCCGATAGACGGCGAATGCGTCGTTTCGCCCGCGAAAGATGAATTGCCGCAGCGGCGTCGTCTCCACTTTTCGAAACGCCTCGTAGACAACCCATTTTCCGTTCACGCGAGCGACCATCCCACAATGCGAGTAGGGCGACGCGGTCGCGCCCTCAATCGCGTTCACCAGCCGTGAGTGCGGCAGTGACTGAAAGAGCAGATCGCCTTCACGGGGTTGGTACTTCCAATAGGCGAGGTAGGCGGGAGCCAACTCCCAGGCGGCGACGCCGCCAACAATCGTGAAGAAGACGACGGCAACGGCGGCGAACATTCGCCGCTCTTTCCTTCGTCGCTGACTGCCGGGTGTGATGGACATGACGCCTCTCCGCCGTCATTCTAATGACTCATCAGACGGTCGTCTGCAAAGAATCATTGAGGGAATTGAGGGAATGGCGACACGGCAAGCAGTAACGAATGACCGGTATGAACGCGACCGATGTTTAGGTCCATCACTGTCGATTGCCACTTCGCACACGGTGAATGGAAGTGCTCTTCTTTCGAACACAGGACGAACGATGACTCGACTATTTCTGGCAGTGTTGCTGGCAGTGTTGCTGGCGGTGCTTTCGACCGCGCGGATCGGCGTCGCGGACGAGTTCCCCGGTCGGCATTGGCGCCGCGCCGTTTCACCGCGAGACGTCGGCTGGTCAGCCGAACATCTTCAGTCGGCCCGGGAATACTCGGCGACACTCGACACGGCCGCAGTGGTTGTTGTCTACGACGGTGTCATCGTCGACGAGTGGGGCTCTGTCGCGCTACCGCTGAAGTGCCATTCCATCCGCAAGAGCCTGTTGAGCGCGCTCTATGGAATGCATGTGGAGACGGGCGACATCAACCTCGACGAGACACTCGGCCAACTTGGAATCGACGACAACGAACCGTCGCTGACAGCGGCGGAAAAAGGAGCTCGCATCCGCGACTTGTTGACGGCCCGATCGGGGGTCTATCACCCGGCGCTTTACGAAACGGCCGCGATGGCGGCGGCTCGCCCGCCGCGCGGATCGCACGCGCCGGACACGTTCTGGTACTACAACAATTGGGATTTCAACGCGAGTTGCACGATCTTCGAGAACCTCACCGGGCGGAGCATGTTTGAGGAGTTCGCGCGTCGGTTGGCGATCCCTTTGCAATTGCAGGACTTTGACCGCGCACGTCATACGCAGTACGTGACAGGGAAAGACTCCGTCCATCCAGCGTATCCGTTTGAGTTGAGCGCGCGCGACCTGGCTCGTTTCGGATTGCTGTTCCTTCGGCAGGGCCGTTGGCGAGACCGACAAGTCATTCCGGCGAAGTGGATCGAGCGGAGCACAGCGGCGGCGTCCGACGCGGGTCCGTCGGGTGGGTACGGCTACATGTGGTGGGTCGCTGTCGACGGCCGCCACTTCCCCGGGCTGCAACTGCCCGCGGGATCGTTCTCGGCGCGCGGGTATCGCGGGCACTACCTGGTCGTCATTCCAGAATGGAAGATCGTCATCGCCCACCGCGTCAACTCGTTCCAAAGAGAAAAGCGAGTCGCCAAGTCCGATTTTGGGCGGCTGTTGAGCAAGATCGTGGAGGCGCGCCCCAAGGACCGCCAAAGCGTTTCGCCCGTGGCAACCGACCGCGACGCTCCTACTCGATTCGATCTGCTGCTCACAGGCGGCGAGGTCTTGGACGGTTCAGGCAAGCCGGCCGTGCGGGCGGATGTGGGCATTCGTCGCGGCGTGATCGCGGCGATCGGCGACTTGGACGAACGCGATGCTGAGCGGATCATCGACGCCGGCGGCAAGATTATCGCGCCGGGTTTTATCGATTTCCACAGTCATGCCGAGCGGGGGCTGACGTCGACAGACCCCTTGCGCCGAGCCGCTCCCAATCTCATCACTCAGGGAATCACCACAGTTGTCGTCAATCAAGACGGCGGCGGCCCGGATTCGATTCGCGAGCAACGCGAGATGATGGAGCGAAAAGGGATCGGTCCGCATGCGATTCAACTCGTCGGACATGGCAATGTGCGACGACGTGTCATGGGAAACGACTTTCGTCGAGCAGCAAGTGAGAGCGAGATCGCGCGGATGCGCGAATTGGTGCGGGCGGGGATGCGGGACGGGGCTTGGGGACTCTCGGCCGGATTGGAGTATACGCCCGGGCGTTGGAGCGAACCGAAAGAGATGCGTGCGCTGGTGGGCGAACTGACACCGCGCGACGGCGTCTACGTCCTGCATGAACGCAGCTCGGGCAGTCACCCGATGTGGTTCTTGCCCAGTCGCGACGCGCCCAACCCGCCCTCCATGATCGACAATTTAAGAGAGTTGATCGATCTTGCAGCGCACACGAAAGCGACCGTCGTGGCTACTCACATCAAGGCGCGGGGCGTGGACTTCTGGGGATCCAGTCGAGTTATGATCGATATGATCGAGAAAGCCCGAGCCGAGGGGTTGAACGTCTACGCTGATCAGTATGCGTACAACACGAGTGGCTCGGACGGTCGTATCGTGCTGATTCCGAGTTGGGCGTTGGCAGCTGCGCCTCGAGGCGATTCGCCACTCCAATCAGCCGCGTCACCGGCGGATCAACTTGAGTCGCACCTTGCCGATTCAGACGCCGCCGCCAAAGTCCGCCGCGATATCGCTTTCGAAATCAACCGCCGCGGCGGTCCCGACAACATCCTCATTGTCGACCATCCCGACAAGAAACAGGTCGGCAAGTCGTTAGCGAAACTGGCGCGGGAGTTGGAGCGGTCGCCCGTGGAAGCAGCCGTTCAATTGCAGTTGCGCGGAGACCGCAATAGGCGAGGTGGAGCCCGACTGCGGGCGTTCTCGATGTCGGAGCGCGATGTTGAGGCGTTCGCGGCGACGCCGTGGACCGCAACATCCAGCGATGCGGGCATCGCCCTTCCCGAGGACGGTCCGGTTCACCCGCGTTTCTACGGAGCCTTTCCGCGCAAGCTCAAACAATACGCAATTGACCGGAATATCCTTCCTCTCGCGCAGGCCGTTCGCGCTGGGACGTCGCTGCCGGCGGAAATTCTCAAGTTGAAGGACCGCGGGGCGGTTGCCGTGGGAATGGCCGCCGACTTGGTCGTTTTCGATCCGCTGCAAATCCGCGATACGGCGGACGCGTTCGCGCCGCACAAGTTCTGTGAAGGAGTCGATTATGTGCTGATCGAAGGGGAACCAGTCGTTGAACTGGGGAGGTGTCTCGGTGTTTTGCGTGGGCGAGTTCTCGATCGGCGGCGGCGTGCGGAGTCAGCTCAGCATGAGGAAGTTGGCCAGTTGGATTCTTGGCGTCGCGACGCGGACTCGGTCGAGCGAGTCACACCGCGACTCTTGACCAAACATAAAACTCCCGGTGCGGCGGTAGCCCTGATCGATGACAACCGCGTCGTCTGGCGACGCGAGTTTGGAGTCAAGCAGGCCGGCGCGACGGAGCCCGTCAGCAGCGACACCGTTTTTGAAGCTTGTTCGATGAGCAAGCCGCTATTCGCGTACGCTTTCCTCAAGCTTGTCGAAAACGGTGAATTCAAACTCGACCAGCCGCTGGCCGAATACCTCAAAAAACCGTACCTACCCGACGAACCGCTGCATCGCAAAATCACCGCCCGCATGGTGCTCACCCACACGACGGGCTTTCCGAACTGGCGCAAGGGAGGATGGCGCGCGGGCGGTCCAATTCCTGTGAAGTTCGAACCGGGTTCAGAATATGGGTATTCGGGCGAGGGGTTCTGGTATCTGCAACAAGTCGTCGAAAACGTCGTGGCGGAACAGGCGGGGACCTGGATGCAATCGCAGCTGATCAAACCGCTGCGGATGGACCATAGCAGCTACACTTGGCAACCTGAGTACGACGCGATCGCCGCCGCCGGCCACGATCCCAACGGAGCCGTGAAAAAGGATCGACCGCACTTCGACCGCGCGAACGCCGCTTTTACGCTCTACACGACGCCGAGTGATTACGCGCAGTTTCTTGTCGAGATCATGGGCGCCGATCGTCGCGCTGACCACTCGCTGAGCGCCGCGACGATTCGAACCATGCTCAAGCCGACCGTCGACACCGATACACCGGGCGTCATGCGAAGTCTCGGGTGGGCCGTGAAAGAGCGAGAAGGCGCGGCGTTGATCTCTCACTCGGGATCTAACGGGACTGGGTTTCGCTGCTACGCCGAGTTCGAACCGGCGCGGCGTCGCGGACTGGTCGTGATGACAAACGGTGTGAATGGCGCCGCTGTCTGGAAAGAAATCGTAACCGTTATCGAGAAAAGCCGCCGGAACACACCGCTGAACAAATAGTCGGCCCGGCCAAGCCGATTCGCAAGCCGTCGAGCGGACCCGCTAGGTGGCCTGATTTGGAGGCCCCAGCGGAAGCGACTCCGGTTTGATTGGCTGCGGTGCGACGGCGGCGTCGGGAGCCAACTCGATCTCGACCAACGCCTCCTCGCCCTCACTCAGAGGCGGTCCCCAGAACTCACCCACTGTCGGTCCAGCTTTCATCCGCCGGTCGCGAAACAGGAAGCCCATCAGTTCGCGCAGCCAAACTCGACGCCCCATTCGCGTGTACCATCGCATCCCGTGACGCACGTCCCGGTCGGGGTGGAATAGGCACCGCAGCAACGCCTTGGGTCTCAGTTGCAACGCGGCTTCAGTCAACTTGACCCACAAATAGATTCTCCAAGGCGGCATCCACTTGGACTTGATCACTTGATGCTTGTAGTCCCAGAGGCGTTGATCGGTCTGGATCACCGTTCGATGCTGAGCGTCGTCATAGAACGGCGTCCAGCGATGAGGCGTCGCGTAGATCGACATGATCTGATCGGCGTCGTACGACAAGAGCTGCCGGAACGTCGTCCAGAAGTCGATATCCCGCTGCTCGTCAAAACCCACGGCCCAAGTGGCCAGCGAGATGATGTCGTGTTCGCGAAGTAGCCGAATCGCTTCGCGGTCCTTGGCCGTCGATCCGCCTTTGCGAATATCCGCCAACGTGGCTTCGTCCGTGTTCTCGATCCCCATCAGGAATCTCAGCACGCCGGCTTTCTTGTAGAGATGCAGGATGTCGGCGTCGCGCACAATATCGTCGGCTCGCGTGGATCCGACGAGCAACAACGGTACGTCCTCGGCGATAAGCGCTTCGAGGAAGCGTCGCCACGCGAACCGCGATGAGGTTGGGCTTTCGTCGGCGAAGTTGATCAATTCCACACCGTGCTCGCGATGCAGCCAGGCGAGCTCGGCTGCGAATTTCACCGGATCGCGGTGTCGCCATTGAGTCCAAAAACCTCGCTGTCCACAGTAAGTGCAGTTGTGCGGACAGCCTCGTGAAAACTGAGCGACCACCGATCTCTTGCCGCCCCAATACGAGTAGCGGCTGAAATCGATAAGCTCCCAGCCAACTCGGTAGTCGTCCAATTCGCGAATCATCGTCGCCTTGGCGGTCGCCACCGGCTCACCCGCCTCGCGGAAAGCGACTCCCGGCACGTCTCGCAACGGCGTTTCGTTTTGCAAAGCGCGAACCAGGCGAGTCGCCGTGACTTCACCCTCGCCGCGAACGATGTAGTCGACGGCGCTGCACTGCCGCAGCACCTCCGACCAGTGGTAGGTGGGAAAGACTCCACCATACGCGATCCGCACGCGATCGTCTTGTCGCCGAATCATGGTGGCGATCCGCCGAATTGTAGGATCTGCTGTCGTCGATCCGGTGTGCCCCATCATGACCATGTCGGGGCGGTGATCGAGCACTCGCGAGACAATCTCGTCCAGCGTCAGTGGACCGAACTCAGCGTCGAGCAGCGCCACGTCGTGGCCGTCATCGATCAGCGGACCACCGATCGACAGCAGCCCCAGTGGCGGTAGGTGCTCTCGCGGAACGCGACTCCCAATGGCCGTATGAGGCGGGTTGAGCAAGAGGATTCGCACGTCAGCTCCCTACCAGGTATCGCCAGCGGTTGTTCTGATTCTAGCGAGACGGCCACAGATCTATCAAAAATAGGCCGCGTCGCGCGGCGCCGACACCTGCCAACGACGTTGGTTCTCCTCTCCACGCTAACGCTACCACGCCTTGTCAGCACCAAACAGTTCGGGCCGGCAAGCAGCGGAATTCGCCGGAACTCTCGAGGCGCCAAGTGGTGAATCGGAATTCTGGCGAAGTCGACTACCGATGTCCAAAGGGGATCGGCAGGTCGTTTCTGCGCCGTTGACTGTGTTGATTTTCGCTGAGACAAGCGCACAATCGCGGTGTTAACTGTCCTTCGAACGCCCGCCATGTTTCAAACAATTGAAGATGTCTGCGTCGTCGGCGCGGGCCTGATGGGGAGCCAGATCGCCGTCCAGTCCGCGGCGTTTGGCAAGCGCGTCCGCCTGCACGACGTCAGCGACAAGTCGTTGGCGAACAGCCGCCAGGCAATCGCTGATTTGGCGAATGACATCGTCGCAGCCGGCGTCGCCGGCGGCCAGTGCAGCCAATCGATCCTCGACCGCATCCACTACACCACGTCACTCGACGAAGCCGCCGCCGAGGCGCAACTTGTTATCGAGGCGATCACTGAAGACGTCGACGCGAAGCGCGGTCTCTTTCATCAGCTCGACGACATCTGTCCACCGTCGACGGTCCTCGCCACCAATAGTTCGTCGATCCGCATATCGCGAGTTGAATCGGCTACTCGACGAGCCGACCGAGTCCTGAACACGCATTTCGTTCAGCCCGTTTGGAAACACCCATTTGTCGAATTGATGCGAGGTTCGGTGACATCCGACGAGACGATGGCGACCGTGGACGCGTTCATGAAGTCGATCGGCGTCTTGCCCGTCATCGTCCGCAAGGAGAGCACGGGGTTCATCTTCAACCGCATCTGGCGAGCTGTGAAGAAGGAGGCGCTGCGAGTCGTCGATCAACAGATCGCCACTGTCGAAGACGTCGATCGCACTTGGATGATTCTCTGGGAGACGTCGATGGGGCCGTTTGCCCTGATGGACAACGTCGGGCTGGATGTCGTCCGCGATATCGAGATGGTTTATTTCGAGCAGAGCGGCGATCCGAGCGACGCGCCGCCGCAGTTGCTGTTGGACAAGATCTCGCGAGGAGAACTCGGCGTGAAAACCGGAAAGGGGTTCTACACGTATCCCAACCCGAGCTGGCAATCGCCCGAGTTCCTGGCGCAACGTTGACGCCGAACGCGGCCGCTATGCGAAGTAATCGCCGGCCGTGCGGGCCAGCAATTGCAGCGATGGACGGTCCCCCGGATGGTCGGTGAGTATTTTGGCGAGCAACCGAATCGCCGTGGGAAAGTCGCCCCGTTCGTACGCCTCCAGGGCGGCTTCAAAGCGACGTTTCAATTCGCACCAGTCATCGGGGACGTCAGTTGTCAATTCAAATAATCCCAGCGGCTCATCTTGCTCCAGCAGCCACAGACGCCGCGTTGCGAATTCGTCGCTCAGTCGCGCCGCCGTGTCGGACGAGATCAACACATTTGTCGCGAGACGTTCGGTCGCCGCTTTCACGCGCCGCGCCGCCTGTACGGTGCATCCCAACGGGCCGTACTTGAACTTGGTCGCCGAGCCGATGTTGCCGACGCGCGCGACGCCCGTGTGAATTCCTATCCCCAGCTCGACCGGTTTTTGGAGCGCTTGCCGCCAACGGTGGTTTAGCTGAGGCAACTGTTGCCGCATCTGCAATGCGGCCCGGCAAGCCAGCTCAGCGTGGTTGGCCCGATCGACGGGCGCACCCCACATCCCCATCAGCTCATCGCCAAGCGTGTCGACAACGACGCCATGGTTGTCGGCGACGCACTGCGACAATGTGCCGACGACGTCATTGATCCAGTCGAGCGTCAGGCGCGCTCCAAGTTGTTCGGAAACTTCGCTCAACCCCTGGATGTCGCAAAACAACAGCGAGACGTCAGTGTCCTTGCCCAACAAGAGATCGGGCTCCACCTCCAGCTGGCGCGACAATTCCGGTGTAAAGAACTGCTCAAACAGAACTCGCGCCTTGACGGCGGCGTGCTCTTGCTCGAGGCGCGCCAGGCCGGCCGCAATGCTGGTCGACAGCATCTCGACAATGGACGCTTCCACTTCCGTGATGCGTTTGCCGATCTTTCCGTTGACGACCAACGGGCGCTCGCCGTACAACGCGCCGACGACTTCTCCGTCGCGGTCGAGAATCGGCGCAGCTGTCAAGGAGCCGACATTGATCAAGCTGGGAGAAGCCGACTCCTCCGTGCTCGGCAACTTCCAAAATGTGCGTTTCTCTTGATAGACGCGTTGGAGAATGGTGCGACTGGGAGCCCACTCGTCGTTCGCGACGGTTGCTTGCGAGCGGAACACCTCGCAGATCCATTCGCCGCCTTCCCAGCGGAGTGACGCGGCGTTCTCGAAGCCGAGGTCATCGACCATGGCTTGGACGGCCAGCGTGGCGAAATCGTCGGTTCGCCCAGCGCGCTGCAAGACGCCGATCGTCGCCTCCAGGCCGCGGAGAACATAGGCCGTATCGTCATCGCCCGGTGTTCGCCGGGCCATGATCTGAGAAATCGCCGAACTCGCGCCGCTCCGCGCACCGGGCGGAGCCGTTCTCTGCGCCAGGCTCGCTACGACGGCGCACGCCGCCGCGGGCTCCGAATCGGTCGACAGCTTGATCACGCGGCCAAAGACGGTCACCAGCGCCGGCAGCGAAATGTCATCGTGCTTGCCGGGGCCAATCTCCTGCTCAAGATTGACCAGGACGGAATTGACGTGACTCTGATTCGTCACACGGATGGCGTCGTCGGAGCGGCGGGAAAGCAAGAGGTGCTCCCGCGAAACATTGGTCTCGTCCAATTTGGCGATCACGACGCGAGCGCCATGCCGCGTGTAGGGCTCGTGCTCCCCCGACTTCTGACGACCGAACTCCAGCGTCGACGTCAACTCGGTGGAAAACACCAAGCCCTGCTTCTCGAAGACGTTCACGGCTACCGGTTCAGAATTGCCCACGGAATCTCGACTCAACCATAAGTGACATGTTCGTCGACGGCCGTCGCGGGTCGTACATCGAACGGAACGGAGGCGATGATCGCTTCTTGTCGCGCCGCAGGCAAGCGCGGCGGGGCGACGTTCACTAGCGACGGCCGTGAGGCGGACCAAAAGGCGGTGGCGGTGGCGGCAGCGGTCGAGTCATGAAGAACTGCATGACTTCCTCGCGCGACAGCCGGCTGTCGCGATCGATGTCCGCGCGGCGGAACTGAGCCTGATCCATCGGTCCCACTTCGTGGGGCGAGATCTGGCCGTCGCGATCGCGGTCGAAGGCGGCGAACAGACCGTCCGTCGGCAGCGGGATCGGCGGGTGCGGCGGCAAGGCGTCGTTCGCTCGCACACGGGCAGGATCAAGCTTGACCCGCTGCGCCGCTTCGCCGGGCTTGCCGGCCGCGCGGTCTTTGACGCGCCGCGCGGTCGCCGGCTTCTCACTTGCGAACGGAGCCGCTCGATACGGCTCGAACGTCGCTTCCGGGTCGCTGGCAACGACGCGGTCCTTCGTCGCGGCGACGACGGGATCGCGATCAGCCACTGCCAGCTTGACCACCGTCTGTACGGCGGACTCTGTTTCGCTGTCGGCCACCTCGATCGCAGTGGACGGCTCCGGTTCACTCTCAGCGGCTGGCTCGTCCGCGACAATGACGGTGGCGGCCGGCTGCGAGACGACAGGCTGCGGAGCCGACACTTTCGACAACTCGTCGCCGCCGGTCTCGGGCGTGAAGGCAACGGGTGTCGCCGTCGATGGGGCGCTCGCCGGCGATGGCTCAGCGGCAGTCGAGTCGGCGGTCAACTGCCGGCCCATGAACGCCGTGGCGAGGCACAAGTTGAAAGCCACCGAAAGCGCCAATCCGGCAATCAACCACGTCCTCCTGCGTGAACGTCTCTGCTGGCGCAAAGAGGGCGGACCTGGCAGACAGATCGGCCCCTTCCGCGTCGACACCAAGCACTCGCCCAGATCGGCGGGCTGTTCGACGCCTGTTTCATCGAATCCGATCCACGATGAACGTCGCTCCTGCTTCTTGGCTTTGATCCGCTCGACAATGCGACTGGCCCATTGAGCAAACCGGCGCGTCTTGGGGTCCTGGGCGGCTCGCAATTCAGCGACGATCGCCATCGTGTCGGTGTCTTTTGGCGAACGTCGCAACTGCTGGATCTGGTCCACCATCTCCGCAAATTGACGGTCGGTTGCGCCGCTGATCGACGCCGACGACTGCTCCGACGCGGCGGCCCGACGCGGGTTCGCCAGCAGGTATTGGTGCAACGTACGGGCCAGCGCTGCTGCTGATCCAAAGCGGTCCGCCGGCTTCTTCGCCAGCAACTTCAAACAGATCGCCTCGAACTCCGCATCCAACTCGTCATTGAACAGGCCCGGCGGCGGCGGCTCGTCGTACAGCACCTGCTCGAGAACTTCGCCGACATGACCGTCAAAGGGCAACCGCCCCGTCAACATCTCGTACATGATCGCGCCGAGACCATACAAGTCGCTTTGCGGGCCGACGTTGGCGGACGCCCCCACGACTTGCTCCGGCGACATGTAGGCCGGCGTGCCGACCAACAACCCCTCGTTCGTCAGTTGCGAGTCGGACTCGATCGGACAAGCCAATCCGAAGTCCATCAACACCGGTTCGTTCTGCTGGTCAATGATGATGTTGGCCGGCTTCAGGTCTCGGTGCACAATGTCGGCCTGGTGAGCTGTGTCGAGCGCCATCGCCAGCTTCCAAATGATCAAGGCAACTTGCCGCACTGGTGTCGAGCGGCGGCTGGCCAGGTGAGTTGCGAGCGTCTTGCCCTCGATGTAAGCCATCGTGAAGTAGTGCGTGCCGTCGATCTCCCCAACGTCGAACGCCGGGCACAGATTGGGGTGACGCAGCGCGGCCATCGCGCGCACTTCGCGCTCAAATCGCTTGACCGTGTCCCGATCGTTCTCGTGGAACTTGGGCACCTTTAACGCGACGGATCGATCAAGTTGAGAGTCGTGCGCCAGGTAGACCGAACCCATCGCACCCTCCCCCAGCACTCGGAGGATCTGGTAGCGGCCCATCTTGACAGGAGCCGATAGCGTTTCGAGCAGCACGGTGGCCGGCGCGGCGGGAGCGCCGATCGAGCGATGCTTGGTGGCGTACATGTCTTCGCCCGACGCCGAATGGCCCGCCACAACCGAATCCGTCTTCTCTCGTACCGCGTCCATCATTTCCCTCAGAATCCGATGTTTGCCGCCTGCGAATTCCTCGCCATCCTTGGCCCCCCACTCCTAATAACGGAAGAAATAACGCTCGAGAACAAAAATCCGCGGAATAACCCCATAGCGGGGGCCGGCGCCTCACTCATCTTCAGGGAAGAATCTCACACGTTCTGTCACAAAAAAAATGGAAATAACCAAGGGAATGGCTAGTGACTAGATCGCATTTCAAACCGATGTCTTGCCGTACGATGGCCTTCCAAGGCCGTCGTTTCCCGAGGATTTCCAAATCCGACGGCCTTGGAAGGCGCCTTGGAAGGCCATCGTACAAGGTTTGAAACAGCCTCTAGTCATTAGTCCTTAGTCATTTTTTTCCCATCTCCACAGTCGTCGCAGACGGGCATCCTGATCCGGCGCAACAATGACTATCCCTCGAACGCCACGCCTTTGACCTTGGAGGGAACTTTGATCGATTTCGGTAGTTTGCCGCCGCCCTGATGCGCCTTGACGAACGCTTCCGCGGCGGCCGTCACGGCGTCCGCCGCGGTTCCGTAGATTCGTTCGTCGTCCCCGGTCACTTCGCGCAGCGATTTCTTGTCGAACTTCTCGACCGCGGCCAATACGGGTTTCAGTTCGGCGATCTCCATTTCCTCGAGCTCTTCCTTGGTATCGAGAATGTGGTCGTTCGCCTCGTCTCCCAGCGTCTTTCGTTTGGTTGACGTCGCCGTAGCTCGATTTCGCAGACTGACCGCCAGATCGGCCAGCTGTCCGGCGACGTACATGAGCCGTTTTCGATCGGCGGCCGTCCTCGCCTCGCCGCCCCGCAATGCATCCGCCCAGTTCGTCGGCGCTTCGGCGTTCACCTTGCCGTTCAGCAGGAGGTTGTGACGGACCTCGCCCTAAGCCCACTCGACGAACTCAAACCGTGTCGACATCGGGTGCCCGGCGGCGACCAGTTTTTCATTGGGGACGGAGTGGCACTGCAGACAATTGCGAGCGATGCGGAACGCGTTGCCCGACCGGTTCATGCCCGCCTTGTCGCACGCCGCGTCGCGCGCATCGCGGTGGCCGCTCGATTCCTGGCCGCGGTCCGCCAGCAATTCCGCCATCGTCGTCGTCTCCGTCACTTTGCGGCCGAGCCCGAAGTCGGAGTGAATGTTCAGCCAGCCTTGCTCGCCGCCCGCCGCGCCGTGACACGACTCGCACGAGTTGCCCTGAGCGATCACCAATTGACCTTCGTGTCGACGTCGAGTTCCGTGGCACGACGTGCAGGCAGCCGCCGTCTTCGGGTCCGCCACATCCAACGCTTTGGCGAAATCTTTGGCGTTCGGATGCTCCAAGTTCTTCCACGCTTTCAGATTGTGCGACGAGCGTTCCCAGGCCGCCTGCTCGGCCGCGTGGCACTTCTTACATGTGGCTCGACCAACCACCTTGGCCGGATCGATTCTCTCCTGGGCGAATCCTGTCTGGCTGATCGCCACCGGCGCCAGGGCGACGACGATCGCGGCAACGATCATCGGAAACCTTGCGCAACTGGCAAAACTTGTCATGGCGGAGCTCCTCGGTTGCAACATCTCGTAGAGATTCAAACTGACTCGCGCTGGTTTCTCAACGCTATTCGACATGAAACGGGACCTAGGCATCAAGTTCTACATCTCCGTCCGGGATTGCGATACAAGTCAGACAAGTGCCCTCCTCCAACTCGACACCGTGTTTTGAGAGATAACTGACTTTGCCCGCTTTGATCGCGACGACACACGTTCCACAATTGCCGGCTCGGCAACCCGATTCAATGGCAATTCCTTCGCGAGACGCCAAGTCAAGCAAATTCTCGGCCTGACCATCCCACTGGCAAGTCTTGCCCGCCTTGGAGAATTTGACCTGCCGGCGTTCGGTCGCCGGAGGCGGCTTCACTCTATCGGACGCCGTCTGGCCTCGCGACTTGCCGACCGTCGCCGGTCCAAACGCCTCCGTGTGGATGTCACTCTTCGCCACGCCCCATTTCGCGAGCGGACCGACGAGCGACTCCATCATCGGCGGTGGCCCACAGATGTAGAATTCGTAGTTGGTCGATTGCAGGTAGCTCTTCACCAGTTCCAGCGTCACCCGTCCCGCGTGGTGATAGTCGCGGCCCTCGCCCGCCTCGTCTTCCGCGGCCGGTTGGCTGTAGCAGACCACCAGGCGAATGTTGGCGTGTCGCTGGGCGACCTCTTCAAGTTCAGTTTTGAAGGCGTGCGACGCACCGTTCCGAACGCCGTAAAAGATCAGGATTTCACGACCCGCGCCTTCTTCAGCCACACTTTGAGCCATGCTCAGCAGCGGCGTCACCCCCACACCGCCAGCGACCAAAACCGCCGGTCTCTGCTTTTCGGAGTCGAGGAAGAAATTACCGCGGGGCGCCTGCACGTCGAGAATGTCTCCCACCCCCAATTGTTCGTGAAAGTAGTTCGAGACCAGGCCGGGCGGAGCGGCCGGCGCATCCGCCGGCGACATGACTCGCTTGATCGAAACCCGGTAGCTGGCGGCGCGATGCCGATCTGAAACCGAATAGCAACGGATGATGGGCTTCTCCCGGCCCGGAATGGCCAAACGAAAAGTGAGATACTGGCCGGGCTGGAACGTGGGTAGCGGCTTGCGATCGTGCGGGGACAAGACCAGCGAGCAGACGTCAGCCGTTTCGTCAACGCGCTTGTCGACAACGAACTTGCGGTATCCGTTCCACGCCAACGCGTTCGATTCGCGTTGTCTCTTGGCGGCGTCGATGCGCTGTCGCATCAATTCAATCGCAAACTGCTGGTGCGAACGCTGGTGAATAAAACGCCTTACGCTCGCGATCACCAACATTCCCAGCCGCAGGGCGACAAGACAGGCGATCAGAATCCCCAGCGGCAAAACCAACGCGTCCAATTCAGCAAGCTCCCATCCCACCGTTTTTTGGTGAGGTATCGTCGGCGACTCAGGCGGACGCCGTTCTCGTCCGCGAGTTTGCTCGCGGTGACGCAGGTGGGCGGCGCGCCGTCTCATTCTTCATTAATCGGTCTGACGCTGCAACCACGATAGTTGGCGCCTCCGACGCGAGCACCTGCGCGCGCCCTCCACGCGCGCCGCGCGCGCCTACCAGTCGACCAGTTCGTCTCGTGTCAACCGGCGACCTTGTTCATGATGATGAGACCGAGCATGACGACGCCAACGACCATCGGCAGCAAGAACGCGCGGCGAATCCCCTGCCGCACAGCGACGAAGCCCATCGCGACCGGCAGCAAGGTCCAGCCGACCGACGCGCAAGCGAACAACATTCCAACCGACCGGCCCCCGAACTCCAACTTCTCAACAGCCGCCAGATGTGAGAACAGTTGACCGATCAGGTTCGGGAAGAAGGGGCCGCAGATGAATCCAATGAAGACCACCAGTGCGATCACACAGCGGCGATCTTTGATCAGCGCGAGCCCCAGCATGGACGCGACCGCCAATCCGGCGATGCCGATCTGGACGAGCCGCGTTGTGGCGAGCAACTTGTCGGTCTCCAGGTTGGCCCCGTGGATGACGAACGCCGCGATCAAGCGGGAGCCCATGAAGCAGAGCCAAAACGCCGACAGAGCGCGGGCCGCGATGCGGTCCGAGACCGCCGCCTTCTCCTCTTGCGGAGCCGACTCATTGACCAGCGTCGTCGCCCAGCCGGCCGTTCCCGATTCGATCACGACCCAGCACATGAGAGTTAGACCCAACAGCCAGACCGTTCGGTCGCGCAGCAGTTCGGAGAATCCTTCGAACGCCTTCCCCAAGTCACCCGCCAGTTGCCCGCCGCCGAGATCTTGGCCAATCGCCACGACGAGCGGCAACGCGGCCAGCCCGGCAATCGCGTCCAATCCTCTCTCGAAGCCGAATCGCTTGTGCAGAAATACGACCAATAGAGGACAGACGAACGCGCCGGCTCCGAACATAGCATCGCCCAAGTTCGTGCCCGTGAAGGGGTCGTCGAACGCTCCCGCCATGACTGGATTGGCGACGTTGATCATCGCCGTCCAGCCGACCGCCAACAACACCGTGGCGAGCAGCGCCGTCAGGTACGACCGCGCTCGAGCGAAAATCAAAAAGGCGGCGACCACCAGCACAGACCCGACCATCCACACGGGCTTGCGGCCGTAGGTGTCCGACAGCGCCCCGCACAACAAGATAATCGGGCCCACCATCAGTCCGAACGCCGATATCAAACCGCCGACCTTCGCTTCGTCGAGCTCGAGTCGATCGCTCAACTGCAGCTTGATCGAACCCAACGTGGCGTAGCACAGCCCCGTGATCGGCAGACTGACAACGATGAACAACTGCAAATATGTCATTGATGTGTCACTTATTTGTCAGCGCGGCGAACAGCGTGCGGCGTCCTCTAACGCTTCAGCTTCAATTCCTGAATCTTGACGTTCTTGTACCACACCTTGTGGCCGTGGTCCTGAAAGCCCAAGTAGCCCTTGCGGGCGAAGTCCTTGACGGCCCGCGGCTTACCTTGCAACTTGAACTTGTGCTTGGCTCCGTCGGGGCACACGCCGGGTTGGTCGAACTTGTCGCAATTCATGGCGGCCACTTCTTGACCATTCACTTTGACATTGATGTACGGACCGTAACAGCGGACTTCGATCGAATTCCACTCGCCGGTCTCTTTCCCCGCATTCGACTTTGTCGCCACCAGATCGTAGATGGCGCCGAATTGATGTTTGCCGACGTTGGAGCCGCTCATCACCTGAATCTCGAATCCCGTGTGGACGGGATTCTTGGGATCTTCGACTCGAAAGAAAATCCCCGAGTTGCACCGCGGGTCCTCCCAGCGGACATCGCACTTCAGCACAAAGTGCTCGAACTGCTGCTCGTGAATGATGATGTAGCCGCCCGATTTGTATGGAACCAACGATCCTTTTTCCACCGGTGTGGCGATCTTTTTGCCGTTGTTGCATTTCCAACCCGTCAAGTCCTGGCCGTTGAAAAGCAGTTTCCAACCCTCCTTCTTCTCATCGTCGGTGAGCTGATTGTCCGCGGCTCGCAAAGGCAATGCGATCAAGAGCAGGGCGGCGGCGTAGATCATTCTGGATGTCATAACGAGGCTCGTGGGTAAAAGGAGTTGTGTTGTCTTGCGTAGATTTCAATTCTCGTCTTTCCAACGCGTGTCGACAATTCTAAGGAGCCCGGCAAGCACATGCCATCACACCGTTGCTTTCGACCGCAGTTAGACGCGGGGAACGAGGGAAATGCGGTGGGCCGGGTTGTCAGCTACCGCTTGCCGGCGCTTGGCGGCGCGTCGCGCCTGGCCCGCTATTTGTAGAGCCGGCGTTGGCAGTTCACGAAGCACCAAAACGCGGCGGTCAGGATGTACATGCCGCCGACGAACAGGAACAGCGCGGTCCAGCCGTAACCGCCCAGCACCTGCGCCATCGCGACGCTGGCGACGGTCGCGCCGATCGAGCCGACCATATTCACCATTCCGAACACGCGGCCGGCTACCGGACCGCCGATGTCGGTGACCGTTCCCCACCAGGTCGGCTGGCTCCAGTCGCTGAAGAACTTGCACGTGAACAACACAAACATCACCAAACGCCCATCCTGCAGCATCAGGCTGCCGGCGATTAGAATCGCGGCGATGATCTTTCCGGTGGCCGCCACGGCGCTGCGGGCGAATCGCGGGTTGCCCGTGTAACGAATGAGCAAGTCGTTGAGCACTCCGCCGCAAACACCACCTATCGCTCCGCCCCAAATCGGCAGCCCCGCGTAGGCTCCCATCTCGGCCTTCGTGAAC
>JASMLW010000418.1 GCA_030748485.1 Pirellulaceae bacterium
TTTCATCGGGGCGGGCATCCACGGCGGAGGGTGGAACCTGGACGGTTTCAAGCGCTGCAAAGACGCGAGGATTCTGGCCGTGTGCGATGTCTACGAGTCGCGGCGAGAAGCGGCGCGAACCAAAATCAATCGGCATCACCGCAACAACGACTGCACCGCGTACGCCGACTGGCGAGACATCATCGCTCGCAAAGATATCGACGCCGTGATGATTTCCACACCCGATCACTGGCACGTGCCGATGGCCGCGGCCGCGGCCAAGGCTGGAAAAGACGTCTGCTGCGAGAAGCCGACGCTGACGATCGGCGAGGGCCGGGCGCTGATTGACATCATTCGCCAACACAAGACCGTGTTTCAGACTTCGACCGAAGATCGTTCGATCCCCGTCTACCACCGCCTGGCCGAATTGGTGCGGAACGGGCGCATCGGCCGCTTGCAGTCGATCCATGTCACTCTGCCTCCAGGCGGCGTGCCACCGGAGAAACCGAAGTTCGCGCCGGTGCCCAAGGGGTTCGACTACGACATGTGGCTCGGCCCGGCCCCCGAGGCTCCCTACTGCTCCAACCGCTGCGGCGCTCAGCAATGGCGCAACATCTTCGACTACTCGGGCGGTAAGTTCACCGATTGGGGCGCGCACATGCTGGACACCGCTCAATGGGCCAATAATACCGAGCGCACCACGCCCGTAGAAGTTGACGGCCACGGCGTCTTTCCGGACACGTCGAGTATCTACAACGCCGCCACCGAGTATCGGCTGCACTACAAATACGCCAATGGCGTTGAACTGCATGTTTCGTCGGGCGGCACGGGCATTCGCATGGAAGGCACGGACGGGTGGCTCGACGTTCCGCGTTGGCGAGCGCCACTGAAGGCGAGTTCCCAGAAGATTCTGGATTCCGTCATTGGTCCGGAGGAGACGCATTTGTTCACGTGTCCGCAGGGTGAACACCGCAACTTCCTGGACTGCGTCAAATCGAGGAAAGACCCGTACTTTCCCGTCGACGTCGGCCACGCGATGGCCACCCTGATGCACCTCGGCAACATCTCGATGAGGTTGGGAAGAAAGCTGCGGTGGAATCCCGCGGTGGGAGCTTTCATCGACGACGCTGAGGCCGACAAAATGCGCTCGCGCGAAATGCGCAAGCCCTGGACGCTCTAAGTTGGTGCAAGCGGCCATCAGTAGGTCCTGCCTGCCGGGCAGGACATCGCGACGAAGTCGCGACAATGGACGTTCCACTTGCTGCAGCGCTACAGCGCAGCAATTTCAATCTGCGCTGAGCACAAATCCGTCGTAAGTAGGTCCTGCCTGCCGGGCAGGACATCGCGACGAAGTCGCGACAACGGACGTTCCACTTGCTACAGCGCGGCGATTTTAATCTGCGCTGAGCGCGAATCTCGCGTAAGTAGGTCCTGCCTGCCGGGCAGGACATCGCGACGAAGTCGCGACAACGGACGTTCCACTTGCTGCAGCGCGGCGATTTTCATTCTCGCTGAGCACGAATCTCGCGATCGACTCTGGGTTAACCCGCATTCGACGGCCTCGGAAGGCCATCGTACATGGACATCGCGACGAAGTCGCGACAATGGACGTTCCACTTGCTACAGCGCGGCGATTTTCATTCTCGCTGAGCACGAATCTCGCGATCGACTCTGGGTTAACCCGCATTCGACGGCCTCGGAAGGCCATCGTACATGGACATCGCGACGAAGTCGCGACAATGGACGTTCCACTTGCTACATCGCTACAGCGCGGCGATTTTGATCTGCGCTGAGCACGAATCTGGCGTCGGCTCTCGGGGCCAACCCGCTCTCGACGGCCTGGAAGGCCATCGTACATAGGATTTCGGGACGGCAACCGACGATCGAACTTCGCGTCCGAGAGCGGCTTGTTCGTTGCTCTTGTGTTAGTGTGTGTGAGATCACATCAGCTGCCGTACGCGGTGTGGTCCCAAACGCCAACGATCAACGGCCAAACGCTCAAAGGGCCTGCATGAGAATTCACAAAACGGTCGCGCTGACTCTGTGCCTTTCCTTGCTTGCAGTCACGCTGGCGTCGACACATCTGGCCGCCGCGGATGTTGCCGCGACGGGCTGGACGGGGCGCAAGGCTAACTGGAATGGGTTCGAGCAGTACCACTTTCAAGTCGACGGGCGCAATTGTTATGTGGTCCTTCCCAAGGAAGCGCTCGCCGGAAAACCGTGGATCTGGCGCGCCCGGTTTCCCGGATATCACGCCGAGATGGATGTCGCCCTGGTGGGCGAAGGATTCCATCTCGCCTATATGGACGTGGGCGGGATGCTGGGCTCTCCGACCGCCATCGGTCACATGGAGAAGTTCTATCAACATCTGACGACCGCCCGCGGACTCGGCGAGACTCCCGTCATGGAAGGCGTCAGTCGAGGTGGTCTGTTCGTCTATCAATGGCTCATCAAACACCCCGACAAGGCGGCTTGTGTCTACGCGGATACTCCCGTGCTCGATTTCAAGAGTTGGCCGCTAGGTCGGGGGAAAGGCAAGGGGCACGAGGGAACCTGGCGTCAATGCTTGAAGGTCTACGGCATGACGCAGGAAGAGGCGATCGGCTACGAGGGCAACCCGGTCGATCAAGCCGCCGCCATCGCCAAAGCGGGCGTTCCGCTGCTGCACATCGTATCGGAGAACGATTCGATCGTTCCGCCGAGCGAGAACACGTACGCGCTCAAATCGCGTTTGGAAAAGCTGGGGCGAACGATCGAGATCATTTCGGTCAAGCAAGGTACGGCCAAGTCGTCCGGCCATCACTTCGCCCACCCCGAGCAACAGCGCGTGGTCGATTTTGTCCTTGAGCACGGGACGGCGTCCGAGACGAAGGGCCGATCGGACGACGACGGCAAGGTTGCGCCAATCAAGGCGTTGTTGGTGACCGGCGGCAGCAGTCACGACTACGATTCGCAGAAGTTGATTCTGACCGAGGGCGTCGCCGCTCGCGTCAACGTCGAGTGGACGATTGCTCATCAAGGCGGGAAGAATCGCAACAAGATGATCGAGTTGTTCGATTCGCCCGACTGGGCCAAAAAGTACGACGTCGTCGTCCACAATATCTGCTTCGGCGGCGTGACGGACGTGAAGTTTGTCGAGCGCGTCGCCCAAGCGCATGAGGCGGGGACTCCGGCCGTTGTGATCCACTGCGCGGTGCATAGCTTTCGTCACGCCAAGACGGACGCGTGGCGCAAGGTAGTCGGCGTGAGCTCATTCAGCCATGAAGGTCACCGACCGCTCGAGGTAAAGAACCTCGCGGTCGATCATCCCGTGATGCAGGGCTTCCCCAAAGTCTGGAAGACGCCCAACGGCGAACTCTACAAGATCGCCAAGCAGTGGCCCAACTGCAAACCGCTGGCCAGCGCGTATGGTGAGGATACGAAGAAAAACCACACGTGCGTTTGGACAAATACCGTTGGCAAGGGCCGCGTCTTCGGTACGACGATCGGGCACCACAACGAAACGATGCGGGAAGCGACCTACCTGGATCTGGTCTCGCGCGGCTTGCTGTGGGCCTGCAACAAGCTGGACGATGACGGCAAGCCAAAGCCCGGCTACGGCGGCAACGCCTCGAAGAAGAGCGACAAGGCTGGACTGACCGGATCGATTACTTTCCGATCGGATGAGGCGGCGTTCGACGGCGCGACGGCCTGGATTCGACTCTGGGAATACGACCCGCTGCTTGCGGACGCCTCGGCGAAACTGGTCGACGACGCCAAGGTCGAGAAGATCTCGCACGCCAAAGGGAAGCCGACAACGAAGGTATTCAAGTTGGGAGGCAAGGTTACACCCAACCCGCGCCGCAAGTACTACGTGACAATCTTCGTCTATCGCGACGGCAAAGTCGGTGACCGGTCGAGTGAGTCTTTCTTTCTCGATGGCTTTAATAAGGTCGATCTGCCCGGAAAACTCGACGGCGTTCTCAAGAAACTGAAACGGTAGCCGCCGCGGCCAGGAATGCTGAGAGCTTCGTGTTGCGGCATCGACGCCACTGACGACAATGTTGTGACGACGCTGAAAGTTGTGACGACGCTGAAATGTGAATCGGTGATTGGCTCCTGTTAACCTATGAAGCGGCGCGAGCCCAACCTCACCTCGATCCCGCCCAAGGCACGAGAAGACGTCCCCAATGCCTGACTCGGCTGCAATTGACCGGACCTCGCGACGCGATCTTCTGCGGGTGGGTGCGTTGACTCCGCTGGGGGTGACCCTTTCCGGTTTGCTCGCGCGCGAATCTGCGGCGGCGACCGCCAAGTCGACCAACTGCATTTTGCTGTGGATGCTGGGCGGGCCGAGCCACATCGACATGTATGACCTGAAGCCGGACGCGCCGGCGGAGATTCGCGGTGAGTTGAATCCGATTCAAACTCGCATTGCCGGCGTTGAATTGAGTGAGCTGATGCCGAATCTGGCCGGCTGCAACGACAAGTTCAGTCTCATTCGCTCGATGCAGTCCTACACGTCCAGTCATGGCATGGGGGATCACCATCTGCTCAGCGGTCGCCGTTACTCGAAGGAGTTCACGCCTCCCAGTTTCGGCTCCGTCATGACCTGGCAGCGGGCTGGACAGAAGACCGGAGGAGTCCCGCCGTTTGTCCAAGTTGGAGATATGAAGAGCACGAACTTCGGCCGCCAGGGACAAGCCGGGGCGCTGGGACATAAGTATGACCCGTTTCTGGTTGAACGCGATCCCAACAGCAGCAGCTTCCAGGTCGAGGCTTTCAGCACACCCGACAGCATCGGGATTCAGCGGCTGGCGGATCGCCAGTCTCTCTTGAGGTCGGTTGATCGGTTTCAGTCGCGGGGAGAACAGCAGCTTCCATTCGCCGAAACGCATTCGGCCTTCACCGAACAGGCGTTCGATCTCCTAACGTCCCAGAAAGCGAAGCAGGCGTTTGACATTGAACAGGAACCGCCGCGAGTTCGGGATGCATACGGCCGCAACCGTGTCGGGCAGGGATTGCTGTTGGCTCGCCGGCTGATCGAATCGGGTGTCCGTTTTGTCACCGTCAAGGGTTATGTGCGATACGGTTGGGATCATCACCCCGAGGTCTTTCCTCGACTGCGCACGGAGGTTCCACCGTACGACCAAGGCTACGCGGCGCTGCTCAAGGATCTCGACGATCGCGGGATGCTGGAGAACACGTTGGTCATCACAGCGGGAGAATTCGGACGCACCCCGCGGCTGAACTCGGACGCCCGCGGCCCGGGCCGGGATCACTGGAGCCGAGCGTTCAGTTTGACGATCGGCGGCGGAGGTGTCCGGACAGGCGTCGTCATCGGGGCGACCGACAAGCACGCGGCCGAGATTTCCGATCGCCCCGTGTCGGTCGAAGACTACGCGGCAACCGTCTACCACGCGCTGGGTATGAATCCTGGCAAGGTCTACCCAACGTTGGACGGTCGACCCACCGTGAGCCTTCCCGCCGGGGACGTCATCCCGGAATTGATTCGCTGAGCGAGACACCGGCGTACGAATGTAAGGCCGCCACATGAATCGAAAGGTCGAATCCACCCGCCGCCAGTTCTGCTCGACCGTCGCCGTCGGAGTCTTGTCGGCGGGTTTCGCGAAAGGCGAGTCGGAGCGAGCTGCCGACGTGGTCATCGTCGGCGGCGGGCTCGGTGGTTGCGCGGCGGCGATCGCCGCATTGCGCAACGAGCTTAGCGTGATCATGACCGAGGCGACCGATTGGATCGGCGGTCAACTTACCAGCCAAGGAGTTCCGCCGGACGAGCATCGTTGGATCGAGACGAGCGGCGCTAACGAGTCCTACCGAGACTTGCGTTCTCGCATTCGCGCGCATTACCGGCGGCGCTATCCGCTCACCGACGCGGCGCGGAACGACCCACGACTCAACCCCGGCAATGGCAACGTCTCGCGGCTGTGTTCCGAACCGCGCGTCTCGCTGGCCGTGCTCGAGCAATGGCTCGCTCCATTCGAACAGTCCGGCCAACTCGTCTTGCTGCGCGAACACGTGGCGACGGCCGCCGACGTCGATCGAGACCGAGTGCGAGCCGTTACCGTGCGGTCGACGAAGACGGGAGATTCGCGCGTGCTTCTCGGGAAGTACTTCATCGACGGTACGGAACTCGGCGATCTGCTTCCGCTGACGAAGACCGAGTTTGTCATCGGCTCGGAGGCGCGGTCCGAGACGAACGAATTGCACGCGGGCGAGACGGCCAGACCCGACAATCAACAAGCGTTCACGATCTGTTTCGCCGTCGATCATTTGCCGGCTGAGGATCACACGATCGAACGGCCCGATGAGTACGCCTTTTGGCGAGACTTTGCGCCAGAGTTGACGCCGCCCTGGCCGGGAAAGTTGCTCGACTTCACCTATACCCACCCGCGGTCGGGAAAGCCAAAGCGGCTGGGCTTCGATCCGACCGGCGGCAAGTCGATTGCCGGCGCGCTCAACCTCTGGACCTATCGCCGGATCATCGACGACTCGTTGTTTCAGCGAGGTCGCTTTGCCAGCGACATCAGTCTGATCAACTGGCCGCAGAACGACTATCTGCTGGGCAATCTTGTCGGCGTCGACAACGACGAAGCGGAGCGTCACATCGCCCGCGCCCGGCAGCTCAGCCTCTCCTTGCTCTACTGGCTGCAGACGGAGGCTCCTCGACCGGACGGCGGCGAGGGGTTTCCCGGCCTGCGGCTGCGCGGCGACTTGATGGGCGGCCCCGACGGTCTCGCGAAGGCTCCCTACGTCAGAGAATCGCGCCGCATCCGCGCAGAGTTCACCGTGCTCGAGGAGCATGTCGGCCACGAGCAACGGGCCATGGTTGTCACCGGCCGGACACACGCTGAGATTCGGCGGGCGATCGCTGCAGGTGATCCGCTCGCCAATGTTCAGGCGGCGACCTTTGCCGACTCGGTCGGTGTTGGCAGTTACTCGATCGACCTGCACCCCAGCTCCGGCGGCGACAATTACATCGACTTCGCGTCGCTGCGCTTCCAGGTTCCGCTCGGCTCGCTGCTGCCGGTGCGGATGAAAAACTTGATCCCAGCCGGTAAGAACATCGGCGCGACGCACATCACGAGCGGTTGTTACCGCCTCCATCCAGTCGAATGGGGCATTGGTGAGGCGGCTGGGTGCCTGGTCGCTTTCGCGGTGCGGCAAAAGCAGTCTCCCCGGGCGATTCGAGCCAACCGGCAGTCGCTGGCCAGCTTCCAGAAGTATCTCCGCCGGCAGGGCGTGCAGACCGAGTGGGCGGCGAACTGATCTGGCCGACTCGCCCCCCATCACTTGCCCGAGGCGAAGGAATAAAAAAATATTCTTTTCGCCTTGACATCATCGCCGATCAAGGGAATAAAAGGTTATTCCAAGGGGAGGAGTTGAGCCGGATATGAACCAAGCGTCAGAACTGAGTCGCCGCGAGCGTCAAATCATGGACAGTCTTTACGTGCGCGATGGCGCAACGGTGACACAAGTTCGCGACGATTTGCCGAATCCTCCCGTCAGCAAAGCCGTCCGCCGGATGTTGCACATCCTCGAAGAGAAGGGGTATGTGAGTCGGCGGAAGGTCGGCAGGGAGTACGTGTACCGCCCGCGGGAGACGAAGCGACGCGCCGGCGTCGACGCGTTGCGGCATGTATTGGAGACGTTTTTTGAGGGCGCGGTCGACCAGGCGTTTGCGGCGCATCTGGCCGCTAAGGAGTCGGGCGTGACAGACGCTCAGCTCAAGGAGATGCGGGCGCTGATCGACGAAGCGCGGAAAGCGGGTCGCTGAACACCATCGCGGGGACGAGAAGATGAAGCTGCTAATGTCGCTGTGGAGTTTCACCGAAGAAGCTGCTTTCCTCGAGTGGCTCGTGATTGACGTCGCCGTCAAGGGCGGCGTTGTGGTGGCGGTCGGCCTGTTGGTTGCCTGGTGCGTACGACGTGGGTCGGCCGCCGTTCGGCACTCGGTATTGACCGGCGTCATGGGGGCGCTCCTGTTGTCGCCGGCGCTGTCCGTTCTGTTGCCTCAGTGGCGAATGCTGCCCACCTGGCAAACGCATTTGCGAACGGCGTTCGACGATTCGGAAGATCACGTGTCGCAACCCGTGGCGGCTCATCACGCGTCTTCGAATCCCACTGAGACAAGCACCGAACACACCCCAAAGCTACAAGGTCCGCCATCGCGCGTCGGACCCG
>JASMLW010000419.1 GCA_030748485.1 Pirellulaceae bacterium
CCGCCTTCAGGTGCAGAGTTTGAAGCCAGCCGACTCGGCGTACCATAGTAGTCGTTTGGGCCCTCAAAACACTAGAATATTCAATGCTAGCACGGTGCGCAAAATGGGACTGCGCCCCTGTGCTGGTTAGTTTTGGCGTGCTGCTGCGCCATGACCTCCTGGGGTTCTTACCGGTTCCGGCAGCATTTGGATTGCTATTCACAATAGTGCTGACGTGCCTGCACTGGAATTACTTGAAGTACTTTGAGGATTGCCAAGAGTATCTGATCAAGATTGAGAATGAGTTCGGGCCTCCTGACACCGGCTTCGTCGGTCTGTGCAGCGTAATTGAACCTTCTCGGGATAAGCGAGTTGGAACAGGTTGCAGACGTTATCTGGTCCTTTACGGCGCATTCATTCTGCTGGGATGCACTACGTTCTCGTTGCTGGCCTATTCTCTGTATGCGGTTGGCACTATTCTGACAGTCAACTAATACTCGAGTCGTAGCTGTTTCGACATTCAGCTCCATGAAGCGCCAGATTCAATTTGACTACCAAGACCCGCTGGAGCTTATCTGGATCCGCGCGGCAGCGAAGATGGGAATGGAAGTCGCTCGCGACGACACCGTTTTCGCCTCATGGGACGGCGAAGGCACGCTGCGCATCGGGACACCCGAGACGCTCGACAAGGACGACTCGGTCGCGCAAATGGTCTTTCACGAGATCTGCCACGCGTTGGTCGAGGGTCCGGACGCCTTTCCGCGTCCCGATTGGGGGCTCGACATTTCCAATCGCGCTCAGCGAGTTCGCGAGCACGCGTGCCTGCGGTTGCAGGCGGCTCTCGCCGACCAATTTCAGCTGCGACGCTTCCTGGCGGCGACGACCGATTTCCGCGCGTACTACGACCGGATTCCCGCGGAGCCCTTAGCCGGCCAGGGCGACGACGATCCGGCCATCCCGCTCGCAGCGGTGGGTTGGGAACGGGCGCAGCAAGGTCCTTGGGCGCAACCACTGGACAGCGCGCTCCGGTCGACGGCCGCAATCGCGAAGATTGTCGCCGGCCACGCTCACGCAACCTCCCTCTGGAGACAGGCGGACGCGGAATAAGTCCGCAACTCGCTTCGTCGCGCTCGTTTGCTCAACGATCGACAGTTGATAGAATCGCAGCCCACCGCCGCCGCTCCCCGATACGGATCTTCGTTGCGGATCGATTCAATGTTCTAAAAGTCATCTTTGGCCACTTTGCAAACATCAGGACGCTCGCGATGAAATGCCGGATCTTAGCCGCTGTCCTCCTGTTCATTACAGCTGACGCCCTGGCCGCACCTCCCTCAACGCCCAGACTGGTCGACCTCTTCGTCAGCGGGAAAGGCGGCTACCACAGTTATCGGATTCCGGCGATTGCCGTCACGAAACGAGGAACCTTGCTGGCCATTTGCGAAGGGCGCAAGACCAGCCGCAACGATCATGGCGATTTGGATCTCGTGATGCGACGCAGCGAAGACGGCGGCCGCAATTGGACGCCGATGGAGCTGATTTACGAGGAGGGCGGCGATCGCAAAGTGACGATCGGGAATCCGTGCCCCGTGGTCGACCGCTCGACCGGCGTCATCTGGCTCCCGTTTACTCGCGATAATGACGACGTCCTCATCGTCTCGAGCAAAGACGACGGCCGCACCTGGTCCAAGCCGACTGACATCACGGCCAGTGTGAAACGGTCGGACTGGACGTGGTACGCGACCGGGCCGGGCAACGCCATCCAGTTAACCAAGGGAAAGCACAAGGGAAGACTGGTCATCCCTTGCGATCATCGAGTTCAATCGATCAGCGATCGACGCAAGTCGACGCGCTCGCATATCGTCTACTCTGACGACCACGGCCGGACCTGGAAGATCGGCGGGATCACCGAGTACCTGATGAATGAGTGCGCGGTGGCCGAACGGGCGGATGGAACCTTGCTGCTCAACATGCGCAGCAATCGCGGACTGCATCGACGGGCCATCGCCACCAGCGACGACGGCGGCTTGACATGGAGCAAGTGTACTGAGGACGACGCGTTAATCGAACCCGTTTGCCAGGGAAACCTCATTCGGCTGACCTGGCCGTCCGCCGGCGTGAAAAGCCGACTGTTGTTTTCCAATCCGGCCTCGGAATCGCAGCGCGCCAACCTGACGGTGAGGTTGAGTTACGACGAAGGCCGCACATGGCCGGTGGCTCGCCAACTCTACGCCGGTTCGGCCGCGTACTCCTGCCTGGCTCCGCTCCCCGCCGGCGACGCGGTCGTCCTTTTCGAGCGCGACAACTATCGCGCCATCACGTTCGCCCGTCTCGCCAAAGAGTGGCTCGAGCCATAGCGCCCCATCTCTCTCAACCTCCGCCACCGAAAACCGAGCGACTTGCCCGAGGACTCGGCGCGTGAACTACTTGTCGGCGCGGCGTCCCTCGATGCGCTCCACCAGTTTGGGTGTTAAGCGGCGGCAGGCGTCAAGGTGCCGCTTCGCCGCACTCACATGCGGAGCCTTTGGCCCCTGACTGAGATCGTCCGCAGCGGCGAGAATGTACTTGATCATCGCCATGCGAATCACGTCGACGTCTTTTCCCTCAGCCTGATTGTAGATCCGCTTCACCCGTTCCAACACGGACCAATCTCCAGCGCGGACCAGGTCGCCGATGACGAGGTCGCAGTACTCCGGATGCCCCAGAACTTGGCGCAACGATTCGATGCAGCGCTGCAGGCTAACTCGACGCGGGGTCGAGTCGCGAATCGTCCGCACGGCCTGGATGCCTTCATACAGGACCCGGAAAGAGACCCGCGGATTCGACAAAACCGCGCGATCGATCTGGTCGAGTCCCTGGGGTCCTTCGAGCCGCACCAACCCTATCATGGCGCCCAGTCGCCCAGCG
>JASMLW010000420.1 GCA_030748485.1 Pirellulaceae bacterium
TCGATACGTTCGACCCCAAGCCGGTGCTCAACAAAAACCACGACAAGCCGTTCAACAAGAACTCGTTCTGCAAGGGGTCGGGGTGGACGTTTCGTCCGCGCGGAAAGAGCGGCGTCGAAGTCAGCGATCTATTCCCGCTCATTGGCGACGCGATCGACGACATCTGCGTGATTCGCTCGATGCAGAACATCAACGGCGATCACTTCGGCGCGACGATCGGCATCCACACGGGATCGGCTACGTTTAACCGCCCGAGCATCGGGTCGTGGGTCAGTTACGGTTTGGGCACGGAGAACCAGAACCTGCCGTCGTTCGTCGTCGTGTCGGCTGGTCTGCCTTACGGGGGCGGGCAGAATTGGGGAGCCGATTTCCTTCCCGTGCTTCACCAGGGAACGCGGATCATTCCCGGCTCCGAACCGATCGCCAACATGAAGCGCCGCTCGCGAACGGCCGAGTTGCAGCGCACCGAACTCGATGTGCTCGACTTTTTCAACCGGCAACACCTCCGCGACCGCCAAGACGACAGCCATCTCAAGGCGCGGATCAAGTCGTTCGAGACGGCGGCGGGGATGCAATTGGCCGCCCCCGATGCGTTCGACCTGTCGCAGGAGACGCAGGCGACTCGCGATCTGTACGGATTGCGCGACGGCGACACCAACAGCTTCGCCTGGCAATGCCTCGTCGGGCGGCGGATGGCGGAGCGCGGCGTGCGTTTCATCGAACTGATCGACGGCGACACGAGCATTGACCACAACTGGGACGCGCACGCTGAACTGAAGAAATACGACAAGCTGGCGAAGAACGTCGATCGGCCGATCGCCGCGCTGCTCGCCGACCTGCGGCGACGCGGTATGCTCGACGACACGCTGGTCGTCTTCACGACGGAGTTCGGCCGCACTCCGTTTGTCCCCGCGCCTGGCACGAACGGTCGGGGCCACCACGCCCGCGTCTATTCGTCGTGGCTGGCGGGAGCGGGCGTTCGCGGCGGCATGGTCTACGGTTCGAGCGACGATCACGGTGACAAGGTGGCTGAAAACGTGGTCACTGCGCACGACTTCCAGGCGACGATCCTGCACCAACTGGGCATCGATCACGAACGTCTCACTTACCGTCACGCCGGTCGCGACTTCCGCCTGACCGACGTCCACGGCCGCGTGATCCACGAAATCCTGACGTGAGCCGCCCGTTCGTTGCCGCGCGCCGCGGTGATCACTTCAACTGCGGCAGCGGTTTGGAGTTGGGTACGGTTCGCGGTGCGGGGCCTGCTCGTCCCGTTGCTCAGTTATCCATCTGGCCTGCGCGGACTTGAGCTTGTTTTGCGTCTCTCGATGTTGGCTGGAGTTCGTTTCCGTCAGCCGATCATTTGGTGAATGATCTTGCCGCCGACGTTGGTCAACTGTTTTTGCCGGCCGCCGTGGTAGACGCTCAACTTCTCTTGATCGAGCCCGAGCAGGTAGAGCAACGTCGCGTGGATATCATTCAGGTGATATCGATCTTCGGCCGCGGCGTCGCCGACTTCATCCGTGGCCCCAATCGTCTGTCCCGCGCGGACGCCGCCGCCGGCGAACCACATCAGCGTGGCTTTCGGATTGTGGTCGCGGCCCGGCTTCTTCTTCTTGAACGCCGCTTCCGTCGTGTCGGCTGTGCGCCCAAACTCACCGCCCCACACGACGAGCGTGTCGTCCAACATGCCGCGCTGCTTCAGGTCGGCGAGCAGTCCGGCGATCGGGCGATCGACCTGAGCCGTCGAATTGCGATGGCCCCCCAGCACATCGTCGTGCGAATCCCAGCCCCCGCTCCAAATCTGCACGTAGCGAACACCGCGTTCGATCAGCCGGCGAGCCAGCAGGCAGCGCCGTCCGAACGTCTTTGTCTTGTCTTCTTCGAGTCCGTAGAGCCGCTGGGTCGCCGCCGTCTCGCGGTGGATGTCAATCGCCTCGGGAATCTCGCGCTGCATGCGGTCCGCCAGTTCGTACGACGCGATGCGAGCGGCGAAGTCAGTGAACTCGGCGCGGTCGGCGAGATGTCGGCGATTCAACTTGAGCAGCAGATCCAACGACGCCTGCTGTTGCGGCTCGGTCACGCCGGCGGGCGGCTTGAGATTCAGCACGGGATGATCGCCGCCGCGAAACTGCATTCCCTGGTACAGCGCCGGCAGAAAACCGTTTCCCCAACTCGTCGTGCCGCCGAACGGCTTGCCGTCGCGGAGAACGACGTAGGGCGGCAAGCTGACGTTCTCGCTACCCAACCCGTAGATCACCCAAGACCCGATCGACGGGTTACCCTGCACGGGGAAACCGGTCGTGTACTGAAACACGGCGGCCGGATGATTGTCGCTGTCGCCGTAGCCCGAGCGGAGGATGGCGAGGTCGTCGACATGCTTGGCCGTCTCGGAAAACAGCTCGCTGACTGCAATCCCCGATTCGCCGTGATGTTTGAATTTGAACGGCGACTTGACGAAGTGCCGAGTCCCGCTGACTTGGCTCGTCTTCACGTTCTCGCGTTTGAAAACCTGGCCGTCGAGTTGTTCGAGTTTCGGCTTGGGATCAAACGTGTCGATCTGGCTCGGTCCCCCCTCCATCATGAGGAAGATGACCGCCTTGGCTCGCGCGGCGAAATGCGGAGGCTTCGCCGCCAGTGGGCTGGGGCGTTCCGCCGCGCCAGCCTCGCACAAGCCGCTCGCGGCGAACGCGGTAGCTCCGCCGGCGACGCCAACAGCGCTGCGCTGAAGAAACTCACGGCGTGTCGGGAATTCGGATTGCGGCATGGAACGAGCCTCTCGCCAAAACATGATTTCACCGCGACGCCGCGGTTAGTCCAGGTAAAGGAATTCCGTTGTGTTGATAAGCACCAGACAAACGTCTCGGAGGGCGAACAGGGAGCGGTCTGCTTCCGACACGCCTTCGCGCTTGGAGTATCTCTCGGTCGCCGATTTGATGAACGCCTCGCAGTCGGACAACTCGTCGGCCGTCGGCTCCCTGCCCAGGGCGGTTTGGTAAGCCAGTTCCAACTGCCGCGGCACATCGCGGCCGTCGCCCTGTAATCGCTGGGCCATGTGCAGGCTGTTCTCGTGCGCGAACTCGCTGTTGAAGAGCGTCAGCGCCTGGGGCGCGGTGATCGTCTGTTGTCGCCGCTCGCACGACAGGTTGAGGTCCGCCACATCGAACGCTTCCATCATCGGGTGAACCAGGTTGCGCCGCTGGAACATGTAGATGCTGCGCCGCAGCCTCAACTCGTCCGGCGACGCCTCCCATTCGAAGAACGAGTACTTGGTTCGCATGCCGGCGGGGAGCTTCTCGAGAAATCCGGGGCCCCCCATCTCGTAACGCAAGCGGCCGCTCACCGCCAAGATCGCGTCCCGCAGCGTTTCTGACTCCAGTCGACGCGGAGTGGAGCGCCACAGCAGCCGATTGTCCGGATCGACGTCCTGGCACTTTTGGTGTTCCGGGTGCCGGGCGCTCGACCGGTACGTGCGCGACAACACGATCTCTCGGTGCAGTGGCTTGAGTCGCCAACCGCCCGTGGTGAGTTGTCGGGCGAGGTAGTCGAGCAGGTGCGGGTGGCTGACGCCCGAGCCGTTGGCTCCGAAGTCGTTGGCGGTCGCGACCAGGCCGGCGTGAAAGTGGTATTGCCAAATGCGGTTCGCCAACACGCGCGGCGTCAGCGGATTGGCGTCGCTCGTCAACCACTCGGCCAGCACGCGCCGGCGGCCGCTCGGCGCATCGGCGGCGGCGGCGATCCGTTCGGCCCAGGGAACGGACCAATCCTTCGCCACGTCCGGAAAGCTCGCCTTCACTTGCTCGCCAGGATCAAAAACGTCGCCGTTGTTGAGCACAAAAGTATCGGGGAGCGACTTGCCGTCGCCGGGATTGTTGATGGCCGTAGCTTTCGCTTCAAACCGCCATTCGGGCCGCAGGTGATCCGGCGAGGTCATCAGCGCCTTCAGTTCGTCGGCTTCGCCACTCTCGACGACGTCCTGTTTCTCCTTGACGGCCTTGTCGATGTCGGCGTCGGAAACCTCGGCGGCGGGCACGGACTTCTTCTTGGCGATCCGCCCGCGAATCTTGTTCTTGATCTCGTTGATCTTCCCCAGCCGCTTGCCGACCGCTTGCTCGTATCGCCGTTTCAGGTCCGGCTTCATTTCCTCCGGCAGAAAACCGGCGTCGATCCGCGCGTGTTGGATCGGCGCGACGAACGCCTGCAGCTTGTAGTAGTCGGCCTGGGTGATCGGGTCGTACTTGTGGTCGTGGCACTTGGCGCACCCGATGGTGAGCCCGAGGAAGGCGGCTCCGAGGCCGTCGGTCACGTCGTTCAAGTAATCCTGCCGACGGCGTTGGGCCGTCATATTGTCGGCCTCCCAGGGACCGAGCCGATAGAAGCTGACTCCGACCAACCCGTATTCGCCCGCGTCGATCTCATCGCCGGCGACTTGCTCGCGGATGAATTGATCGAACGGGCGGTCCTCGTTGAAAGTGCGGATCACGTAATCGCGAAACCGCCATAGCGAGGTGCGCTCGCCATCGATCGCGAATCCGTCCGAGTCGGCGTAGCGCACGACGTCCAGCCAATGCCGACCCCAACGCTCTCCGTATTGCGGGGCGGCCAACAGTCGGTCGACCACGGCGGCGAACGCCTCTTTGTCCGGCCGCTCATCGGCGAGAAACTTCTCGATCTCCGCGGGTGTCGGAGGCAAGCCCGTCAAGTCGTACGTGACGCGCCGCAACCAAACTCGCCGGCCCGCACTCGGAGCGGGAGACAACCCCGCATCGCGCAGCTTGGCGAAGACGAATGCGTCGATCGGACGCGACCACTCCGAATCGGTCACCGCGGGAGTCGGCGGGTCGGTCAACGGATCGAAAACCGACCACTCAGCCGACGCGATCTGCGCGGCGATCAACCAACAACAACAGGTCAATAATGCGTGTCGAGTCATGCGTAGCAGCATACCAAAAACAGGTTCGCAATGCGACCGAAAAGGACCGCCCGAGCGACTCACGATCCCACCGGCCGCCCTGCGACTCGCCCCTCTCAAGTGACAAGCTATTGTCATAATTGACACCAGCCCGCCACAAACGCCGTTTCACGGCCGAGAGGCCCTCGGTTCTTGCCGATAGAGGTCTGGGCGAACGGTCGTTTCGGCTCGTTTGCGCCGCGCCCGACGGCCCCGGCGCGCGATATTGGCGCAAACGTGCGGCCCGAAGTCATGAGTCG
>JASMLW010000421.1 GCA_030748485.1 Pirellulaceae bacterium
GCCCGAAGGGGCCGCAACATGTCAGCCCGGGGCAGAGCGCAGCGGCGCAGCCGCGCAGCGCCGCCCTGGGTACGGAAATCCCCGACCCCGTCGCCCTGAAAGGGCACAACATTACCGATCAAATCCCAAACATACGGCTCACCGAGTTCGACGGCGTGCCGCGTGAGCAACGTTCCACACTCGCGTCGCCCCGCGCTGCCGCGTTCCACGCTAACGTCGCCCCGCGTCTCCCTGTTCGATCGCGACGCGACCGAACACGTTCCACTGCTCGAATCGAGACGAGTTGGAGCGTGATTGAGCGAAACACGTTTTCGGCGACGCGGTCGCGACTTCGTCGCGAGGTCCAGCCCGGCAGGCAGGACCTACAAGGACCTACTTGTCCGCCGGCGGCGTTGTCATCGCGGCGCGAAGAGATCGTGACGCGACTGCGTGATTCGACACCGCGCTAACGCGATTCCGGAAAGCGATCCCGACAATAGCCCGATCACTGTCGCCGATGGAATCGACACGTGCCAGCCGAGAATGACCATGACGGCGAAACCCAGGTTCGCGCCCAGCGCGCCGCCCATCACGGAGCCGGTGAGCGCGGAGTGGTCGAGCAACAGCCGGCGGTCGCGAACGGGATCGCGTTTCCTGCGAACTGTGGGGCGCTTGCGAACAACTGTGGGGCGCTGATCCGACGGAGGTTCTGAGCTAATTGCGATTAACTCTGACTTCGGTAAGCCGTTGCCGTAGGGCCCGGAAGGATAAGAATCTCGCGCGCTCGCGATCGACTTCAGAATCGGTCGCATCTCGCCTCCGCCGCGCGGTGGCTTGCCATCGAAATCGTGTCGGGATGTCGATGTCATTCTTGTTCCCACAGATAAGGCGTAAGAACGTGCGTAAGAACGTGCGTAAGAACGTCGACGCAACAGCCAATTCGAAGAGTCTGAAGAGTCCATAGTCTACGCGATTGGCGAGCTTGAGGCCATTGTTTGTCTCAGCGCGCGGGCGGGGGATCGAAGCGCTACGCGTTTCCAAAGACAAACGCTCGACGTGACATCGATAGAGCTGTTGCCCCTTGCTGTCGCGGCTGGCGCGGCGGGCTGGTGTCGGTGTAATCCTGCTGGAAACAAAGGTCCCCCGGGACGCCCCTACCGAAGTACGGGAAGCTGAAAGTGGAGCCGAAATGGTGGTGCGGTACGCCGCGGCAGATCGATAATTGAATTTGCGGCGACCCGTAATCGTGACATACAATCGTCGTCTGACAACGAATCAACGGGAGGTGACGGATGTCCGCCCAACAATCCAACTCACATTCACTGCACCACTCACGCCATAGATCACTCAATAGCTTTGCTCCGGCGTCCGATACGATTCGCGTCGGATCGCGGCGTTGGTTCCTGCAAACAGGTTTGGCCGGCGTCGGTGGCGTGACGCTTCCCCAACTGTTGGCTCAACGAGCCGCGGCGGCTGAGTCGGGAGTTTCCCGACCAAAGAAATCGGTGATCCTGTTTTGGTTGTCGGGCGGCCCCAGTCAGCTCGACATGTGGGATCCCAAACCGAACGCGCCGCGCGAAGTCCGCGGCCCGTTTGGCGTCATCCCGACCGCCTTGCCGGGTGTGAATTTCAGCGAGCACCTGCCGATGCAGGCGGCGCTGGCCGACAAGTTGTCGGTCATCAGAGCCGTCGATTGTCGCGCGAGCAATCATACGCCGATCACGATGCAGGCCGGCAATCCGCTCGCGCGGCGAACAAACGACGGCCGCGACGGCGGCGGATTTCCCTCCATGGGGTCGGTGACCGCCAAGTTTCGCGGCGCGAACGATCCCGACATGCCGGCGTTCGTGGGGCTGGCCAAGAGCTGGACGTCGGATGTCTGGGGAGCCGGGCACATGGGGTCTCAATTCGAACCGGTCAAAGGTTTGGAGTTGTCGGGGAAGTTCAACCTGCCGGCCGGCGTCAAGTTGCCTCGCCTGGCGGACCGCGATCGGCTGCGGCGGCAATTCGACCGGCTGCGAGCCGACGTCGACCGCACCAACACCATGCGGCGTTTCGACCAGAACACGGCCCGCGCGTACGACATGGTCCTGTCAGGGAAGGTGCAAAAAGCGTTCGACCTGGCCGCCGAATCGGATCAGACTCGCGACGCCTACGGCCGCGCCAGCGTCGGCGAGAAAGCCCTGCTGGCTCGCCGCCTCGTCGAATCGGGCGTCTCCTTTGTGCTCGTCAGTGGAGCCTGGGGATACTTCGACCATCACGGGGACGATGTTCGCTGGGGCGGAATCGAGAAAGGTCTCAAGCCGCTGTTGCCGCGAGTCGATCGAGCGTTGCACGCGCTGATCACCGACCTCGAACAGCGCGGACTGCTCGAATCGACGTTCGTCATGATGATGGGCGAGTTTGGCCGCACGCCCGTGATCAATGAAAAGGCGGGACGCCACCATTGGACGAATGTCATGTCGATGGTGGTCGCCGGCGGCGGCATGCCGTGCGGTCAGGTGATCGGCTCGAGTGACGATCGAGCCGGCGATGTTCGCAGCGGCCGCGTTCGCCCTCAGGATCTCGCCGCCACAACCTATCGACACTTGGGAATCGACCTCGGCGGACACTGGATCAACTCGCGGGGACGACCGGTCGCGATTGTCACCGAAGGCGGGCGACCGATCCCCGAACTCCTCTGATCAGTAATGACGAGGTGGCTGAGAGATGACGAGTGTCGCGCGTCGATCGTCACCCATTCGTCATTCGCCACTCGTCATTCATTAGAGGGCATTTCAAAACCGATGTTTTGCCGTACGATGGCCTTCCAAGGCGCCTTCCAAGGCCGTCGTTTCCCGAGGATTTCCAAAATCGACGGCCTTGGAAGGCCATCGTACAAGGTTTTGAAA